>NZ_CP187126.1:2400000-2700000 GCF_049601585.1 Frigoribacterium sp. 2-23 | reverse complement strand
GCGGTGCACCTGCGAGTGCTGGCGCACCTCGAGCTCGGCTAGGTGGAACCCGAACGTCTCGACCTGCCAGATCAGGTTCTGCAGTTCGCCGTTCGCGGCCCGGTGCGCACCGGCCGACCGGAGCGACGCCTGCACGACCCGCAGCTCGACGAGCAGCTCGGCCGGGTCGGTGTAGGCGAGAGGGGACTCGGGCGCCCCGTCGGCCCGTCGCGTCGCATCGAGCCGGGCCGCGACGAAGAGCAGCACGCGACGGTGGCTCTCGTTCGGCGAGCGGATGCCGATGCGGGAGGCGGCGTCGGCGTCGAGCTCCTTCTGGCGGGCGGCGAGGGCGACGAGGTCGGGGTCGGCCGGGGTGTCGTTCTCGTCGAGGGTGAGCGTGCTGCCGATGCGGGTCGTCGCGCGCTGCAGACCGATCAGGACGTGCTCGGCCGCGATCTCGGCAGCAGCGGCGGTGACCTCGGCGGTGACGTGCGGGTTGCCGTCGCGATCGCCGCCGATCCAGCTGCTGAGCTTCATGAACGCGGGGGCCGCGGCGGGCTCGCGGCCGGCCGTGTCACCGTGCAGCCCGTCGTCGAGCAGGCGGTAGACCTGCGGCACGACCTCGAACAGGGTCTGGTCGAAGACGTTCATCGCCGTGCGGACCTCGTCCAGCGGCGTCGGACGCGTCGTACGGATCGGCGACGTGCGCCACAGCGTGTCGATGTCCTCGAGGAGGCGCCGCTCGCTCTCTGCGAGCGTCACCGGGTTGAGCGCCTGGTCGCGTTCATCGAGCAGGTCGCTGATGCGGCGGATCGTCGACGCCACGGCACGGCGGCGGGCCTCGGTCGGGTGCGCCGTGAAGACGGGGTGGAACCTCAGGTCGGCGAGGCGGCGCGCGGCCTCGTCGGGGCCGAGCTCGTCGGCGAGTCGGGACACGGTGGCGGTGAGGCCGTCCGTGCCGCCGCCGCGACGCCGGAGCACGCGGACGCGGTGGTGCTCCTCCGCGAGGTTGCTGAGGTGGAAGTACACGGTGAACGCCCGGGCGACCTGCTCGGCGCGGTCGTGATCGAACGCCTCGACGATCGCGCGCGACTTCTGGACCTCGTCGCCGCCTCCTTCGTACGCCGCGATGACGGCGGCGCGTAGCGACTCGACGTCGGCGAGCAGGTCGGGGCCGACCGCCTCGGTCAGCACGCGGCCGAGCAGGCTGCCGAGGAACCGCACGTCGGAGCGCAGATCGGTGTCGACCGCGCCACTGACGGCGGTGCGGGTCTGGCCGTCGCGCGCGCGGGTGGGCTGGCCGTCGGGTGAGGTTCGGGAGGTCTCGAAGTCGGTCACGAGACCATCTTCGACCACGCGGGGGAGTGTTGCGCACGGTGTCGCCCGCGCGCGCCTCCCGGTGTCGCCGCGCGTGCCTGCCGCGCAGCGCCCCGAACCTCCCGTGCCGTGCCGCGAACCTCGTTCTGGCCAATGAACCTCGCTGTAACGAGGTGCGTTGGCCAGAACGAGGTTCCGCCGCCCCGCGAGACCGCAGGAGCGCGGGTTGGCAACGCAGGACGGTGCGGCTACGGCACGAGACGTTGCGTGATCGTGCCGTGCCCGCCCCGCAGTGCGACCTCGGCCAGCGCCCCGTTCACGAGCGGCAGCTGCGGCGGCTGGTGCCCCGTGTCGACGTCGACGATCACGGGGATGTCGAGGTCGTCGAGTGCGAGCCGCGCGGCGTCGTCGTGCGACAACTCAGGCGCGTCCGGTGCACCCGGTCGGCCGAGCAATACCCCCGTCGCGTGGTCGAACCACCCGGCCAGGCGCAGGGACGTCAGGAGGCGCGCCACGGCGACGGGCCCCGACTCGGCTGCTTCGAGGTAGACGATCAGCCCCTCGGGCGCGTGTCGCGCCGCGAATCCCGGGACGTCGCCGAACGGCGTGCCCGCGAGCAGCGACACCGTCTCGAGGCAGCCGCCGATCAGTCTTCCTGACATCTCGACATCGCGTCCGTCGAGCGAGCGCCACGAGGTCGGCTGCTCGTAGGCCGTCTGGCGGTCGAGCGGTTCATCCTCCCACGCACCCTAGGGGCGTGATCGGCGGAACGGCGCGGCCTCCTGACTGAACGACTCGCCCTCGTGCAGCGCGGCGACCTGCGTCCAGCGCCAGAACTCGGTCGGCAGCTCCCACGGCTCGTCCATCAGGTTCGCCCCGTGCATCGTCGCGAGCCCGGTCGTCAGCGTGAGCGGCAGCAGGAGTGTCGAGATGTCCGACCAGCCGACGAACCACGACCCGGCCTCGGCGATCGCCGGCCAGTCGAGCCGGTCGACGAGCTCGATCGCGAGCTCGCCACCCCAGGGCGGCAGGACGGCTCCGGGGCGCGAGACGAAGGCGGCCTGAAGGTCGGCGGCACGCTCGGCGGCGCTCGCCGGGACGAGTCCGCCCCGCGAAACATGCTCGCGTAGATGCAGGTCGTAATCCTGTGCGACCAACGCGGCCCGCGCCTCCTGAAGTCGCGGCTGCAACTCGTCGGGGACGCCCATCGAGGGCGCGGGCACCTCGATGCGGGACCCCGGCATGAGCGGGGCGGGGTATCGGATGTCGGCCATTCTGCGACGCTAGCAACCGGGTGCGCAGCGCCCGGAACCTCCCGTGCCGTGCCGCGAACCTCGTTCTGATCGATGAACCTCGCTAGAACGAGGTGCGTCGATCAGAACGAGGTTCCGCCGCCGCCGCGCGAGACCGCAGGAGGCGCGGGTCGGCAGCGCAGGAGGGCCGCCGACCCGGCCGCGTTCAGTACTTGATCGACTGCCCGCCGTCGATCGGCAGCACGACGGCGTTGACGTACGCGGCGTCGTCCGACAGCAGGAACGCGACGACCGACGCGATCTCGGGAGCCTCGCCGTAGCGCTTCGTCGGGTTGCCCTGGATGAACTCCTCGGCGGCGCGGCGCGGGTTCTCGGCGTCGATCTGCTTCATGGAGTTCTCGACCATCGGCGTCCAGATGGCGCCGGGGGCGATCGCGTTGATGCGGATGCCGAACTGCGCGTACTCGATGCCCGAGTTGCGCGTCAGGCCGACGACGCCGTGCTTGGCGGCCGCGTAGCCCGACTGGTTGCCGACGGCGGTGATGCCGCCGACGCTCGCCGTGTTGACGACCATGCCGGAGCCCTGCTCGCGCATCACGGCCAGCACCTTCTCGAGTCCGAGGAAGACGCCGCGCAGGTTGATCGCGACGACCTTGTCGAACTCGTCGACCGTGAAGTCCTGCGTCAGGTTCTGGCGGCCCTCGATGCCGGCGTTGTTGAAGAAGCCGTCGATCGAGCCGAAGCGCTCGAGGGTCTTCGCGACGTAGTTCTCGACGTCCTGTTTTTTCGACACGTCGGCGATGACGGTGAGGATCTCGGCGTCGGGCGTCGACTCCGTGACGGCGGCGACCGTGTCGGCGAGGCCCTGCTCGGACACGTCGACGAGCGACAGCTTCGCCCCCTCGGAGGCGAGGCGGATCGCGGTCGCACGGCCGAGACCGGAGCCTCCGCCGGTGATGAGGACGACCTTGTCGGTGAAGCGGGCGGTGCTGGTCATGGGGTCTCCTGACTTCGACGATGAAGGGCTCGGAGCTCGTTCGGGGCGGCGAGTCCAGACTCCATGTATTCGCATGGAGTCCCCATTAAGACTACACCTGTCGCCTAGGAGGCGCGGCTCGGCTCCCGCATCGGAGCCGAGAAGGCCTGTAGATTGAATATATTCTTTCGCCGGCCGCTCCCCGCGGCCCCAGCACCCGACGGAGGCGCCGTGCTCTATCGCCAGGTCTACGACGCACTGCGCGGTCGCATCGTCGGCGGCACCTATGCCGTCGGCGACAAGCTGCCGTCCGAGGCGGAGCTGTCGGCCGAGTACTCGGTCAGCGCGATCACCGTCAAACGTGCGCTCGACCTCCTGCGCACCGACGGGTTCATCGTGCGCCGCCCTCGGCTCGGCACCTTCGTGACCAGCTCGACCCCCGACGACGCGTCGACCGCGCCGGCCCCAGCACCCCGCCGGCCCCTGATCGGCTGCGTCGTGACGAACTTCGACGACACGTTCGGCGGCCGCGTCGTCGAGGGGCTGCTCTCGGGAGCCGGTGTCGACGAGCCCGTCATCCTGATGCGGTCCATGGGCGATCACGACCTCGAGGACGCCAGTATCCGGTCGCTCATCGAGTCGGGGGTGTCGGGGCTCGTGCTGCAGCCGAGCTCCTCCGAGTTCATCCCGCCGGCCGCCCTCGAGCTCGTCACGAAGCACTTCCCGCTCGTGATCCTCGACCGGGTGTTCGACGGCATCCCCGTCTCGGCCGTGCGCTCGGACAACCTCGCGGGGGCCATGCAGGCGACCGGGCACCTCTTCGAGCTCGGCCACCAGACCGTCGCGTTCGTGAGTGCGGCGAGTCATGTCACCTCCAGCGAGGAGCGCCGCAACGGCTGGGTGCACGCCCATGCCGCCTATCGGCACACCCTCGACGAGACGGCCGAACTGCGGACCCTCGCCTCGACCATCCCCGGCAGCACGACGAGCATGGAGGACGACGTCGAGCGGCTGCAGGACTTCGTGACCGCCCACCCGCACATCACGGCGTACCTGACGTCGGAGTACAACATCGCCCTGCTGCTGCGCGAGGCGTGCCGTCGCCTCGGGCTGGCTATTCCGGACGACGTGTCGGTGGTCTGCTTCGACCACCCGGACGCGGCGTTCGACACCGGCCTGTTCCGGTTCACCCATGTGCGGCAACAGCAGACGGTCATCGGCCAGCGCGCCATCGAGGCCGTGCGGGCGCAGATCGCCTCGCCCGGCACGATCGACCGGGTGCTTCTGCCGACCGAGTTGGTTGAGGGCGCATCGACCGCCCCGCCGCCGGCGACGCTCCGCTCGGCCTGACGCGCGGCGTCGGGCCGCCGGCGGCGGCGAACTCAGGAGGCGCGGCGTGCGTCCGCCCCTCCGCGCACGTCGACGGGGTGGGCGCCTCGGCACCCACCCCGTCGTCCGCTTCAGGTCACCCGGGTCGGGTCGTCCGTGTCAGCCTCGACCGCCCCGCTCCTCCAGGCGTGCCCGCTGCTCGATCGCCATGATCGCGCTCACCTGGGTCGAGTACGGGATCGACTCGTCCGCCTCGCGCGACCAGTCGTTGCCGGGTCGCAGCCATTCGCCGTCGAAGGCCGTCCGCCACAGCAGGTCGGTGCCGCGCCGCACGAAGTCGTCGAACTCCGCGCGCTCGGCCTCGGGCAGTTCGGCCGTGAGCTCGGCCAGATAGCGGTAGTACACCCCCTTGAACAGGCCCTCGTCGCCGCCGTCGCCCTCGTCTCGGAAGACGGACCCGTCGCTGAGCTCGTCGATCGCGACGCGCGCCGTCCGGACGGCCTTGTCGAGCCACGAACGGTCGCCCGTCGTGCGGGCGTACTCGACGGCGGCACCGATGTAGAGCCCCTGGTTGTACGTGAACCGCCACTGCGTGTCGACCCGCCCGTCACCCTCGCGGTTGACACCGTCCTCGACGAACCCGTCCGGCCCGACCAACGTGCTCTCGAGCCAGGCGAGCGCGGTCGTGGCATACCTGCGGAACCCGCGCGTGCCTCCGGGGGTCTCTCGCTCCAGTCGCAACGACAGGATCACGAAGGGACCGTTCGCCGGCGTGTTCTTGTAGGCCAGCGACTGCTTGCGCCAGGCGAGGCTCTCGCCGCCGGTGTCGTTCCACCCCTCGGCGACGACGTGGTCCCAGATCGCGAGCGCGTCGTCGAGGTACGACGTGCGCCCGGTCGCGTGGTGCAGACGGACGATCGCGAGGGCGAACCAGAGCATGTCGTCGAAGTAGTCGTTGAAGAGCTGACCGTCGTTGCGCTCGACGATGTTGCGGTACGTCTCCTCGGCCTGATCGCGCCAGCCGACGTCGCCCGTCCGCTCGTAGGCGTCGAGTCGTGCGTCGAGCACGTGCGCGAGCCACCAGTAGTTGAACGTCTCGGGTGTGCCCGTCCCGGCGGGGTGACTGTTCTCGAGGTACTGCGGCCAGGCGGCGCCGAACCAGTGGTCGAGACTGCGCTGGGCGACGTCGGCCCGGGCCGACCAGTCGAGGGCGGTCGCCGTGCTGTCGGCGAGGGTGCTGCTGTTCATCGTGCTCCGTTCGAAGGGGTGGGTGAGTGTTCAGGCGGGTCAGCCGCGCTGTTCGGCGAGAATCTGGTCGCCCTGCTTCTGCGCCTGGTCGAGTGCCTGCTTCGCCGACAGCTCACCGCCGAGGAACTGCTCGAGCGCGGGGATCAGGGCCTTGCCCTCGACATCCGAGAAGCCCTTCACGCTCGGGCGGACCTTGGCGTACTCGAGCGTCTCGATGAAGGCGGCGTAGTGCGGGTCCTCGGTGAAGTACGGGTCGTTGGCCGCCTCGATGTTGGCCGGGATCCAACCGGCGATCTTGCCGAAGTTCACGCCGTTCTCGGGCTGCGTCGCCCACCACTTCATGAATTCCCACGCGCCGTCGGCGTGCTTGGCGCCCTTTGGGATGACGAGGCCGAAGCCGCCCATGTACGCGCCCTTGTCGCCGTTCGGCCCCGCGACCGGAGGAGTCACGCCGTAGTCCAGCCCGTCGACCTTGTCGAGCGTGCTCAGCGCCCAGGGGCCGTCGTACGTCATCGACATGGTGCCCTCGGCGAACGGGGTCGCCCCGTCGCCGAAGCCCTGGGTGTAGACGCCGGCGTCCATCAGGCTCTTCCAGAAGTCGAGCACCTCGAGGCCCTCGGGGCTGTTGAAGGCCGTCTTCGTCTCGTCGGCGTTGAGCAGCGAGCCGCCCGCTTGGGCGAGGTACTGGTTGAACAGGCCCGGGTCGCTGAGGTCGAAGCCCGCACGGCTCAGCTTGCCGCCGTTCTTCTGCGTGAGCGCGATCGCGTCGGTCTTGAGCTCGTCCCAGGTCGTCGGGGGCGTCAGCCCCGCCTCGGCCAGCTGCGTCTTGTTGTAGAAGATCGAGCGGTTGTCGACGAGCAACGGCAGGCCGTACAGCTGGTCGTCGACCTTCATCTCGCCGACGGCGGGCTGGTAGAACGCGTCGAGGTCGATGGAGTCCTTCGAGACGTAGTCGTCGATGGGCGTCAGCGCGCCCTTCGGGGCGTAGAGCGAGGTCGCGTAGCGGTCCCACAGGACGACGTCGGGCACCTCGCCGCCGGCCAGCGCCGTCAGCAGTTTCTCCTCGACGAGCTCCTGCGCGACGTACGACACCTCGTACTCGTCCTGCGACGCGTTGAACGCGTCGGCCTGCTCCTGGAGCTGGCCGACCTGATCGCCCGACCACGAGCCCCACATGACGACCTTCTCGGCGCCGTTCGACGCGCCTCCTCCGCTCGATCCGCAACCCGAGAGCGCGACGACGCTCGCGGTGGCCAGGGCGATCCCGGCGATGGTGGTGGCGATCTTCTTCATTGAATGTCTCCTCGATGTGTCGGGTGGTGCGGTGTCGGATTCAGGAGGCTCGGGTCGGCGACCGCGAGCCGGTGACGGTCGGTCATTTGCCCCCCACGTGCGCGACGCCCTCGATGATGTAGCGCTGGGCGACGATGAAGATGATCAGGACGGGCAGGCTCGCGACCACCGTCCCGGCCATCAGGGGGCCGTAGCTCGTCTCGTAGTTGTTGACGAAGGAGGACAGCCCCACCTGGACCGTCATCAGGTCGGGGTTGTTCAGGACGATGAGCGGCCAGAGGAAGTTGTTCCACCCCGCCTGGAAGCTCAGGATCGCGAGCACGGCCATGCCGGCCTTCGCCAGCGGCAGGTAGATTTGCGCGAAGATGCGGAACTCGCTCGCGCCGTCGATCCGGGCGGCCTCGCCGATCTCCTCGGGCAGCGTCTCGAAGAACTGCTTCATGAAGAACACCGCGAAGGCACCGGCCGCGCCCGGCACGATCACGGCCGCGTACGTGTTGAGCAGCCCGAGCCCACCCTGTCCGAGGACGTCGTTGCCGCCGAACAGCGGGAACCCGCGGAGGATCAGGAAGGTCGGGATCATCGTGACGATGCCCGGGATCATCAGCGACGAGATGAACAGGGCGAACACGCCGTTGCGCCCGCGGAACTTCAGCTTCGCGAGGGCGTACCCGCCGAGGCTGCCGAAGAACACGTTCGTGATCGCGCCGCCGACGCCGAGCGCCAGCGAGTTGACGAAGTAGCGACCGAACGGCACGTCCTCGAACACCGACAGGTAGTTCTCGATGGTCGGGCTCGACGGGATGAGGTTCAGCGCCCCGGCGAGGATCTCGGACGCCGGCTTGAGCGACGTCGACAGGGTCCAGACCAGGGGAGCGATCGTGATGACGCTGAGCACGACGACGGCGACGTACCAGACGGCGGCCCCGACGATGGAGCGGCGGCTGCGAGGGCGGCGCGTCGGAACGGCAGGAGCCGCCGCGTCGCGGACCCGGCCGGGCCTCGTGAGCGCGGTCATCGTGCGCTCACCGCCCCGAGCTCGCGGCGGTTCGTCCGGCGGGCCGGGCGCGACCGGCGGGGCCGGCGCTCCCCGCCGTCGGAGCGTGGTCTGCTCAAGCGTGCGTTGGCGAGCGAGAACGTCAGGATGATCACGAACAGCACGAACGAGAGGGCGGAGGCGTAGCCCATCTCGAGGGCTCCGAAGCCCTTGTTGTAGATGTAGTAGACCATCGTGACCGTCGAGTTGCCGGGCCCGCCCTTCGTGAGCACGTAGGCCTGGTCGAAGACCTGGAACGCCCCGATGATGAGCAGCGTCGACACGAGGAAGGTCGTGCGCGACAGTGACGGCAGCGTCACGTACCTGAATTGCTGCCACGCGTTCGCGCCGTCGAGCCTGGCCGCCTCGTAGAGGTCGCCCGGCACGCCCTGCAGGCCGCCGAGGAAGATGATCATGTTGGCGCCGAACCCGGCCCAGACGCTCATCAGCACGATGGCCGGCATCGCCCATTGCGAGTCGTACAGCCAGGCCGGCCCGTCGATGCCGAACCAGCCGAGGGCCATGTTGAGCAGCCCCTTCTGCGGGTTGAGCAGCCAGTACCAGATCGTCGCGGTCGCGACGGTGGACGAGACGACGGGGATGTAGAACAGCGTCCTGAACAACCGCACCGCTCGTCGGCCCCGGTTGAGCAGCACGGCGGCGCCCAGCGCGATGACGAGCCCGAGGGGCACGTAGAGCAGCGTGTAGTAGGCGGTGTTCCGCAGGGCGATCCAGAAGAACGCGTCCTGGAAGATCCGCGCGTAGTTGTCGAGGCCGACCCACGCCGTCTCGCCGACGATCGCGTAGTCGGTGAAGCTGATCACCCCGGCGATGACCACCGGCAGCAGCATGAAGACCGCGAAGAGGGCCAGCGGCACCGCCAGGAAGAGCCAGGCGTTCCAGCGCATCTGTCGCGCCGTCGGGTGCGGCGGTCGCTTGCCCGATCCACCGAGGAGGCGCGTGTCGCGTCGGCCCCCGGCGGCACCGGGCGAGTCGACGACATCGCTCGGCAGCGCGCCCTGAGGCAGCGACGGCGGGGCGGTCGAGGTCGTGGTCATCGTGTGCCTCCGAGGGCCGTCGCGGCGGGGAGCGCCTCGCGGCGGACCGTGCGGAGCCCGGCGACGTCCAGGACCAACTCGCAGAACATCGCATTCGCCCATGAGAACCAGGGCCGGGTGAAGACGTCCGGATCGTCCTTGTGGAACGACTCGTGCATGGCCGACGTCCCGGCGTCCGTCGACAGGAGGGTCGCGAGCAGGCGGTGCTTCTCGTCGGGGTCGGTGCTCGTGAGGCCCTCGACCGCCAGCGCGATCGGCCAGATGTGGTCGTCGGGCGTGTGCGGGCTGCCGACGCCCCGCGCCGCCGACCCGATCGAGTACGTGGGATTGTGCGAACTCAGGACGAACGCACGGGTGGCGAGGTACAGCGGGTCGTCGGGCCCGCAGAAGCCGAGCAGCGGCAGGGACAGCAGGCTCGGCACGTTGGCGTCGTCCATCAGCAGCCGGCCGCCGAGGCCGTCGACCTCGTAGGCGTAGACGTCGCCGTGCGACGGCGTCGCGACGACGGCGTGCTCGCGGATGCCGCGTTCGATCTCGCCGCGGAGCGCCGCCGCCTCGGCTGCGAGGCCGCCGTCGAGCAGCACCTCGGTCGCGATCCGCTCGACGTCGGCGAGCACGGTCGCGGCGAACGCGTTTCCGGGCACGTTGTAGCCGAGGACGCAGGCGTCGTCGCTCGGGCGGAAGGCCGACCAGGACAGGCCGGTGGGCGCCGTGAGCGAGCCACGCCCCTCGCGGACGAGGGTGTCGGTCGACGGGCCGTCGTGGCGCTCGAACCGGTACGGCGACCGGTTCTCGTGATCCTGCTCCACGCGCCAGAGGTCGAGCACCCGCCGCACGGCGCCGACGTAGCGCCCGTCGAGGTGGTCGGTGCGGCCGGTCGCCCGATGGATGTCGCTCGCGAGTCGCAGCGGGTAGCACAGCGAGTCGATCTCGTACTTGCGCTCCCAGATGCGCGGTGACGAGTCCGTCGCATCGCCCTGGTGGCCTGCACCCGTCGGTCCCGAGTTGAACGCGTTCGCGTACGGGTCGTGGGCGAGGTCGTCGAGTTGCCGACGGTTGATCGCGACGAGCAGGTCGGCGAGCTCGGGAGACGAGTCGGCGAAGTGGAGGTACGGGGTGAGCTGCGTGCTCGAGTCGCGGAGCCACATGGCCGGGATGTCACCGGTGAGCACGAACACGGTGCCGTCGTCGAGTGGCGTCATGGTCGACTCGAGCGTGTCCGCGAAGCAGCGGGCGAACACGGCGGCCACCCGGTCGTCGGTGCGCTCGGCGACGGCGGTCGTGGCGGAGCGGACCAGATCGGTGATCCACGGGGCGGTCGTCCGCGAACGGTCGGGGGTTGGGCTCACTGCGTTCTCCTCGTCGAGAAGGCTCGCGCCCTCCGTTCGAGGCCGCGTCGCCGTCTTCCTATTGTGCATGTTGAATATGCTCAAGCAAGTCTTTTTTGGTCACGATCGTGAATCGGACTCGCCAAAGCGACTCGCGCCTCCTTGATTGCTCGGCTTTATGGCGACTTTGCGAGCAGGCATTGACGCTGATGGAGGCCGGGGTCATACTCGCAAATCAATATACTTTTTGCGTTCAAGGAGGAACGATGACCCGGAAACACCTGCTCGCCGTCGCGGCGATCGCGGGCCTCGCGCTCGCGGTGCCGCTCCAGGCGCCCGAGCCGGCGGCCGCCTTCACCGCCGACCAGGCCACGCGCGCGTTCGACGACTTCGTCGACGTCTACTGGGACGACGCGGCCGACTACTTCTTCACGTACAGCGACCACCAGGTGCACGCGGGGCACGCGCACGGGCCGCAGGGCGGTCTCTACACCGACTACTGGTGGGAGGCGCAGCTCTGGGAGACGGTGATGGACCGCTACGAGCGCACCGGCGACGCGACCTCGCGGGCGATGATCGACGACGTGTTCGACGGGTTCCAGGCGCAGTACCCCGACTTCCGCGAGAACGACTGGAACGACGACATCGGCTGGTGGGCCCGCGGCAGCATCCGGGCGTACGAGCTGACCGGCGAGGCGCGCTACCTGGCGTCGGCGCAGGAGATGTTCGCGTTCATCGCGCCCTACGAGGACACGACCTACGGCGGCGGCATCTGGTGGAAGAACGTCGACGTCGGCGACGGCTCGCGCAACGAGAAGAACGTCGCCACGAACGCGACGGCCGTCTACACGGCCATGCGCCTCTACGCGGCGACGGGGGATCAGGAGTACCGGACGACGGCCCTGCGGCTCTTCGGCTGGCTCGACACGAACTTCGACAATGCAGGACACCTGCGCGACCACGTCTCGGGGAACAACGAGTACAAGGACTGGGACTGGACCTACAACCAGGGGAACTTCGCCGGGGCCGCCCTCGAGCTCTACCTCGACAGCGGCTCGCCGGCGTACCTGACGGATGCCACCCAGGTGGTCGACTGGGCCGTCGACAACCTCACGTCGTCGGGCACGCTGCTCCGGGAGGGCGTCGACGACACGGGAGGCTTCAAGGCGATCCTGACCCGCAACATCCGTGCGCTGATCGATCAGGCGGGGCAGACGCAGTACGAGGCGTTCCTGACGGCCAATGCGACGCAGGCGGCGAACCATGTCGACGGCGCGGGCATCGGCGGCTACGACTGGTCGGCCCCCACCCCTGAGTCGTCGACCACCCCGCTGCAGAGTCTGGCGGCGGCCGCGACCGTGGCGATCCTGCAGCAGGCGTCGCCCGACGGGTACACCGGTGTCGTCGAGGGCTCCGGCGTGTACGAGGCCGAGAACGCGCTGCGGTCGGGCGTCGACTCCGAGAGCACGGCGGCGGGGCGCAGCGGGCGCGGTTATCTCGCGGGCTGGAACGCGAGCGGGACGAGTGTCACGTTCGACGTCAACGTCGTCGACGGCGGCACCTACGCCGTCGACCTGCGCTACGCGGCGGGGGCCGGTGCGGCGACGCGCTTGCTCGCCGTGAACGGTGCCGCACCGACGCCGGTCGCCTTCGCGGGGACCTCCGCCTGGGACGCCTGGACCGACGTGTCGACCACGGTCACCCTCGTGCCGGGTCACAACACGATCACGCTGTCGTACGGCGCCGGCGACGCGAACTACCTCAACCTCGACCGGCTGGCGCTCGCGCTGTAGCGCCCGCCCCGCGGAGAACCCCGGTGCGGAGCATGAACCCCTGTCGAACGGGGTTCGTGCTCCGCAGCGGGGTTGGGGGCGACGGCGGGGTGCGGAGTCTCCGCCGACTCGTGGCATCATTCCCCCGTGACCACGGAAGACGACGCGCGGGTGCGCTCCGAGATGGCCGGTCGGGACATCGACCAGGCCCGCGCCATGTACGAAGCCGGGTACAACGGCGACAGCTTCGCCACCGACACGACCGAGAGCTCGTTCGCGTACCGGTACACCGTCACCGGGGATGCCGACATGACGCTGCGGTCGTCGATGTTCCTCGGGTCCGTCGCCGGTCAGATCCAGCCGCAGAACGAGTACATCGTCGCGTGGCTCACCGCGGGCGAGGGCGTCATGGACCTCGGCGCCGACGAGGTCGAGTTCGAGATCGGCCGCCCGGCGATGTTCCCCACCGGCAAGGTCTTCGCCTTCGACATGGCCGACTACCGGCAGAACCTCATCCACTTCAGGGCCGGGTACCTCGAGCAGATCGCCGTCGAGCACGAGGGCGTGTTGGCCGGGCCGATCCACTTCGACCACCAGGCCGTCCCCGACGAGCGGTCGCTGCTGCGCTGGCGGCGTGCGGTGTCGCAGGTCGCCAAGACCGTGCTGGGCCCGACACCTCCATCGCTGCTGATGCAGGCCGAGATCAAACGGCTCGCGGCCCTGACACTGCTCGACACGTTCGCGCACGAGTCGATCGGTGTCGCGCCGGCCCTCCGCGACCCGCGTCACGCGCGCCTCCGGGAAGCCGTCGAGTATCTGCACGCCAACGTGCGGCTGCCCATCTCGACGAGCGACGTCGCCGAGGCCGTCGGCATGACGCCGCGCGGTCTGCAGCAGGCGTTCAGTCGTCAACTCGACATGACGCCGACCGAGTACCTGCGGGTGCTGCGCCTCGAGCACGTCCGCGCCGAACTGCTCAACCTGCACCCGGACGACGCCACGGTGTCGGAGGTCGCCACGCGGTGGGGGTTCCTGCACCTCGGGCGGTTCGCCGCCGCCTACGCCGCCAAGTTCGGCGAGAAGCCGAGCGAGACGCTGCGCCGCTGACCGCTGACGGCTGACCGCTGACGGCTGACCGCTGACCGCTGCGCCGCTGACCGCTACCGGCCGAGACTCGGCCCGGCGCCCCCGCAGGGGGCAGGTCTGGGTCGCCGGAGCCGATCCGCCCCCCGCGGATCTGGCTCCGGCGACCAGTTCCCCCCGCGGCCGTGTCGTGCGGACTCTCATCCGGCGGTGTGATCAGCGCGGTCGGTTACCTCTCTCGACTCGCACCCACGCCGCCTCCGGTCTCGATCGTCACCCCGTGAGGGGCGGCCGCTCGAGAACCGTCACGCGTTCGGCTCGCAGGACGACTCTTCCCTACCCCTCGGTATGGTTCAAGCCCCGTAAATCATTGGCCCCCCTTCAGGGGACGAGACGGGGTACGGGTGGCGCCCCATCCGCCGACCGGCAGGGTGACGCTCTCCGGCGAGCCGGCCGCATCGAGCGTCATCACCATGTGTCCTGTCGAGTCGACCACGGAGAGCTCGAGCAGCTCGCGCCCGACGACCTCTGTGCCGTCAGCGGCCGCTGCGCCACCCTCCGCCTCGGCACCGAGAGGAGGCGCGGAGCCGGCAGCAGGCGGCCTCACCCGGGTGATCCGAGCCGTGAAGGAATCCCCCTGGACGGCACGGAGGCGCGCGGCGACCCACAGCGCCGCCTGGTCGGCGACGTCGTCCGGGGCGTCCACGCCGGAGTCGTCCAGCAGCAGGACGCGGACCCCGCGGCGGCGGGCGAGCCGCGCCTCCTCGATGACCGGCTCACGACTGAGCAGGCGGCCTCGGAGCGCGTCGCGCAGAGCCGCCTCGACCGTCAGGTAGATCAGGCGCTGCTCGGCCGACGACTCGGCCTGCCGCGTGATCGCCTCGAGCGCCGGCCCCGCGACGGCGAGGAGGCGTTGCGTCTCGTGGCGACGCTCGTCGGCCCGGGCCCGCTCCACGACGGCCTCGGCGCGGCGCTCGGCCTCGACCTCGCGGGCACGGCCGAGGTCGCCGGCGAGACGGCGTAGACCGAACGCGAACACCATGCCGATCACGAAGGTGCCGACGTGTCGGATGACGAGGTCGAAACCCTGCCCGGCGTCGTCCGCCGCCACGACGCCCCACGTGATGCCGATGACGATGACGAGCAGCTGGCCGGTGCAGGCGGCGAGGAATCTGCCGCGCACGGCGATGCTGAACAGCAGGAGGGACACGGCACCCAGGTGCCAGGCGGTGAAGCCGGGCTGCCCCGGGCTCGGTGACAGCCCGAGGACGAGTAGGAGGGTCACGAGGGTCGTCAGGGCGACCGCGGTCCAGGCGGACACGCGGCCGAGACGCCTCGGGGCCTGTGCGACGACGAGACCGGCGGCGACGGCGACGGCGGCCAGCGCGAGCCACTGCCGCGGATCGGTGGCCCCGGAGGCGGACATGACCGAGATCACGACGTGCGTCGCCACGAACACCGTGGCGACGACGATCGCCGTGCCTCGGGGGAGGGGGAGGTGCGCGCGGTCGAGGGAGGACGGCTCGTGCCCGACGGCACCGGGGACGCGCGTCACGGTCGCCGCCAGCTGATCTCGACGCGCGTCCCGACACCGGGCCGGGAGACGACCACCACGTCGGCACCCTGCTGCGCGGCCACCCGTCGTCGGATGCTCAGGGACAGGCCGAGACGGTCGCCGTCGAGGTGCTCGGGGTCGAAGCCGCGCCCGTCGTCCAGCACCGAGATCGTGCCCGAGTCGCTCGTGATCGCGACGTGCAGGGCCCGGTTGACGGGTGTCGTGCCGTCCGAGGCGTGCGCGCGGGAGTTGCGGAGCGCCTCCGACGCGGCCTCACGAACCGCCGTCGCGAGACCGGCGTCGACCATCGCGTCGGCGTCGACCTCGTGGCTGAAGACGGCCGACGGCACGATCGACGTCATGTCGCTCTGCAGCGACCACGCCAGGTCGCGAGCCGGCACCGGCGAGTTCGAGGCGGGCGACGTGATGAGCCGGTCGAGGTCGCGCAGGGTGCGCTCGGCCTCCGCCGACGCGGCCGCGGCCAGACCGGCGGGGGCCTGCGCGGCGACGAGCAGCGTGCTGAGCACCCGGTCGTGCACGAGGGAGGAGATACGCACGCGCTCCTCGTCGCGGGCTCGCGCCGCCGAGGCCGCGGCGGCGACGCGGGCCGCCGAGGCGACGGCCTCGTCCACGTCGACGGCCGATCGTCGGGCGAGCAGGATGAGACTCGCGAGGATGAGGTCGAAGCAGAACGCGTAGAGCCCGTCCTGCACGGCAATCGCCTCGATGCCCGGCTCGGTGTGCAGGACGATGCGGTCGAGGACCACGGCGACGGCGGTGGCGACGAGGACGACGCTCGTGACGCGGGGGCCGAACGACATCGCCGCCGCAGACGTGCCGATGGCCGTCACGCCGAGCAGCCAGGGGGTGCCGAGGGCATCCGACATCGACGGCGTCTCGGTGAGCAGGGGCAGCGTGAGCAGGGCCAGCGTCACGCCGATGGTCGTCACGCGCCCGGCTATGGTCACGAGGCGGAGCCGACGGGCGAGCCCGGCGACGAGCACGACGGCCGGCGCGCCGAAGGTCACCGCGGCCGCCGCGATCGTCCAGCCCTCGCCGATCAGCGGGGCCTGCGTCACGAGGGAGGGCAGCGCGAGCCCGGCGAAGATCAGCGAGCCGAGGCCGAAGGCCAGCGCGATGACGCGGGCGGTGCCGTCGACGCTCCCGAGACCTCGTCGGCGTCGGGCGGCGTTCACCGCTCCTGCCCGGGCACGGGCAGGAATCCGTCTTCGAGGGCGCGCTTGTACAGATCGACCTTCGTGGCCGCGGGCCGGCCGATCATCGCGTACTTGCGTCGGATGCGCCGCACGTAGTCGTCGACCGTGCCGACCGCGATGTCCGCCGCGTCGGCGACCGTGACCGCCTTGTGGCCGGCAGCGAACAGGCGGAGGACGTTCTGCTCCTGAGGACTCAACCCGGCGTCGGGCAGCAGCGGGTCCGACTCGACGGCCGCGGCCCACTCCGTCGAGACGATCGGATCGCCGGCGGAGGCGCGGCGCAGCATCGCGACGAGCCGCTCGGCCGACGTGGCCTTCGAGACGACGCCGAGGGCCTCGGTCTGCGACACGAGACGCACGAGATACGGGTTCTCGCCCGAGGTGAAGCCGATCACGCCGGCTCCGGCCGCGATGAGCCGATCGGCGTTCGTCCGGGGCGAGGAGCCGTCGCCGAGTCGCAGGTCGAGCAGGACGAGGTGCCCCCGCAGATCGGGGCAGCGCTCGAGGAGGCCGTCGACGGTGATCGCGGCGACGCCGAACTCGAGGTCGGCGGCCGGCGCGAGCATCTGCTCGATGGCGAGCGACATGATCTCGTGGTCGTCGACGGAGTGCACGGTCGTCACCGCCGACGGCTGCGGCTCGTTGTCACCCACTCGGACTCCTCTCGGAATTCTCACTGTAACGCGGAGCCGACCCGCGCCTCCTCGGGGTGACGGCCCCCGATCGAGCGTCGGACGGCGCGCGCGCCACCGGCTCGCGCCGGCCTGCCCCGACTCACAGGAGGGGGATGGCGTCGCCGTCGTCCGAGAACAGGTCGTCGGAGTCGGTGACCACGGCGAACAGGCCGTCGGGCAGCCCCGGCAGTGCCGCGATGTCGGCCGCCAGCTCGAGCAGCTCGGCGCGGCTGCCGTTGGAGAGCGGCCAGACGAAGTCGTCGCCGACCTCCTCGCCGTCGTCGAACCATTGGTCGGCGTGCCGGGACAGGAACTCCTCGATGCGGTCGATCGAGTCGGCCGACCCGCCGTCCGCGTCGATCGGCAGGTGCACCTCGACGACGAGCACGGGCTCGTCGCCCTCGGGGAACGGCGCTGCGGGGCCTCCGTGTGTGGGCATAGCGACATGATGCACCGCTCGGGGCGCGAGCGATATGGCCGATTCGCCCCGAGGGTCGTCAGCGGGGCGCGCGCTCGCGCGCCGCGGTCAGCAGGTCGCGCAGAACCGTGCCGGTCGAGCCCGAGTCTTCGGGGTGCCACTGCACGGCCCAGAGCGGCGCCGACTCGTGCTCGACGGCCTCGACCGTGCCGTCGGAGGCGCGGGCCACGACCACGAGACCGTCCCCCGGTCGGTCGACGGCCTGGTGGTGCGAGCTGCGGACGCTCAGCGACGTCGCGCCGAGCACGTCGGCGAGCGAGCTGCCGGCGTCGAGGGTGACGTCGTGGTCGAGCATCGAGTCGGCCTGACCCTCCCGCACGTGACCGCCGTCGTGCAGGTGCTGCACGAGGTCTCCGCCGAGGGCCACGTTGACCACCTGCATGCCGCGACAGATGCCGATCAGCGGGACCCGTGCCTCCACGGCGCTCGTCACGAGAGCGATCTGCGCGCGGTCGGCGTCGGTGAAGACCTGCTCGCGGTGCGGGTAGTCGACCTCGCCGCCGTAGAGCTCGGGGTCGACGTCCTCTCCGCCGGTCAGGAGCACGGCGTCGCAGTCGGCCAGCGCCTCCTCGAGTCCGTCGGGCCCGGCCGTGTCGGCCGTGACGCGGCGCACCTCGAAGCCGAGGTCGGCGGCGGTCGCGGCGACGTTCGCGCTCAGCTCGCGCAGGGAGGCGCCGTAGGCGGCGTCGGCGCGGGCCTCGTCGCTGACGTCGACGAGCAGCAGGCGAGGGGTGTTCAGGAGGCGCGAGTCGGGCATGCAGAGATCGTGCCAGATCTCGAGGCGGTGCAGGTGTCGAGCGGTGCCGGTGTCGGGTGGTGTCGGTATCGAGCGGTGCCGGTGTCGACAACGTGGGAATAGATCACATCTCGGTGCAGCTTGTGCAGAATGGAGCCACTGCGCTCCGCGTCCAGTCGGTCGATGGCGACATCTGGGTCCCCCTCCTGCTCCTCCCTTTCTCTCGTCCCGTCTGAACCGGAAGTACACCTCATGACCGCTGCGTCCCCCTTGTCCGCCGGCACCGCGAAGGGCCGCGATCACCGCTGGCTCGCCCTCGCCGTGATCGGCCTCGCCCAATTGATGGTCGTGCTCGACGCGACCATCGTGAACATCGCCCTGCCGAGCGCCCAGACCGACCTCGGCTTCGGCGACGACCTGCGCCAGTGGGTCGTCACGGCCTACTCTCTCGCCTTCGGCAGCCTGCTGCTGCTCGGTGGTCGGCTCTCCGACCTGTTCGGCCGTCGTCGCACGTTCGTGATCGGCCTGATCGGCTTCGCCCTGGCGTCGGCGCTCGGCGGCATCGCGGCGAACTTCGAGCTGCTCATCGCGGCGCGGGCCCTGCAGGGCGCGTTCGGCGCGCTGCTCGCCCCCGCGGCCCTGTCGCTGCTGACGACCACGTTCACCGACCCGAAGGAACGCGCCCGCGCGTTCGGCGTCTTCGGTGCCCTGTCGGGCTCGGGCGGTGCCATCGGCCTGCTGCTCGGCGGCGTCCTGACCGAGTACACGTCGTGGCGCTGGTGCCTCCTCGTCAACGTCGTGATCGCGGCCGCGGCCGTCATCGGCGCGTTCGTCTACATCAAGCCCGTCGCCGTCACCACGAAGCCGCGTATCGACTACGCCGGCGTCGTCACCATCACGCTCGGCCTCGTCGCCATCGTCTACGGCTTCTCGTACGCCGAGACGAACGGCTGGGACGCCGGTCTGACGTACGTCTTCCTGGCCGTCGGCGTGCTGCTCGTCGCGGCGTTCGTCGTCATCCAGTCGCGCGTGGCACACCCGCTGCTGCCGCTGCGGGTCGTGCTCGACCGTAACCGGGGAGGCGCGCTCGTCGCCATCGGGATCGTCGCGATCGGCATGTTCGGCGTGTTCCTCTTCCTGACCTATTACATGCAGCAGACGCTCGGCTACTCGTCGCTGCAGTCCGGCTTCGCCTTCCTGCCGATCCCCGTGTCGATCTCGCTCGGTGCCGCCCTGGTCGGCGCTCGCATGCTGCCCCGCTTCGGCGCCAAGCTGCAGATCTTCGTCGGCGGCCTCGTCGCGGCCGCGGGCATGCTGCTCTTCCAGCGCCTGCAGCTCGACTCGGGCTACTGGGGCGTCGTCTTCCCGGCACTCGTCGTGTTCGGCTTCGGCATGGGCCTGATCTTCTCGGCCGCCATGGCGACCGCGACGAGCAACGTCGAGCGTCAGGACGCCGGCGTCGCATCCGCCGCCGTGAACACGTTCCAGCAGATCGGCGGCTCGATCGGCACCGCGTTGCTCAGCTCGCTCTTCGCCTCGTCGGTCGCGAACTCGCTCGCGGGTCAGCGCCCCACGCCCGAACTGGTCGCCCAGGCGACGCTCGACGGGTACCACCTCGCCTTCCTCGTGTCGGCGATCGCGCTCGTCTGCGTCGCCCTCGCCGGCGGTCTGATCATCCGACGCAAGGCGGGTGAGGTCGCCCCGGCGGCCGACGCCGAGTCCGACGTGCCCACGATGGTGCACTGACCCGGGCGCGTCGCGTCCTCGGGCGAACCGGCGGTCGCGTCACGGTGTCCCGTGACGGGCCGCCGGTTCGTCGTCCCGGCAGGCCGTCGCGTCACTCCACCCTCTCGCCAGGCGACAGGTGTCGGTTAACCGGCACCGCGCCTCCTCGGGGGTCGGGGTCGGGTGCTCAGGAGAGCGCCGAAGAGGGATACGGTGTGGGGGAACAGTCGGCGCGACCCGCCGGCCACACCGTTCGGGCGATGACGACGAACCGGGCACGAGCACCCTCGTGGACGGCGGGGTCAGGGCCCCGAGCGTCCTCCCGGTTCGGCAGGGAAGGACTTTTCGAGATGGCAACCCCCGCTGGCGACAGCACACCCGCAGGCGAGACGACGGCCCACGGCCCGGCGCACCCGGCACCCGAGCCGACGCGGGGCGAGCGCATGGCGTTCAGCGACCCGAGCCTGCCGCACGTCGTGATCGTCGGCGGAGGCTTCGCCGGCGTCGCCGCGATGAAGGCCCTCGCGAAAGAGGCGGTGCGGGTCACCCTGATCGACCGTCACATCTACAACATGTTCCAGCCGCTGCTGTACCAGGTCGCGACCGGCGGCCTGAACGCCGGCGACGTGACGTACTTCCTGCGGAGCTTCCGGTCGAAGCAGGACAACGTCGACTTCCGGCACGGCCTGCTCAAGCGGGTCTACGCCGACGACCGCCAGGTCGAGCTCGCCGACGGGGAGCGCATCGCGTACGACGCGCTCATCCTCGCGAACGGCGTCAACACGAACTACTTCGGTACGCCGGGAGCCCGCGAGTACGCGAAGTCGATGTACTCGCGCTCGCAGGCCCTCCGCATCCGCGACGAGCTGTTCACCCAGCTCGAGAAGGCGGCCGCCGCCGAGGACACCGAGGAGGTGCGGGTCGTCATCGTCGGCGGCGGATCGACCGGCGTGGAGATCGCCGGCGCGCTCGCCGAGCTGCGCGATCAGGCCCTGCGCACCGCGTATCCCGAGATCGACCGCAACAGCATCACGATCACGCTCGTGCACCGCAGTGCCGAACTGCTCAAGCCGTTCGCACCGAAGCTGCGTCGCTACGCCGCGAAGAGCCTCGACAAGCGCGGTGTCGTGCTGCGCCTGAACACGGGTGTGGAAGAGGTCACGCCGAAGGGCGTGGTCGTCAAGGGCGGCGAGCTGATCCCGGCCGAGTTGATCGTCTGGGCGACCGGCGTCGCGGCTCACGCCGAGGTCGGCGACTGGGGTCTGCCCCAGGGCGACGGCGGACGCATCCAGATCGACGACGACCTCCGCGTCTCGGGCCACGAGCGCATCTTCGCCGCCGGCGACATCGCCGCCGCCAAGGACGCGCTGCCCCAGCTCGCCCAGCCGGCGCTGCAGGGCGGCAAGCACGCCGCCGACATGGTGCTGAAGGTGCTGGCGGGCAAGGCGACGAGCGCGTTCAAGTACCACGACCGCGGCACGATGGCGACGATCGGTCGCAACTCGGCCGTCGCCGAGCTGCGCGGCGGCATCACCATGACGGGGATCACGGCCTGGTTCACCTGGATCGTCATCCACATCTACAGCCTGCTCGGCAACGGCAACCGCCTGTCGACGATGATGCACTTCATCACCCGTTACGCCGTGTTCGCGTACAAGCGCGCGGTGCCGATCGTCGGGGACGTGCGGCCGGTGCGGCCGAACGGCGACCGCGTCGAGGACGAGATCCCGACGAAGGCCGACATCAAGGCCGCGGAGACGTTCGCCGGGACGCAGCGCGAGTAGCGCCGCGCTGCGCCGCGCTGCGCCGCGCTGCGCGCGTCGGCGTCAGCGCGGGCGGCGGATGCGGATCGGGCCCTTCGCGGTCGACGGGTCGACGACGGCGCCCTTCTGGGTGATCTCCGCCTGACCCGCCGCGACGAGTCGTCGTGCGGCCCGGCGGGCGGGCTCCATCAGGTCGCGCCAGTCGTCCCCGCCGACTGCTCGTGCCGCCTCGGACGGACAGATCGTCGCGTCGTGGGCTCGTTGGTCGAGCAGGGAGTCGATCGTGCGCTCGAGTTCCCGGTCGGTCTCGTCGATCCGGTGTCGGCGGCACGCGGCCGAGCACCAGCGCGCGTCGTCGGCGGCGTTCGCCGGCATGCGTCGACCGCACGATGCACAGACGCGCTCCGTGTTCGCCGCGTCGCTCGCGTCTCGTTGCGAGGCTGACTGTCGTCCCATGCCGCGCCTCCTCGGGTTCGAGGGATCACTGTAGGCCTGAACTCCCGACGCGCTCTCAGCGGGCGGGCGTCACCTCGAGCAGGTCGCCGACGGTGCAGTCGAGCGCACGGCAGATCGCCGTCAGCGTCGAGAAGCGGATCGCCTTCGCGCGGTCGTTCTTCAGGACGGAGAGGTTCACGACACTGACGCCGACGAGCTCGCTCAGCCGGGTCAGGGTGATGCCGCGGTCGGCGAGCAGCTCGTCGAGGCGGCAGTGCACGCCGTGGGCGTCGACGTCCTGATCGACCGGCATCAGACGAGTCCGTCGGAGTCGACCTGCAGCCGCTCGCCCGAGCGGAACGCGATCGCGAGGGCTCCGACCCCGACGGCGGCGAGGAACGGCAGCCACGACACATGCTGCGCGAACGACGCCGACGTGTCGACGGGGTCGGCGGAGGCGGCGGCCAGCGCGCCGTTGGACGCCATCGTGCCGAACAGCGTCGCCGCGACCCAGCCGACCAGGATCGCCATCGATGCGATCGACACGAGACGGGATGTCCCCGGGGCGAACGCGCGCCCGTCCATCAGCCGGCGGACGAGGCCGATGGCGCAGGCGATGACGACGACGGCTGCGACGGCGGGGACGACCTCGGCCAGCACGATGCTCACGATCGTGCCCGGCCCTGCGGTGCCGACCGAGACGGTGCCGCCGTCGACGGTGACGGCCACGGATGACCCGGCGACCCGCGCCTCGGTCGGGACGAACGTCACCGGGACGGCGATGCGGCCGCCTCCGAAGACCTCGACGAGTCGGACGATCAGGCGGACGACGACGACGCCCGCCGCCACGAGGCCGAGCGTCAGGGCGGCGACGAGATCGGCCCGGTCGGACCGGCGCCCCGCCCCGGCGCGGACGCCCGCCCGTCCGGAGTGCCCGTCGGGTCGCGAGATCTCGGGTGGTGTGGGGTCGCTCATGGGAGCCGCCTCTCATATCGATGATCGTTAGTATCGATAAACGATAGGCCACGTCGGGGGTGGCGCGCAACGGTGGATCGTCAGGAGTCTCGGGACACCGGACACGTGACATAGGGTCGACGAGGAGGCGCGACCGACGGCTCCTGGGGGAGTCTCGTCATGCGCTTGGTCCGTTCGTTCGCGCCGGGAGCCGTGGCTGCCGTCGCCTGGCTCCTCAGCGGCCTGATCAACCAGCGGGCGACCGGCGCCGACTCGGGCACCATCGGCGGTCTCGTGTCGCTGTTGGCCCCGTCGACGGTGTGGTTCGTCGATCTCGCCGCGCCGTTCCCCTGGGGAGCCGTGTCGGCCGCCCTGTCGGCCCTGGCGCTCGGCGGCGCGTATTCAGGACTCCTCGCGCTCGTGCGGCGCCGTCCCTCCGACGTTCAGCGCGCTGGAGTCGGCGTGGCCGCGTACTGGTTCGTGGCGGTGGCCGCCGGCGTCGCGGTCGCGTCCGTGCCGGTCGTCGTGTTCGTCGTCCAGTCGGCCCAGGCCGGGTACCTGACCGGCCCGGGCTTCGGCAACCTGTCGCAGATCGCGCAGTGGGGCGTCGTCTGGGGCTGGGTCCCGGCGCTCGTCGCCCGAGCTCTCGACGTCCGCGCCGTCGACGCGCCCGTGTCCGCTGCGGTCGGTTCCGCAGGCGTGCCGGCCGACGATGACGCCGACGACACACGAACCGCGACCGACGACCCCGTGCTCCTGCCGTTTCGACGCCGGCTGCTCGTGCCCCTCGGCGCGGCCGTGTTCCTGGCCGCCGCCGTCGGCGGGGTCGTCGTGTCGCCGATCGGCGACGTCGCCCGCCAGGCCGGCTACGACGACGCGGACGCCGCTCGGCAGGAGCCGATCCCGACCGTCACGCCCCTGCCGCTCGTGGCACCGGGCTATCACGACATCGACCCGCTCTGGTGCACCTCCGGCCAGCTCACGTTCTCGGCCGGGCAGGCACAGGCCGCCCTGGGGTCGCGTGCGCTCGTGCTGACCGCGACCAACGTGAGCGACGCCTCCTGCGTGCTCGACGGTTGCCCCGATCTGGCGTTCAGCGACATCCTGCAGAACCCGCTCGACGTCACGGTCGACCACGGCGGCGGCATGCTGGCCGACGACGCCGGGCCGCAGGCGATCGACGTGCCCGCCGGTGGGACCGCGCAGATCACCCTGACCTGGCGCGCGGCCGGCTCGGGAGGCGTCGAGCCCGCCGGATTCGCCTACGTCGCGGCCTACGCCGGCGCCGAGCGTCAGCTCGTGGAGGTCGACACCGACATCTCAGGAGGACGCGTGTCGACCACCGCCTGGGCCCTCTCCGGCACGCCCACCGGCTGACGCGCCTCCGGCGTACCCCGTCGCCCGTGCACCTGGGAGCAGGTTCAGGCCCTCGGTCGTTGACTGGGGACATGACAACGATCGGAATCATCGGAGCAGGGAACATCGGCAGCCAGGTCGCACGCGCGGTCATCGGGCTCGGCCACGACGTCGTGATCAGCAACTCGCGCGGACCCGAGACCCTTACCGACCTCGTCGGCGAGCTCGGCGCGAAGGCGAAGGCGGCGACGGCACAGGAGGCGGCGGCCGCCGGCGAGGTCGTGGTCGTCACGGTCCCGCTCGGGGCCATCCCGTCGATCCCCGTCGACGAGCTCGCCGGCAAGATCGTGATCGACACCAACAACTACTACTTCGAGCGCGACGGCCACATCGAGGCGCTCGACAACGGCGTCGACACGGTGAACCAGATGCTGCAGCGCCACCTGCCGACCAGCAAGGTCGTCAAGGGCTTCAACCACATCATGGCGAAGGACATCACGACCGACGGCACCCCCGCCGGCACCGAGAACCGTCGCGCGCTCGCCACGTCCAGCGACTACGAGGAGGCCGCGGAATTCGTCCAGGGGCTCTACGACGACCTCGGCTTCGACACCGTCAACGTCGGCCCGTTGTCCGAGAGCTGGCGCGTCGAGCGCGACCAGCCGGCCTACGTCGTCCGTCAGAACCGCGACGAGCTGATCGAGAACCTGGCCAAGGCCACGCGCGCGACGGCGACCGCCTGAGCATCCGCGGGAACTGACCCTCGGCGTCGCGAACGCGACCCCGTCGGCAACGCAGGAGGCGCCACGAACGTTCGTGGCGCCTCCTGCGTTCTCCGCGGGTCGGGTCAGTCCGTCCCGTCGATGCCGCCGAGTCGTTCGAGCGCTCCGAGCAGGATCGTGCCCGCGGCGTCGGGCAACAGATGATGGTTGACGTAGATGCCCTCGAGCCAGGCGAGCACCTCGTCCTCGGGCCAGCCGACGCGGGTCCAGTCGACGTCGGGCAGGGCGCGGGTGACGGGTTGCTCGGTGCGCGGGTCGAGCCAGGCCTCGGCGATCGCCGTGTCGGGGTCGGCGTCGTGCTGCTCGTTCCAGAGCAAGGCGATCGGGTGGTCGTCGTCGTGGTCGCCGCCCTCGGTGTGCTCGTGTTCGACACGGCCCGAGCCGAGCCACGGCAGGGTGAGCAGTTCTCCTTCGATGTCGACCTCGATGAGGTCGAGCTTCGTGGGCTCCTCGACCTCGCAGACGTAGAGGTCGAAGCCCGACTCGTGCCAGTCCGCGGCCTCGTCGATGTCGTCGAGCAGATCGGGCATGCGCTCGTGGAAGTCGGCGAGCAGCTGCGTCGCCCACGCGATCAGGAGGGACGTGTCGCCCGGCAGCCACGGCGACCGTTCGCTGTCGTCGCCGTTCCCGAGGTGGAAGTGGTACTCGATGCCCGTCGAGGTCGTCTCGAGGTGCAGCTGACCGGTCTCGTAGCCGACGAACAGCATGCTCTGCGTGGTCTCGTCGTCGAACTCGGCGAACAGGTTGGGCTTGCCGAGACGGGTCGGCAGGGGCAGTTGGGCAGCTCGGCGGGGACCGAGGTTCAGCACCGCCCTGAATCGCGTCGTCGGCAGCCGGAGGCTCATGTCGGTCACAGCGGTGTTCCAATCGGTTCGACCGGTTGACCTGTCGCTTCGACCGGCAGGCCCGTCGTGTCGTTGGACGGGCCCAGCGGTGCTCCTGACAGGCCCAGCGGTGCTCCTGACAGGGTAGACGAGTTCGTCACCAGCTCGTGGCGATGCCCGCATAGCTCGCGACGACGGAACCGCTCGCGACGTCGACGATGACGGTGGTGACATCGGTCGGCACGGGGTCGATCGTGTACGAGAAGTCGCTGCTGGCCGTTTGTCCTGCCGTCTCGACCGCGACGTACTGGCCGTTGGGTGAGACGCTGAAGCCCTCGACGAGACCACCGGTGGCCGGCGGCTCGTAGAGCGTGCGCGACGTCGATCCGTCGTCGAACACGATCAACGATCGGAACGACAGGTAGTCGGCCGCCGGCAGCGCCACCTGCTGCACGACCGACTTCCCCGTCAGGGGCACGAGCGGGCCGCCGTAGGGCAGCACACCCCCGACCGGCGCCGGCCCCCGTGGCGTCTCGTGACCGGTGGCGATATCGATGATGGCGGCGTTCAGCGATGTGGCCGCGGCGAAGGTCGTGCCGTCGAGCCCGACGCCCTGCAGTTGGGAGTACGTGCCGAGCGGTGTCGCGGGCTGCGTCCCCGACAGGTCGATCAGGCTGACGGTCTCGTCGAGGGCCTGAACGATCAACTCGTCGGCTCCGGGCACCATGAACCAGTCGGAGGCCGTGATCGGCTGCCCGCTGACCGAGACGATCGGCGTGACCTTGCGTTCGCCCTGCAACGGCAACCGGTACAGGGTCGCGTCGGCCGACCCGGTGGGTTCGAAGGAGAACGCGAGCGTCGTCGTCGCCCGATCGGCTCCCAGCTTGGTGACGAGCCCCGCACCGGGCAGGGGGAGCGTCTCGACCGCGGCACCCGTGCCGTCGGCCCCGGCCGAGCCGGTCGCGACGAGACTCAGGGTGCTCTGCGTGCCGTCGTCCGTGACGACCGCGATGGCGCTGTCGAACATCTCGAACGCCTGAATTCGCGGCGCGGCATAGAGCGTCGTGCGGTCCGAGCCCTTAAGGCTGGCGGACTCGATCCGGTCGTCGGCCCCGTTCGCTCCGCGGACCAACCGGTACAGCGTGGCAGGAGCCGTGCTGAAGCCCGTCGACCATGTCGCGCCCTGCGCCTGGTACGCGCTCGAGACACCGTCGACCGTGACCTCGTAGTCGGTGCCGTAGCGCAGGCGCTCGCTGAACTGCACCGCGACGACGTCCCCGGAGGTCTGCACGGTGAACGCGGCGGCGGGTCGGACCTGGATCTGCGAGGCGTCGACGTGTGCGATCGCCTGGTTCGAGAACAGGCGCAGCTGTTGACCTGATCTCTCGACCACGGCCGACGTGTCGACCTGCGTCTCGGTCAGCTTCGGCCCCTGGAAGTGCGTCAGCCCGACGAACGCGGCGCAGAGCACGCCCAGCACGATCACGAGCGCCAGGAACCGAGACCGCCAGCGGCCGTGGGCCAGGCGCTCGTCGTCGTCGGTGAGGAAGACGGGGTCGCCGAACACGTCGCCGTCCGCCCGGCCTGCGCGCCCGGCCGTGCCGTCCGCACGACCTGCGCGCCCGGCCGACCGTCGCCCGCTAGTAGAGGTACGGGTCACTCGGTTGCCCGACCTTCTCCATCGACGTCGGCACGAGGGCGATCGGATCGGTGGAGGCGCGGCTGCGGTTGGTCGCGAAGCCGCCCTTCACCTCGACCCACTCGTCGGCCGACACGGTGTTCTTCCAGTTCTCGAGGTAGACGGGGACCCCGACCGGCTGGGCGTCGACGGCGCAGCAGGTGATGACGAACCGCGACACGTAGAACACGTCGTCGGGGTCGCTGTCGGAGGGCGTCACGAATCCGACGATGTCGGCGGTCTTGCCGTCGTAGAAGGACAGATCCGTGGTCTGGCGCAGCAGCCCCGCCCAGTCGAGCACGCTGAAGCGCGCCGACGCGGCCGAGGAGGCGGAGGTCGCGTCCGACACGCTCGTCCCCTTCAGAGACGCGGTGGACGCGTTCACGTCGCGCTGCCCGGCGGTCGCGCTCGTGAGGGTCGCGGGCGGGAGCGCGACGACGGCGAGGGCGATCGCCACGGTGACGACGGTGCCCACGCCGTAGCCGACCACGCGGAGGCGACGCAGGCGGACGCGCGGAGCGGGCCGTGCCTCCTCGGCGGTGTGGTCGTCGTGCCCGGCGAGCTCGCCGTGTGCGTCGTCGGCGTGGCCGTGCCCGTCGTGGTCGCCGTGGTCGTGGTCGGCGCTCGCCGGGCGCGCCAGGGCGGCGAGGGCGAGCACCATGCCGATGACGGTGAGCACGACCGTGAAGACGACGTAGCGCGGGTGGATGTACAGGACGAGCTGCCCCGTCGACGCGAGCCAGAGCGTGGCGACGCCGACGACCAGCGTGAGCAGCACTCCCTGCCAGCGGTCGACGAGCGTGCGGAGGATGCGGCCGACGGAGCCGCGCGGCGTCCTACCGGGCTCTGCGGCGGCCCTGCCGGGTTCTGCGCCCCCGCCGGGCGCGGTCGGTTTCTCAGGCGACATAGTTGACCAACAGTCCGATCGTGGCGCTCGTCAGGGCGACGACGAGCGTGGTCTGGGCGAGGACCTTGGGGGTGAAGGTCGTCCGCAGGAGTGCGAGCATCTTGACGTCGATGATCGGTCCGAAGATCAGGAACGCGGCGATGCCCCCGGGCATGAACGTCGACGCGAACGGCAGCACGAAGAACGCGTCGACGTTCGAGCAGATCGAGATGACGAATGCCAGCAGCATCATGGCGAGCACCGACCAGACCGGATTGCCGCCGAGCGCGACGAGCACGGACCGCGGCACGAGGGTCTGGATGCCTCCGGCGATGGCGGCACCGATGAACAGGGCGGGCATCATCGTCGCCATCTCGCGACGGAACAGGTCGATGCTCTCGCCGGCGCGCCCGGCGGCACCGTGGCCGTGCGACCCGCGGGCTCCCGCCTCGCGTCGGCAGGCGCCGGCGAACGTCGGGGTGAGCAGGCTCTCCTGCTTCGGGTGGTTGCTGAACAGCCAGCCGATCAGGTTCGCGATGACGAAGCCGCCGACGAGGCGGGCGATCAGGATTCCGTTGCTCCAGCCGAACGCCTGGTGCGTCGTGATGATCGTGATCGGGTTCAGGATCGGTGCGGCGAGCAGGAAGGTCATCGACTCGGACACGGTGAAGCCCTTGAGCACGAGGCCGCGGGCGAGCGGCACGTTGCCGCACTCGCAGACCGGCAGGAACATCCCGAGGAACGAGATCACCGCACGCCGCGGGATCGGCCGGCGCGGCAGCCACCGCTCGAAGAACGCCTGAGGAAGCCACACCTGCACGACGATCGAGAGCACGATGCCGAGCAGCACGAACGGCATCGACTCGACGATGACGCTGATCGTCAGCGTGACGAAGTCCTGCAGGGCGTTCGGCAGGAGGCGCGGGCCGAGCAGCGAGGTCAGCAGGCGGACGGCGACGAGCGCGACCACGACGGCCGCACCCGTGGCGAGCAGCGCACGGCGCCCGCGGCGGGTGCGCGGGGCCCGACCCGAGCCGAGTCGCTGATGACCGGCGTGGTCCGCGTGCTCGGCATGGCCGTTCTCGGGGCTCGTGATAACCATTGTCGGTAAGGGTACCGGCCCCCGGCTGTGTCGAGTCGTCAGGACACACGCGACATGTGCGCGCCGGTGACCCGTGCCTCCTCGGGGTCGGCGGGCTCGTCGTCCTGACGAGCCGACGGCCTGTCGGCTGACTTTCTCGCGGCCAGACGGCTCACTGGTAGGTGACGAGATCAGGAACGGGCGACACGCCCGTCATGGTCTGCTCGGGCGTGAGCATCGGCTTGTCCTCGTCGTAGAAGTTCTTCCAACCCCAGGCGACGCCGGCTGGTGCGTCGACGTGCAGGGCGTTCCAGGTCGCCTGCTTGTCGGGCTGCGACCCCTGGCCGTCGGCGTGGATCAGGGTCTCGAGCTCGGGCCGCGTCGTGTCGATGCGCGAGCGATCCTGAAGCATCGACAGGCGGAACTGGTGCAGGACGAACATCTTCGGCGGCAGCGCCTTCGCCGCGACGAGGTCGGCGAGCCAGGCGCTGGTGGCGTTGACCTCGTCGGCCGACACGGAGCCGATCTGACGCAGCGGCACCTGGTCCGGCCCGAGCCGCCACTCGGCGTCCAGAGCAAGCCCCACGTTCGGCTTCGTCAGGAGCGACTCGTAGAGCTTCGCCTGGGTCAGGAAGTCGCTGCGGCCGGGCTGCAGGTCGAGCACGATGTAGACACCGGCGTCCGCCGCGGCGTCGACGTAGGGCTCGATCGACGAGACGGCGAGCTCGTTCGAGTAGTCGCCGTCCGCGCCCGCATCGCCGGCCGCGACCGTCGCGATGATCTCGAGCATCGGTACGACGGGTCGATCGGAATACGGCTGGTACTCGGCCGCGACGGCCTTCGCTCGGTCGATCGTCTGCGCGACGTCCTGTTCTCCCAACACGCCGAGGCTCGGGGCGCCGGGCGCACCGTAGATCGCGACGAACCGGTGATCGGGGAAGAGCCGCTGGCTGCCGCCGGGCAGCCGGGCGTCGGTCCGGGCCGCGGCGACCGACCAGCCGAGATCGGCGCGTCCGGCGAACTCGGCGCCGATCAGCAGCGCGTGCGTCGTCGAGGAGGCGCCGAGCGCGTCGAGCACGTCGGGCGCCGCCTGCAGATCGGAGACCCCGTCGGGCAGGACGTGGACGTCGACCCCGGCGGCACGCGCGGTCGCGACGGCGGCGGCGTTGCCCGGGTCGGACGTGGCGACGGCGACGGTGTCGGCATCGCCGTCGAGGGTGCCTCCTGCGTCGTCATCGCCATCGCCATCGTCGTCGGACGAGGAGGCGCGGGTCGCCCCGAGCCGGTCGAGCTCGGCCGCGAGGTCGGCGGCCGCGCCGTCGGCCTGTGCGGTGTCGGTCGTGTCGGCGGTGCTCGGCTCGCCGGGGCTCGTCGCCTCGGTGCTGCTCGCGTCTGTGCTGCTCGCGTCTGTGCTGCTCGCGTCGCCGGCGGCGCTCGTCGCGCCGGTGCCCGTCACGCCCGCGCCGGTGCCCGTCGCGCCCGCGCCCGGGCTGGCGATCAGGACGGGGGCGTGCCGACGGACCGCTTCCTCGGCGGCACGGCCGACGTCGGCGGCATCGCCTGAGTTCGCGACGACGGCGACGGGGGATGACTCGAACAGCGCGCGACTGACCTCGATGGCCCGGGTGGCGGCGTCGGAGGCGGCCGCCGTCGCGACGGCGTGCTCAGGCGGCGAGACGTGCGCCGAGTCGTCGTCCTGAGGAGCCGTCGTGCAGCCGGCCAGCAGTGCGGCCGTTCCGATCGCGGCGAGGAAGGGCAGGGCGAGACGGCGTGAACGCATCAGTCGAGCCTACGTGCCCCGTCGCCGACGCGCAGGTGCGGGGCGGTGGGCGCGGGCGGTCGGCAACTCAGGCGACTCAGGCGGACCGGGGGTTAGCCCCACCCCAGAGAGAGCGGTCTGCCCCGTGGTGACGCGCGTCGCGCCTCCGTAGCGTCGATGACGTACCGAACGCGGCGCGACCGGCACCGACCTCACACCCTAGGGAGACATGCGTGGACATCGTCACCGACGTGATCGTGGCCGGAGCCGGATCACCCTGGCTCTACATCGCACTCTTCGCGCTCGTCGCGATCGACGGGTTCTTCCCGCCGATGCCGAGCGAGTCGGTGATCGTCGCCCTGGGAGCGCTCGCCGTCTCGACCGGGACGCCCCACGTCGCCCTCCTCCTGCTGGTCACCGCGGCCGGCGCGATCGCCGGCGACACCGTCGCGTCCTCCCTCGGGCGCCGCTTCGGCACGGATCGTTTCGCCTGGATGCGGCGACCCCGCGTGCAAGGGGTCGTCTCCGCCGCTGAGACGCGGCTCTCCCGCCGTGCGGCGTCCTTCATCGTGACCGCTCGGTTCATCCCGATCGGTCGGGTCGCGGTCAACATCACCGCTGGGGCGACCGGCTTCCCGCGGCGCCGTTTCGTGCTGCTCTCGGCGGTCGCGGGCAGCCTCTGGGCCGTGTGGTCGGTGCTCATCGGCGTAGCGGCCGGCGCCTGGCTGCACGACTACCCGGCGCTCGGCGTCGTCGTCTCGGTGATCGTGGCGCTCGGTCTCGGGCTCGTCATCGACGCCGTCGCGTCCCGGCTCGAGGTGCGCCGGCGACGCCGCGCCCCCCGAGCTCAGTTGATGCAGGCTCCGTCGGCGTAGGTGGTGCCGACCGACGGTGTCGGGGTGGGGGCGTCGGTGCCGGTGCCGGTGCCGGTGCCCGTGCCCGTGGCCGTGCTGGGCGCCGGTGCCGCGGGTGCGCCGGTCGGGCTGCCGGCTCCTCCTGACGAACCGGCGTCCGCCGAACCCGCCGGAGGCGCCGCCGCCGCGGGGTCGGTGACCGTCAGGCCGTCCGTACCGAGCACCAGCGTGACGTTCTGCACGGTGGTCGAGGCGACGGCGATCGCCCCGGGCACCCGGGCGACGACGGCCTTGGCCTGCGCCTCCTGACCTGTCGGATACTGGACGACGGTCGCGGAGACGGGCGTGGCCGAGCCCGGTGCCGTCGTGGTGAAACCGGCCGAGGCGAGCGCCGCGCTCGCGGTGGTCGCCGCGCCGCTCACGCCACTGGCGTTCTGCACGGAGACGGTGACGCCGGCGGGCGCTGCGGCCACGGCGTCGGTGTAGGCCTTCGGCGGCCCGACGAGCTCCTGGATGAACCCCGGCATCGCCGCGACGTCGAGCGCGACCGTCGAGACGGCGCGACCGTTGACGTAGATGGTCGGCGTGCCCGTGATCGGCACGGTGGCCGAGCGGATGTCGTCGGCGCGCAGGTTCTTCATCTGGTTGGCCAGGGCCAGGAAGTCGAGGCCCGAGTCGGTCGTCATCGACGAGCTGACCGCGTCGAGCACCTTGCCCGACTTGACCGGGTTGAGCAGTGTGCCGGCGGACAGGATCTGCCGCGCCTCCGTCGTCAGGAAGTACTGCTGACGCACCTGGCGATCGAGGTCGCCGTTCGGCAGACCATGGCGCTGGCGGACGAACGACAGGGCCTGCGACGGCGTCAGCGAGGACACACCGGCCGGCAGCACGAGCTGCGAATAGTGGTCGTTGACCGCGTTGTTGAGGCAGACGTTCACCGGCCCGAGCGCCTCGACGAGCTTGTAGAAGCCGAACAGCGACACCTGCATGTAGTGGTCGATCGTCAGACCCGAGAGGTTCTGGATCGTCGTGATCAGGAGCTGCGCGCCGCCCGCGTCACCGGCCGACCCCTGACTTCCCAACGCGAACGCCGCGTTCAGCTTGTTCTTGCCGTGCCCCGGGATGTCGACCCACGAGTCCCGCGGGAACTGGATCATGGTCGCGTTCGCGCCGTCGGCGGGCAGGTGCAGCACGATCATCGTGTCCGTGTTGCGCGAACCGTCGTCGTCCTCGGTGCCGAGCAATTGCAGTTCCTCCGGCGTCGCATCGGGCGGGCGGATGTCGTCGCCCACCAGCAGGATGTTCTGATCCTGGCCGTCGATGTCGTCGGGCGAGGCCGTGTCTCCCGGCGACGTCGACGGGACCGGGATCGCATCGATCCGCGTCACGCCGTTCACGAACCGCTGGTAGCTGTAGGCCACGTAACCGCCGCCCGCGACGAGCACCGCGACGAGCGCGAGGGCGACGATCGGCAGCACCCGGCGGCGGCGCCGCCGTGCGTGCTTGGGGGTGCCGGTCGAGGAGGTGCCGGTCGAGGAGGCGCCGGTCGACTCGTCAGGACCGCCCCCGACATCGAAGTGGGCACCCGCCCTGTCGGTGGGCAGGTCTGCGGGGTCGTCTGATCTACGGCTCACCGTCGCAGCCTAGGTCGGGGCTGCAGGAGAGTCCTCAACCCTGGGGCTGGATTGCGGCCCGCCTTCGGGCGGGGGTGTGGGCGGTGTCCTGTCGCGTTCGTGGCGTCCTGTGGTGTCGCTGCGCGACAGGATGTCGCGAACGCGACACGACGCCCGGCCGCTCCTCGGCGTCAGCACTCGAGGGTCAGCGCTCGAGTGTCAGCTCGCTGCGGTCGCCGTTCTCGAACAGCAGCCGGATCGCGAGGGGGTCGGCCGCGCGCACCTGACTGGGCAGCTCGAGCGCGTAGCTCGACGGGCCGAAGTCGGCGGTGCAGACGTCTCCGCCCTGCTGCGTCATCGTCACCTCGAGTGTGTCGCCGTCGACGGAGAGACCCGTCGGTGCGGCAGGACAACTCGACGAGCCGTACGTCGTCACGAAGAACGAGCTGCCTTCGTCCACCCAGCCCACCGTCGGGCCGGTGTCGCCGGAGCCGTCCGGGCCGAGCGTGCCCGGGCCGGCGCCGTCGTAGCGCTCGCCGATGACCCCGCCCGAGTGCGTGCAACTCGTCAGGAGCGCTGCGGACGCGAGCGCGATAGCCGCCGCGACCACGACCGCGCCCGTCGTGTGGCGTCCGCGGCGTCCTGTGCTGTCCATGCACCACAGGATGCCTCGAACGCGACACGACGCACCACCCCGCCCGCGGCAGCGCCGGCTGCCGTCCCCGCCCGCGCCCGGCGGCCGCGGTCAGGCGCGGTCAGCCGATCGCGGTCGCGACCGCCCGCGCCAGCCGTCGGCCGATCAGGTGATCGCTGCCCAGCACCCGGTGCACCCGCACGCCGTTGAGACGCGACACGATCTTGAGGACGCCGTCCGAATGGAACTCGTCGAGGCTGCCGTAGATGACCTCGACCGGAGCATCGGCCGCCGCGAGGTCGCTGATCGTCGTCTGCGACTCGATCGCGTGCTCGAGCAACTTCGTGAACGGGACCCACGTGCGCTCGTTGACGTCCATCGCCTTCGGAATCGACAGGAACCGCTCGACCGCCGCCGCGTGCCGCAGCGTGAACTCCTTGTTGGCCCTGACATAGCGGTAGGCGCGCAGGTAGAAGTCCATGACGCCCCGGTCGAGGCGGTTCGCGAGCTCGGCCGGCGACACGTAGACGGGCGGGCTGACGAGCACGATCCTGTCGAACCGACGCCCGGCGTTCGCCGCGAGACGCGCGGCGATGAGCGACCCCATCGAGTGCCCGACGAGCGTGATCGGCCCGGGCAGGCGGAGCGACCGCAGGGTCCGCTCGATCGCGTCGACGTGCTCCTCGATCGTGTACTCGCAGCCGGGCGGCATGGGGGAGTCGCCGAAGCCGAGCAGGTCGATCGCGACGACGCGGTGGTGCGGGGCGATCAGGGGGACGACGTTCTGGAAGGTCACGGACGACGACGCGACACCGTGCAGTAGCACGACGACCGGTCCCGTCCCCTCGTCGCGGGCGACGTGCAGCAGGGGTGCCGGTCGGAACAGGTTCATGTCCTGAGTGTGCCGCGCCCGGCCGCGACGCGCCTCCCTCTTGGGGCCGAGCCGTCCTGAGTCCGACACCGCGCCTCCGGACGGTGACGAAGGAGGCACGGGGCAGCGGGCGCGCACCCCGCGGCCCGCATCCTGCCGCGGCCCCCCGGCCCCGGCGGCCCCGCGGCTCAGCCCTTGCGCTGCCCGCGATATTGCAGCGGAGTCACGCCGTGCACGGACTTGAACTGTCGGGAGAAGTAGAACGGGTCGGTGTAGCCGACGCGTTCGGCGACCACCGAGACGGCCAGGTTCGTCACGTCGAGCAGCTCGCGGGCGCGCGACATCCGCAGGTGTGTCTGGTACCTCAGGGGCGACGAGCCCGTCTGTTGCTTGAACAGGGCCGCGAAGTGCGACGGACTCAGGCGGGCGAGGCGCGCCAGCTCGTCGATCGAGACCCGCTCGGTGACGTGCTGCCTGAGGTAGTCACGCGCCTGGTCGATGGCCGAGACCTGGGGGGTGCCCGCGATGCGTTCCGAGCAGAGCAGGGCCATCAGGTGCCAGGCTGCCCCGCTGGCGGCGAGCACGCTCGCGATCGTCTGGTCGCGTTCCATTGCCTGCACGACCTCCTCGACGAGCGCGACGACGCGGTAGACGTCGGACAGCTCGCGCACGGGGGCTGCCGCGGTGAGGCCGGCCGTCTTCAGGAACTCCTCGAGGTCGCGACCCGCGACGTGCAGCCACCACAGGGTCCACGGGTCGTCGTCGTCCGCGCCGTAGGCATGGGGTGTCTCGGGCGGGATGACGATCACCTGACCTGCCGACACCGTGTGCCGCGTGCCCGCCACCTCGGCCCAGCCCCGGCCGCGCGTGCAGACGATCACGATGCTCTGGGGTGCGCCGGACGCCCGGACGAGACCGTGGGCCCGCGCCTCGGGAAAATAGCCCGCGTCGGTCACGACGAGGTGCGACGTGCCGGGCCTCGCGAGCGCTGCGGTGACGCGTGGCCGGGGCATGACGAGCATGCGCTGCCCGGGGAATCCGTCTTCGATGAGCACGCTGACGACAGTGGTGCACGATCGTCGTTTTGTCCAGATAGACCATCGGATCGGTGATTCCGCCGGCCCCGGGTGCTGCCTAGGGTTGCTGCATGCTCACCGTCGAGTCGAAGCTGACTCTCCCTCCCGTGCCCGCTCATCTGGCCGATTCGCCCGTCGCCGCCTGGTCCGAGCCGATCGTCATCGACAGCTATCTGCCGGACGCGCCTGACCGCTACCCGGCCTTCCTCGACAGCCGCGTCTACCAGGGATCGTCCGGGCGGGTCTTCCCGCTGCCCTTCCACGAGAGCATCTCGCACGACAAGGAGCCGCACACCTGGCAGGCCGTCCACCTCGAGAACCGGTGGCTGCGGCTCGTGATCCTGCCCGAGCTCGGGGGTCGCATCCACATCGCGTACGACAAGACCGCCGACTACGACATTTTCTATCGCAACAACGTCATCAAGCCGGCGCTGGTCGGCTTGGCAGGACCCTGGATCTCCGGCGGCGTCGAGTTCAACTGGCCGCAGCACCACCGCCCGGCGACGTTCCTGCCCACCGACGTCTCGATCGAACGCGCCGACGACGGCTCGGTGACGATCTGGTGCTCCGACCACGACCCGTTCGCCCGCATGAAGGGTATGCACGGCATCCGCCTGCGCCCCGACTCGTCGCTGATCGAGGCGCGCGTGCGGCTCTACAACCGGAGCGACCGCACCGAGACCTTCCTCTGGTGGGCCAACGTCGCCGCGGCCGTCGGCGACGACTACCAATCGTTCTTCCCCACCGACGTCCGGCACGTGGCCGACCACGCCAAGCGCGCCGTCGTCACCTTCCCCCGCGTGGAGGGCGACTACTACGGAGTCGACTACCCCGCTCGGGTCGACGCCGAGCACCCGGACGCCGACCGGCTCGACTGGTACCGCAACATCCCCGTGCCCACCTCGTACATGGTGATGGCCACCCGGGACGACTTCTTCGGCGGCTACGACCACGGGCGCCGCGCCGGATTCGTGCACTGGGCCGATCGGGCGATTTCTCCGGGCAAAAAGCAGTGGACGTGGGGAGACGCGCCGTTCGGCCACGCCTGGGACGCGAACCTGACCGACACCGACGGCCCGTACGTCGAGCTGATGGCCGGCGTCTACACCGACAACCAGCCCGACTTCTCGTACCTCGCCCCGGGCGAGACGAAGACCTTCAGTCAGTACTGGTACCCGATCACCGAGATCGGGCCGGCTCATCAGGCGACCCGCGAGGCGGCGCTCCGCCTCGAGCCCGTCCGTGCCGGCGGCGGGGATGGTGCCGGGGACGGTGACAGCGGCGGCATCCGCATCGGCCTCGCCGTGACCAGCGTGCGCCCGCGTGTCACCGTCACGGTCCGCGACCTCGACGGCGCGACGCTCGACGAGTACACCGTCGACGTCGAGCCGGGTCTGCCGGCCGTCATCGACCGGCCGCTTCCCGCCGGGTCGGCTCTGCAGGACGTAGTGGTGGAGGCACGGGACGGCGACACGACGCTGGTCGCGGTCACCGGCGCTGCCGCAGCGGCGGCGCTGGCCGAGCCTGAGTCCGCGACGGCGACGGCGACGGCGACTGCGCCCGGTCCCGCTCCAGCGACCGGCGTGCCTGAGTCCGCGACCGCGACCGCAACCGCGACCGACCCTGCGACCGACGCGGGCGTCCCCGCTCCCGCCACCGCGCCTCCTGCGCCTGCCGACGTCGAGACGATCGAGGAGCTCTACCTGATCGGCCTCTACCTCGAGCAGTACCGCCACGCGACGCGTTCGCCCGAGCCGTACTGGCTCGAGGCCCTGCGACGGGACCCCCGCGACATCCGCAGCAACGTCGCCCTCGCGGCACGTCGGCTCGCGGCCGGACTACCCGACAGTGCGGAGCACCTGATCCGCTCCGCCCTGTCGCGGCAACTCGCCTGGGCGCCGAACCCCAGTGACGGCGAGGCCCTGTACCACCTGGGGCTCGCGCTCCTGCGTCAGCGACGACCCGAGGAGGCGCGGGACGCGTTCGCGAAGGCCGCCTGGAACGCCGCATGGCTGGCCCCCGCATCGCTCGCGCTGGCCCGCCTGGCCGGCCGCACCGATCCGGCGGAGGCCGTCGAACGCACGCGTCTGGTGCTCAGGCACGATGCCGACAACCTGCAGGCCCGTGACCTGCTCGCGCTCTCCCTCCGCACGCTGGGCCGCACCGCCGAGGCGGACGACCTGCTCGCCGAGACGCTCGCCCTCGACCCGCTCGACCAGTGGGCACGGCACCTGTCGGGAATTCCGGTGACCGACGACGCCCCCACGCTGCTCGACGTGGCGCTCGAATACGCGTCGGCCGATTACGTGGACGAGGCGCTCAAGGTGCTCGACCTCGCGCAGACCCGGCTCGACCGTCGCGCCGTGGGGCAGGTGAACGTCGCGCCGCTGGTCGCGTACCACCGCGCCGCGTTGCTGGTCCGCAGCGGTCGCCGTGCCGAGGCCGTCCGGGCGATCGCGACGGCGCACGTCGTCGATGCGACCAATGCCCTGCCGTCCCGACTGGACGACATCGACGCCCTCCTGACCGTGCTGTCGCTCGCGCCGGACGACGGTCTCGCCTCGTCGATGCTCGGCAGCTGGTACTACGACCGCGGTCGTCGCGAGGACGCCGTCGCCGCCTGGCAGAACGCGCTCTCCGGAGATCTCGACGACGCCCAGGCCGCCCTCGTCGAACGCAACCTCGGCGTCGCCGCCTACAACGTCGCCCACGACCCGGACGCCGCGGCCAGGCACTACGAGGCCGCGCGCCGTCGTCGGCCCCACGATGCGCGTCTGCTCTTCGAGGCCGATCAGCTCGCCGAGCGGCGGGGCGTCGGTGCCGCCGAGCGCCTCCGAGTGCTCGACGTCGATCTCGACCTGATCGACCGACGCGACGACCTGACCGTCGTGCGGGCACGGCTGCTCACCGCCGTCGGCCGACCCGCCGACGCGCTCGACCTGATCGCCAGCCGGAGTTTCCAACCGTGGGAGGGTGGCGAAGGTCAGGTGCTCGGCGCCTGGGACGACGCCAGCATCGCGCTCTCGCGTCGGCAGGTGGACGAGGGCGACCCGGCTGGGGCCGTGCGATCCGTCGAGGCGGCGCTCGCGCCTCCCGCGGGGCTCGGCGAGGCCCGGCACCCGCTCGCGACGACGGCCGAGCTGCACCTCGTGCTCGGTGACGCGTCGGCTGCTCAGGGCGACGACGAGGAGGCGCGGCGTGCGTGGCAGGCGGCCGCCGACGCCCACGGAGACTTCACGAACATGGCCACACAGCCCTTCACCGAGCGGAGTGCGGCATCGATCCTGGCGCTGGCGCGGCTCGGCGAGACGGGGGCGGCACGCGACCGTCTCGCGGCGTTCTCCGCGTACGTCGACGAGCTCGCCGCCGAACCCGGCGAGGTCGATTACTTCGCGACGTCGTTGCCGACCATGCTGTTGTTCGTCGACGACCCGCAGAGCACCCGCGATGCCGAGGTCGAGACCCTGCGCCGCGTCGTCGCCCAGCTCGACCGTCAGCTGCACGGCCAACTCGCCGCGCCCGCTGGCCGCGACGCGACCGCGGCGTCGGCTGTCCAGGAGACGGCATGACCGTCGCCCGCCGCCGCCCCCTCCCGCTCCCTCGCCTGCACCTCTCCATCTGAACACCCGCACCCGCACCTGAACACCCGCACCTGCACCTGCACCACCGACCCGATCGCCCCGGCGATCACGTCCGGCGACGACGCCGGACGCCCTGAGAAAGGAACCGCATCATGACAACGACCCGACACCGGACGCGACGGCGCGCCCTCGGCGTCGCCACGGCGCTGACCGCGCTCGTGGCCCTGGCCCTCACCGGTTGTTCCATCCCCACCGCGGGCGGCGACAAGGGCGAGGAGCGCATCGGCGCCCTCTACCTCGACTCGCAGGGCTTCTACGGAGGCGTCAAGAAGGGCGTGCAGGACGGCGCGGACTCGGCCTCGAAGAAGGTCAGCTTCCTGGAGTCGACCTCCGCCGGCGACGTGTCGAAGGAGAGCTCCTTCATGAACACGCTCACGTCGTCGGGCGTCAGCGCGATCATCATGTCGGCGGTGTCGAACGACGGCAGCGTGCCCGCCGTGAAGCAGGCGAGCGAGGCCGGTATGCCGGTGATCTGCTACAACACCTGCGTCAACGACGACGCCGTCGACAAGTACGTCACGGCCTGGGTGCTCGGCGACCCGCTGAAGTTCGGCGGCGACCTCGGCAAGCAGGCGGCGGAGTACTTCACGTCGGCCGGCATCACGGCCCCCAAGATGGGCGTCATCAACTGCGAGCAGTACGAGGTCTGCCAGCAGCGCTTCAAAGGATTCAAGGAGGCGCTCACGTCGGCTCTGCCCGGCACGACCTTCGTCGCCAACCAGGAGGGCGCCGAGGTCGACAAGGCCGTCTCGACCGCCGAGCAGATGCTCAGCGCCAACCCCGATCTCGACGGTCTCTACGGTGAGGCGGGCGGCGCCACCGTCGGCGCGTACAAGGCCGTCCACACCCGAGGCCTCGTCGGCAAGGTCGCCGTGTTCGGTTCGGACATGACGAGCGACATCGCCACCGAGCTCGCCGACGGCAGCGTCCTCAAGGCCGTCGTGGACATCTCAGGCATCGAGGCGGGCAAGCTCGCGTTCGCCGCCGCCCAGGACGCCATCGACGGCAAGACGCCGAAGGACAAGATCGTCGCCGCGCCGATCGACCTCTACCTGCAGGCCGACGCAGCCGGCTGGACCACGGCCCACGCCGACGGGCTGCCGTGATCGACGGGCGGGTGGCGGTCGACCGGCCGCCGCCCGCCTGCCGGCACCGCGCCTCCTCGTCTCGTCCTGACCTCGCGTCCGGTCGACTCCGCAGGAGGCGCACCCTCTCGACCACGATCCAACGGAGGATCCCATGCCCGAGCCGACACCCGACCGCTCCACCCCGCCCGTCGCGCTGCGCGACCGCGGCGCCCCGATCGCCGAGGCCCGCGGCGTCAGCCGTGTCTACCCGGGCGTCACGGCCCTCGACGACGTCGACTTCGCCGTGCACCGGGGCGAGGTCCGCGCGCTGCTCGGCCAGAACGGCGCAGGCAAGTCGACGCTGATCCGCCTGTTGTCCGGCGTCGAGGTGCCGTCCGAGGGCGAGATCCTGCTCGGCGGCGAACCGCTCGGTGCCGGAGGCGTGCAGGCGGCCAAGGCCCGCGGCGTCGCGACGTGTTATCAGGAACTCAGCCTCGTCCCCGGTGTCACCGTCGCCGAGAACCTGGCGCTGGGGCACTGGCCGGTCGGCCGCTTCGGCATCAGCGGAAAGGCCATGGCCGATAGGGCGCGACGCACGTTCGAGCGTCTCGGGGCCGACATCGACGTGCATGCCGAGGTGAGCAGCCTGACGCTGGCGCAGCAGCAGATCGTCGAGATCGCGCGGGCTCTGCAGGACGATCCGTCGCTGCTCATCCTCGACGAGCCGACCAGCGCCCTCGCGGCTGCCGAGGTCGACCTCGTGCTCGACACGGTGAAGCGTCTCGCCGAGCAGGGTGTGGCGGTGCTCTACGTGAGCCACCGCATGGACGAGATCCGTCAGATCGCGGACACCGCGACGATCATGCGCAACGGCAAGGTCATCGAGACGGTCTCGATCGCCGGCAGCGACACGGCGCACATCATCGAGCTGATGATCGGCGCCGATCCTGAGGAGCAAGCTGCGCCCGCCCGGGTGCGCGAGCTCGGCGACGTCCTGCTCGACGTGCGCGGCCTGTCGGTCGCACCGAAGCTGCACGACGTGAGCTTCTCAGGACGGGCCGGCGAGGTGCTCGGCATCGCGGGCCTGCTCGGCTCGGGGCGGAGCGAGCTGCTCCGGGCGATCGCCGGGTTCGACGCGATCGGCGCGGGCACCGTGACGGTCGGCGGCGAGACGGTCTCGACGCCGAAGCCCGCCCGCATGCGTGCGCTCGGCGTCGGCATGACCCCGGAGGACCGCAAGGGCCGCGGCGTCATCCCCGGCCTCGGCATCGACGAGAACATCGTGATGAGCGACTTCTCGCGAGTCAGCCGCGGTGGGGTGTTGTCTTCTCAGGGGATCGCGACGGCGACGAAGACCCTCGCCGAGAAGCTGCACATCAAGGCGCACGACCTGTCCCGACCTATCTCGACGCTCAGCGGCGGCAATCAGCAGAAGGCCGTCATCGCACGATGGCTGCACGCTGACAGTCGCGTCCTCCTGCTCGACGAGCCCACCCGCGGTGTCGACGTCGAGGCGAAGGCCCAGATCTACGAGATCATGCGCGCCGTCGCCGACACCGGAAAACTCGTCGTCTTCGTCTCGAGCGAGATCGAAGAGCTGCCCCTCGCCTGCGACCGCGTGCTCGTGTTGCGCGGCGGTCAGGTGCACGACGAGTTCACCGCCCCCGACATCTCCCTACCCGTACTGCTCCAGGCCTCCATGGTCTCGAGCGACTGAAGGACGACCGATGACCACCACACTCGATCCCACGACCACCCCGTCGCCGAACTCAGGAGGCGCGGGTCGGCCGAGCGCCGGACGCGCGCTCCGCGATGCGTTCCGCCGCAACACGACGCTCATCAACATCGTCGGCCTGCTGGTCGCGATCGTCGTGCTCTACGCGTACCTGACCTTCAACGCGGTCGGATTCTTCACGGCCGCCAACCAGAGCGGTCTGCTGCGCGACGCAGCCCTGATCGGCATCGCGGCGACGGGCATGACCCTCGTCATCATCGCCGGTGAGATCGACGTCAGCACTGGACCCGCCGTCGCCCTCTCGAGCGTCATCGTCGCGACGGCGATGACGCAGTGGGGAGTTCCTGCGTTGGTCGCGATCGCGCTGACCCTGGTCGCGGGCGCCGCATGGGGTGCGCTCGCCGGTGTGCTGCGGGCCCGCTGGCTCGTGCCGTCGTTCATCGCGACGCTCGGGCTCTGGAGCGTGCTGCGCGGCCTCGGCCAGTTCAGCACCGACGCGCTGCCCGTGCCGCTGCCGACGGACGACGCCGTGATGCCCTTCCTGGCCGGCTCGATCGTCGGGGTGCCGACACCGGCGGTCATCATGATCGTGGCCTTCTTGATCTTCGCGTTCATCGCGAAGAAGACGCCGTTCGGTCGCTCGGTCTTCGCCATCGGCGGCAACGCAGGAGCAGCCCGTCTCGCCGGCGTCAAGGTCGGCCGCGTGCGCGTGATCCTGTTCGCCCTGATGGGCATGCTCGGCGCCGTCAGCGGTGTGCTGCTCGCAGCTCGGCTCGGCTCGGGCAACGCCGGAGCGGCCAACGGACTCGAGTTCGACGTCATCGCCGCCGTCGTGATCGGCGGAACGGCGATGTCGGGCGGCCGCGGCAGTCTGATCGGCACCTTCCTCGGCGTCATCTTCATCACCCTCATCGGCAACGGGCTCGTGCTGCTCGGCGTCGACTCCTTCCTGCAGAGTGTCGTGCGCGGTGTCATCATCGTGCTCGCCGTGCTGCTCAACGTGACCCTCTCCCGCCGTCGCGGGTCGAATGACGAGGCCTGACATGACCACCTCCACCACGTCCACCGGTGTCGAGGGCGCGACCCGCGCCTCCTCGGCCTCTCCTGACATCTCAACGCCCGCCGTCTCGGCTGATGCGCCCGGCCGCATGCAGGGCGTGTTCCTGCCCGGCGACGGCACGGCCGAGCTGCGCGAACACGCGATCCCGACACCGGGGCCCGGGCAGGTGCTCGTGCAGGTCGGTGCCTCAGGCATCTGCGGCAGCGACATCGGGTTCATCTACAACGGTTACAAGACGCACAAGGGTCTCGACGGTGCTCCGGCGTACAAGGGCGTCATCGCGGGACACGAGCCCTGCGGCCGCATCGTGTCGGCCGGCCCGGGCGTGAGTCGGTTCGGCGTGGGCGACGACGTGATCGTCTATCACATCCAGGGCTGCGGACGCTGCCGCAACTGCCGCTCGGGATTCTTCATCAGCTGCACCGACCAGCCGCACAAGGCGTCGTACGGCTGGCAGCGCGACGGCGGTCACGCGGACTACGTGCTCGTGGACGAGTCGACCTGCATCCCCCTCTTCGACGGGCTGTCGTACGTGGACGGTGCGCTCATCGCCTGCGGTTTCGGCACCGCGTACGAGGGGCTGCGACGCACCGGCGTGCACGGCGGCGACGACCTGCTCGTCGTCGGGCTCGGCCCGGTCGGGCTCGCGGCGGCCATGATCGGTCGCCTGCTCGGAGCCCGACGCGTGATCGGCGTCGAGCGGAGCCCCGAGCGCATCGAGTTCGTCAAGGCGACGGGTCTCGTCGACGACGTCGTGGTGGCCGATGCGGACTCGGTGGCGAACATCCTCGACTTGACCGACGGGGTCGGCTGCTCGGTGACGGTCGATTGCTCAGGATCGACGCCCGGCCGCTCGACCGCGATCGAGGCGGCGGCCGAATGGGGGCGCGTCGCACTCGTGGGCGAGGGTGGGCGGCTCGAGACAGAAGTGTCGGACGCCCTCCTGCACAAGCAGCTCACCATCACGGCATCGTGGGTGACGTCGTTGCAGGGGATGGAGGACATCGCCCGCCTGATCGCCGAGGCCGGGCTCAGCCCCGAGATCGTCGTGTCGCACCGGTTGGATCTGACGGACGCCGACGAGGCGTACCGCATCGCGGCGGCCGGGGCGACCGGCAAGGTCGTGCTGGTGCCGGCGGGCGCTCCGTCGCGAGGCGGGGCCCGGTCTGCGGGCTCGGCGGGCACGGCGGCGTGACGGGGTCGGCGGCGTGACGGGGTCGATGAGCGGCTCTTCGTCGGGGGCCTCGGCCGCCTCGGTCCCGGACGACCTGCCGGTGGTCGTCGTCGAGACCGAGCGGCTTCGGCTGGTGTTCGCGCCGAGCCGTGGCGGACGACTGCTCGGGCTGGCCGTGGACGGCCACGAGCTCCTGTGGAAGAACCCGCGACTCGTTGACGAGGATTTCCTGCCCGTCCGACCCGTCGCCGACTGGCCGGCCGGCGACGGCGGCATGAGCACGTGGGCGAACCTCGGCGGATCGAAGACCTGGCCGGCTCCCCAGGGCTGGTCGGGGCCCGGAGAATGGGCCGGACCGCCCGACGGGGTGCTCGACGCGGGGGAGTGGGCCGTCACGGTCGAGCGCGCTTTCGACACCGTCTCGGGCGCCGCCGTCTCGAGCGACACCGTCGTGACCCTCACGAGCGCACCCGACCCCCGGTCGGGTCTGCGGGTCAGCAGGACCTTCACGGTGCCGCACGCCGGGCTCGCGTTCGCTCAGCGGGTCGAGTTCACGAACACGTCGGCCGAGCCGGTGCGGTGGTCGATCTGGGAGGTCTGCCAGGTCGACACGTCAGGCGCCGCCGGGCTGCGGGTCGACGACGCGGCGGTGGTCGTGCCGGTCGCGGCCGCGTCTCCTGGAGAGTCGACGCGGGCCGGGCGTCGGGCCGAGCTCGACCTCGGCACGTACTGGGGTGGGCTCGAGTCGACGTCGTCGGATGGCGAGGTCAGGCTGCCACTCGGGACGGCTGTCGCCAAGCGCGGATTCCCCGCCGCGACGGGAGCGGTGTCCTACCGGACGCGGCGCGACCCGGGACTGACGCTGTCGTCGGTCGTTCAGGAGAACGCCGAGTACCCCGACGGCGGTTCCCGCGTGGAGGTCTGGCTGCAGACACCGACGCCTGAGCCGATCGCGGCGCTCGAGGGTCTGCACCCCGACGCCGACCTCGTCGAGCTCGAGGTGCTCGGCCCACTCGTCACCCTGCTGCCGGGCGAGTCCACCTCCCTGTCGATCGCGTGGGCGGTCCAGGAGCCGGGCGACGCCTGACCTGCCTGTCCGCGCGTGCCCGACCCGCGCCTCCTGAGTTCTGCGACGGCCCCGTCGGGAGCGGCCGCGCGTAGGGTGGCCGCGACGGAGGGGGACGACGACATGTGGGGATTCGGCAAGAAGAAGCGCGAGGCCGACGCGGGGCGGCCTGAGGAGCCGACGCGGGCCTCGGGACCCAGTCCCGAGCCCGAGCAGGTGTCCCCGCCTGCACCCGAGTCGACGCCCGAGCCGGTGCCCGGCCGCACCTCGCAGGACGAGGCCTTCGACCGCGTCTGTGCCGCCCGTGACGCGGCGTGGGCGTCCGTCGGTACCGTGGATCCGTACGTCGTCGCTCCGATCATCAACCCGGCGTTTCTGGGCGGACCGCGCTGGCCGGGGCTCCGGCAGTCGTTTCGGCGGATCGAGACCGCGGCCGGGTACGGCATCGTCACGTCGGACGGTCTCGCCGATCCGTTCGACGACGACTCAGGTCGAGACACGGGTCTCGGCGTCGAGCTCTTTCTCGCGGCGGACGTGTTCCAGACCACCGCCGTCGCCGGCCTGCGTGACCTGTGGCAGTTCGACGCGATCTACCAGACCGCCCAGAACATCGCGGCGGCCGGGCTCGATCTCGGGGCCGAGCTCGATCGCTACGGCGCCGTCTCGCTCGGACTGCCCGGTTCCGGAGCACCCAACGGCTGGCTCGACGCGGACGGGAGCATCGGCATCCTGATCGGCCTGTCGCTCGCGAGCGTCCCGGCGGCCGTCCCCGTCCCCGCCCCCGTCGGCGGCAGTCAGGCGCTCGTCCGCCTCATCGGCTGTGCGGCCCTGCGACCCGACGAACTGGACGCCATCCTGACGCACGGGGCCTCGGCGCGACGGGACATCGCCGAGCGGCTCGGCGCCCTGGCTCCGGACGTGCTCGCGTCAGGCGAACGGCCCAGCGTCCTGATCTAACGCCGGGCCTCCGCTCGTCGCGGCGCCGCCTGGTCCTGGGCCGGCGCCTCCGTGCCCGGTGCCGCCCGCCCCCGTGCCGCGGTCCGTCCCGCCACCCCCGAGCGCCTGCAGGCTCGGGTGGGCTCCGACGGCGTCGAGGCCGTGCGTGCCGAAGATCGTGAGCAGTGCCGCCAGTGGCGCGTTGACGCCCTGAAGTCGCAACGGTGCGACGCCGCCGCCGAACTGGCAGACGAGCGTCCACTGGTTCACCTCGGGGTAGACGGCCGTCACCGCGTCGTAGTAGAAGCTCAGCCACTGGCCGCGCACCAGGCAGATCAAGCGTCGGTTCGAGATGATCAGGCGGACGTGCCCGCGCTCGCGCCACTGCTCCGCGGCCTGGGCAGCGGCCGCGTTGCGGCGGGCGGCGTTGCCGATCGCCGAGCCGACGACCCCCGCCAGCACGAACGCCGGGTGCCCGATGAAGAGCCCACCCCCGGTCGAGTAGGTCACGTCCTGCCCGTAGTAGCGCTCGTAGTCCGCGTCGACGTCGTAGAAGAAGACCTCGCCTGAGTTCGGCACGATGTCCCACACCGTGATCGTCGTCGGGACCTCGCGGCGCAGCAGGGCGCCGCGCAACCGCTGCGCCTCGGCCCAGCCCTGTCGGCTCTGCAGGTGCGAGTGCAGCACGGCGGCCTCGGGCTTCGAGTAGTGGCCGTTCCGGTTGCGCCATGCCCTGAACACCCGACGCGCGTTACGAATCGTCAGCACGATCGCGACCACGATGGCAGCGAAGCCGACCAGGAGCAGCCCGATGTTCAGCAGGCCGAGACCGAGGCTCTCGTCGAACCCGGCCGTCCCGGCGATGGCCGCGACGATCAGGCCGATCACGAGATACACGACGGGGATGCTCACGAGCGGGATCAACCAGGGCAGATGTCGTCTCACGTGATCGTCGTCCCCTCGTCGAGCCTGTCCGCGACGCTACTACAGGGTGCGCGCGGGGCCGCGGCAGCGAGCCGGTGCCCGGGCTCGCCCCGCGTCGGCAACGCAGGAGGCGCGGTGTCGACCCCGGCGCTCGTCGCGGGCCGTCCCGGCTCTAGGATCATCGCGTGGCCACGATCTTCGACGTCGCGTCCGAGGCGGGCGTCTCGCACCAAACCGTCTCCCGCGTCGTCAACGGCGACCCGACGGTGCGTCCCGCGACCCGGGAGCGCGTCGACGCCGCGATCCTGAAACTCCGCTACCGCCCGAGCGCGGCGGCGCGGGCGCTGGCCAGTCGTCGAGCGAAGTCGATCGGGTTGGTGGGTGTGGGCTTCCCGTTCTACGGCCCGTCGAGCATCATGCACGGGTTCAACGGGGCCGCGAGGTCGGCCGGGTTCCAGGTCTCGATGGCGACCCTGGCCGCATCCGTCGACACGGGCGGCCCGTCGAGGGTGGAGTCGATGCGCGACGCCATCGAGGCGTTGCTCGGTCAGGACGTCGCGGCCATCGTCCTCATCGCCCCCGACACGGAGTCGATCGCCGCCGCGCACGACCTGCAGGCCCCCGTCCCGGTGATCACCGCCGACGGTGCCGACAACGCCGGCTCGCACGCGGTGTCGATCGATCAGGCAGCCGGGGCCGCCCTCGCCGTGGAACACCTGGCAGCGCTCGGGCACCGCGGCGTCGCGCATGTCGCCGGCCCGACCTCGTGGCACGACGGCCGTGAGCGCGAGCGCGGCTGGCGCGAGGCCTGCGAACGACTCGGCCTGGCGATGCCCGACGGCGGTTCAGGGGACTGGACGCCCGAGTCGGGCTACCGGGCCGGGAACGCGCTCGTCGACCGCGCCAGGTCGGGAGAGATCACGGCCGTGTTCTGCGCCAACGACCAGATGGCCCTCGGAGTGCTGCACGCGTTCTCGGATGCCGGCGTGGCCGTTCCCGGCGACGTCAGCGTGGTCGGCTTCGACGACCTGCCCGAGGCGGCCTACTTCATCCCGCCGCTGACGACGGTTCGTCAGGACTTCGAGGAGCTCGGCCGGCGCATCATGGCCGTGATCGAGGACGTCGTCGCCGGTGGCGCCGGAACCGCCGTGCCGACGGTGCCCGAGCTGGTCGTCCGCGGCTCGACCGCACCGCCGCGAGTGTGACGCGACCCGCCTGATCCGGCGGCGGTGTCGGGGAGCCGACCCGCGCCTCCTCGGGGCCTCCGTCTTGCCAAAGTGAGCGCTCACATGCCACGATGTGAGCGCTCACCCAGCGTTGCGAAAGCACCACGAGACAAGGACGTCCTCATGGCTCCCACCCCTCCCGTCGGCTCCTCAGGAGAACCCACCGAGGGCGCCGACACCTACACGATCGGCGTCGACTTCGGCACCCTGTCCGGCCGCGCGGTCGTCGTGCGCACCCGCGATGGCGCCGAGCTCGCCTCGGCCGTGCACGAGTACACGCATGCCGTCGTCAGCGACGTGCTGCCCGGCACCGGCGAGCGACTGCCCGCCGACTGGGCCCTGCAGGTGCCGTCCGACTACGTCGACGTGCTGCGCCGGGCCGTCCCGGAGGCGCTGCGAGCGTCGGGCGTCGACCCCGCGTCGGTCGTCGGCATCGCCACGGACTTCACCGCGTGCACGATCCTGCCCACGACGGCGGACGGGACCCCGCTCAGCGAGCTGCCTGAGTTCCAGACCAACCCGCACGCCTACGTCAAGCTCTGGCGTCACCACGCGGCGCAGGGTCAGGCCGACCGGATCAACCGCATCGCGGCCGAGCGGGACGAGCCGTGGCTGTCGCGCTACGGCGGGCTGATCTCGAGCGAGTGGGAGTTCGCGAAGGGGCTCCAGCTGCTCGAGGAGGCTCCTGAGGTGTACGCCGCGACCGAGCACTGGGTCGAGGCCGCCGACTGGATCGTCTGGCAGCTCTCTGGTCGGTACGTCAGGAACGCCTGCACCGCGGGCTACAAGGGCATCCTGCAGGACGGCGTGTACCCGAGCCGCGAATTCCTCGCCGCGCTCAACCCCGACTTTGCCGACTTCGCCGACACGAAGGTCGCGCACGAGATCGGCGAGCTGGGCGACCGGGCCGGCGGCCTGACCGCCGAGGCGGCGGCGTGGACCGGCCTGCCCGAGGGCATCGCCGTGGCGGTCGGCAACGTCGACGCGCACGTCACGGCTCCGGCGGCCAAGGCGACCGAGCCCGGCCAGATGGTGGCCATCATGGGCACGAGCACCTGCCACGTCATGAACGGCGACCGCCTGGCCGACGTCCCGGGTATGTGCGGCGTCGTCGACGGCGGCATCGTCGCCGGACTCTACGGCTACGAGGCCGGACAGTCAGGAGTGGGCGACATCTTCGCCTGGTACGTCGCGAACCAGGTGCCGCAGGCGTCCGTCGAGGCTGCCGAGGCCGCCGGCACGAGCGTGCACCAGTACCTCACCGACCTGGCGGCCGAGCACCCGGTCGGTGCCCACGGCCTGATCGCGCTCGACTGGCACAGCGGCAACCGCTCGGTGCTCGTCGACCACGAGCTGAGCGGTGTCATCGTCGGGCAGACGCTGGCCACCCGTCCTGAGGACGGCTACCGCGCACTGCTCGAGGCCACGGCCTTCGGCACGCGCCGCATCGTGCAGGCGTTCACGGAGTCGGGCGTTCCCGTCACGGAGTTCATCGCGGCGGGCGGTCTCCTGAAGAACCGGTTCCTGATGCAGACCTACAGCGACGTCCTGCGCATGCCGATCTCGATCATCACGAGCGAGCAGGGCCCGGCCCTCGGCTCGGCCATCCACGCGGCCGTCGCCGCCGGCGTCTACGAGGACGTCAAGGAGGCGGGGGAGGCGATGGGCCGCGTCGAGCGTTCCGTGTACGTGCCTGATGCCGCGAGGGCCGACGCGTACGACGCGCTCTACGCCGAGTACCTGCTCCTGCACGACTGGTTCGGCCGCGGCGGGAACGACGTCATGCACCGCCTGCGCGCACTCCGCCGTGACGCCCTGGAGTCGATGCGGTCGGCGACGGCCGCGGCCGCGCCGTCGGTTGCTCAGGACAACGACAGCGCCGGCAGCGACGACGTCGAGCAGACGGCGGTCGGCGCATGACCCCCGCCGACATGCCCACCGCCGGCGCGCCGGGCGCCGCCGACACTCCCGCACCCGGCGCTCCTGAGTTCGACGCCGCGACGCAGGCCGCCATCGACGCAACGCGCGCCGATGTCGCCCGCCTGCACGCCGAGCTGGTCCGCTACGGTCTCGTCGTCTGGACGGGCGGCAACGTCTCGGGCCGGGTCCCCGGTGCCGACCTGTTCGTGATCAAGCCGAGCGGGGTGTCGTACGACGATCTCGCTCCTGAGAACCAGATCCTCTGCGATCTCGACGGCAACGTCGTCGCGGGCACCCCGGGTGCCGAGCGCAGCCCGTCGAGCGACACGGCCGCGCACGCCTACGTCTACCGGAACATGCCGGCGGTCGGCGGTGTCGTGCACACCCACTCGACCTATGCAACGGCCTGGGCCGCGCGCGGTGAGGCGATCCCGTGCGTGATCACGGCGATGGCCGACGAGTTCGGCGGCGACATCCCCGTCGGTCCGTTCGCCATCATCGGTGACGACTCGATCGGCCGCGGCATCGTCGCCACCCTCGAGGGGCACCGCAGCCGCGCGGTGCTGATGCAGAACCACGGCGTGTTCACGATCGGGTCGGATGCGAAGGACGCCGTGAAGGCCGCGGTCATGACCGAGGACGTCGCGCGCACCGTACACCTGAGCCGCCAACTCGGCGAACCGTTGCCGATCCCCGCCGAGAGCATCGACGCCCTGTTCGACCGCTATCAGAACGTCTACGGCCAGAAACCCGAACCGGCCGCGTCCTGATCGCCCCGCGCGTCCACCACCTCACCTCACCCCCCGCTCGGCCCGCGCAACGCAGCGCCCGGTGCCACCACGAATTCAGGAGAACCCCGTGACACAGCTCGACACCTCCCTCGACTCCTACGAGGTCTGGTTCCTCACCGGCAGCCAGTCGCTCTACGGCGACGAGACGCTTCGTCAGGTCGCCGACCAGTCGACGGCCCTCGCCGACGAGCTCCGCGCCGCCGGTCTGCCCGTGCGCCTGGTCTGGAAGCCCGTCCTCACGACGCCCGACTCGATCCGCCGCACCATGCTCGAGGCCAATGCCGACGACAGCGTGATCGGCGTCACGGCCTGGATGCACACGTTCAGCCCCTCCAAGATGTGGATCGGCGGCCTCGACGCCCTGCGCAAGCCGCTCCTGCACCTGCACACCCAGGCGAACGTCGCGCTGCCGTGGTCGGACATCGACATGGACTTCATGAACCTGAACCAGGCCGCACACGGCGACCGCGAGTTCGGCTACATGCAGACCCGACTCGGCGTCGCCCGCAAGACGGTCGTCGGCCATGTCAGCGACCCGCGCGTGCAGGCCCAGGTGTCGACGTGGATGCGCGCGGCGGCCGGGGCCGCAGCCCTGCGGTCGCTGAAGCTGGCGCGCTTCGGCGACAACATGCGCTTCGTCGGCGTCACCGAGGGCGACAAGACCGAGGCCGAGCTGGCGTTCGGCGTGCAGGTGAACACCTGGGGAGTCAACGAACTCGCCGCGGCGGTCGACGCGGCCACCGAGCAGCAGATCGACGACCTGGTCGCCGAGTACGACGAGCTCTACGACGTCGCACCTGAGTTGCAGGCGGGCGGCGAACGGAGGCAGTCGCTCCGCGACGGGGCGGCCATCGAGATCGGGCTGCGCTCGTTCCTGGAGGAGGGCGGCTTCGGCGCGTTCACCACGACGTTCGAGGACCTGGGCTCGTTGAAGCAGCTCCCCGGTCTCGCCGTCCAGCGCCTGATGGCCGAGGGATACGGCTTCGGCGCGGAGGGCGACTGGAAGACGGCGGTGCTCGTGCGCGCGGCGAACGTGATGGGCGCTGGTCTGCCGGGTGGCGCCTCCTTGATGGAGGACTACACGTACCACCTGGTGCCGGGGCAGGAGAAGATCCTCGGTGCGCACATGCTCGAGGTGAGCCCGAGCCTGACGAGTGCGCGCCCGACCCTCGAGGTGCACGCGCTCGGCATCGGCGGCAAGGCCGACCCCGTCCGTCTCGTCTTCACGGCCGACCCGGGCCCGGCCGTCGTGGTCGCCCTGGCCGACGTGCGCGACCGCTTCCGGCTCACGGCCAACGTCGTCGACGTCGTCGAGCCCGACGAGGCCCTGCCGAAGCTGCCGGTCGGCCGCGCCGTCTGGGAGCCCCGCCCCTCGTTCGCGATCTCGGCCGAGGCCTGGCTGACCGCCGGGGCCGCGCACCACACCGTCATGTCGACGGCCGTCGGCGCCGACGCCTTCGAGGACCTGGCCCGCATGGTCGGCACCGAGTTCCTGCTCATCGACGAGGACACGCGCATCCGCGAGTTCCGCAACGAGATCCGCTGGAACGACGCGTCGTACCGCCTCGGTCTCTGACCGACGCCGCGCCTCCTGAGCGACCGACGCCCGCGCGTCCTGAACGACCGACGCCCCCGGCTCCTGATCTGCATCAGGGGCCGGGGGCGTCGCTCGTGAAGAGCCGAGGAGGCGCGGGCTACGAAGCCGGGGTCGCCGCCGGAGCCGAGGCGGTCACCGGCGAGGATGCCGGCACGTGCTGGGACGCGACCTCGACGCCGTGAGCCGTGCGGAGCACCTCGATGGTGCTTTCGACCTCGGCGTCGCGCTCGTCGCTCGTCCAGCCGAGTGCCGCCCCGAGGTGCTCGGCGATCTCGGTGAGCAGCTCGATGGTGACGCCACCGACGAACGCCAGGTTCGTGCGGCGCAGGACGACGTCCTCGAGGTGGACGGCGTCCTCGTGGTCGGCGAAGTAGGCGATCTCGGCGCTCGTCAGCTCGCGGTCGCTGTGCAGCGGCTCGGACGGCTGGTCGAGGAGCGTCTCGATGACGCTCTCGGCGCGGGTGCCGTAGCGGGTCAGCAGGCGGTCGACGGTGTCGCTGTCCAGTCCGTCGGCGTGGGCCGCGACCCAGGTCGTGCGGGCGGACGGCGTCGTCGGGAAGCCCTTGCCGCCGCCGATGGCCATGCCGGCCGTGTCGACGGTGCGCGCGACGCCGAGCCGCGTGGTGGCCTCGGTCGACAGGTGCGCCGACAGGGCACGGAAGGTCGTCCACTTGCCTCCGACGAGGCTGAGCACCTTCGACGTCGGCAACGCAGGGACCTCGGTCTCGACGATGCGGTAGTCGCGCGACACGAAGCCGGCCGCGAGGTCGTCGTGCTTCGGCAGCGGACGGACGCCCGAGTAGCGGTAGACGATGTGGCCGCGGTCGAGCGCGATGTCGGGGTAGACGTGCTTCACCAGGTCGAAGAAGTAGTCGACCTCTTCCTCGGTGCAGACCGCGGGCTCGTTCATGTCTGCCTCGAGGTCGGTCGTTCCGATGAGCACGCGACCCTTGAGCGGGTAGATCAGGACGATGCGGCCGTCGTTGTTCTCGAAGAAGATCTCGCGGCCGTTCGTGGCCTCGAGCAGCTCGGGGCTGTCGACGACGATGTGCGAGCCCTTGGTGCCGCCCATGTACTGGGTGCCGGCTCCGAGGAACTGGTTCGTCAGGTCCGTCCACGGCCCGGAGGCGTTGATCACGACGTCGGCCGTGACGACGAACTCGGTGCCGGTCACGACGTCCCGCAGCAGCACGCCGCCGTCGCGGGTGCCGATCGCCTCGACGTAGTTCGCGCTGCGGGCGTGGTCGCCGGCGGCGAGGCCGTCCTTCAGCACGTCGAGCGCGAGACGCTCGGGCTCGTGCACGGACGCGTCGTAGTACGTACCGGTGTACTTCAGGTTCTTGTTCAGCGCGGGCATGTCGGCCAGCGCCGCCTTGCGGGTGCGGAACTTGTGACGGGGCACGGTGCCGCCGTCGCGCGAGAACGAGTCGTACAGGGTCATGCCGACCTTGATCAGGACGGCGCCGCGCTCTTTCGTGCTGCGCTGCTTGTGGGTCAGCATGCGCAGCGGGGCGTTCAGGAGGCCCGAGAAGGTGGAGAAGATCGGCATCGTCGTCTGCAGCGGCTTCACGTAGTGCGGCGCGATCTTGATCAGGCCGTTGCGCTCTTCGACGCTCTCGCGGACCAGGCGGAACTCGCCGTTCTCGAGATAGCGGATGCCGCCGTGGATCATGTGGGACGACGCCGCGGAGGCGCCGGATGCGTAGTCGTTCCGCTCGACGAGCACGACGTCGACGCCCTGCAGGGCGAGGTCGCGGAAGGTCGCGATGCCATTGATGCCGCCACCGACGATCAGCACCTTCGCGCTGGGACGGTCGGTGATGCGCTGCACGTTGTCGCGCAGCTTGTCTGTCTTCTTCGACGTGGTCACGGGGAGCTTCTTTCGCAGTCGCGGGTGGAGATCGTTCGGGTACCGGCTGCTCTCGCCGGTACATTGAGTCTTGACCCGTCGCACGATGTGGTCAACAGATCTGCACAGACGTGCACGGAGGCATCGTGACCGATCCCGTCCCCAGCGACCGTACCCAGGAGGCGCTGCGCGCCGCTCACCTGTATTACATGCAGGACCTCACGATGGAGGCGATCGCCCGAGAACTCACGACGTCCCGCTCGTCCGTCTCGCGCCTCCTGAAATTCGCCCGGGACACGGGGCTCGTCGACATCCAGATCAAGTCGCCGCTCGACCAGGCGACGGCCGTGGGGGAGGCGTTGCACCAGAGATACGGAGTGCTCGCCCACGTCGTGCCCGTCCCCGACCAGACGAGCGACGTCGACCGCCTCGACCGGGTCGCGCTCACGGCTGCACGAACTCTCACCGGTTACGTCGACTCGAACACGGTCGTCGGCGTGGCGTGGGGGTCGACGATCAGTGCCGTCAGTCGGTACCTCGTGCCGAAGCGGACGCACAACACGGTCGTCGTGCAGTTGAACGGAGCGGGCAACACCCGTACGACGGGCATCGAGTACGCGAGCGAGATCCTGCGGCGGTTCGGTCACGCGTACGGGGCGCTCGTGCAGCAGTTCCCGGTGCCGGCGTTCTTCGACGATCCGGCGACGAAACAGGCTCTCTGGCGCGAGCGCAGCACCGCGCGCGTGCTCGACCTGCAGCTCGCGATGGACCTCGTCATCTTCGGCATCGGGTCGCCGCTCGCCCTGGTGCCCAGTCACGTGTATTCGGGCGGATACCTCGAGCGGAGCGATCAGGAGGCGCTGGATGCGGACGGCGTCGTCGGTGACGTCTCGACGGTGTTCTTCAGGGAGGACGGGTCGTCCGAGGACATCCCGCTGAACGCGCGGGCGTCCGGGCCCGATCTCGCGACCATCCGTCGGGTGCCCCGACGACTCTGCGTGGTGGCCGGCCCCTCGAAGGTGCACAGCCTGCGGGGCGCGCTCGCGGCCGGGTTGGTGACGGATCTCATCCTGGACGAGGGGACGGCGCGGGCGCTGCTTGCGGCGTGACGGCGCGGGCACCGCGTGCGGCGTGAGTCTGCGGCACGCGCGCCGCTCGCGGCGTGACGGCCGACGGCCGACGGCCGACGGCCGACGGCCCCTGCTTCGTGCGAAGCAGGGGCCGTCGGGTGTTCAGGTGGTGCAGGTGTTCCGGTGCTGCCGGGTGCTCAGTCTTCCGAGACGGTCGACGCGGCGAGCTTGGCGCGGCGGCGGCCGATCATCATCAGGGCCGAGCCGAACAGCAGGATGGCTGCGCCGATGCCGATGGCGGGGCCGGTGGCCTCGCTACCGGTGAAGGCCAGACCGGCCGGGACGACGGGCGTGGTCGCGGCGGGAGCGACCGCGGCGGCGACGACGCTGAAGTTGACCGGGTCACCGGCGGCGATCAGCGGCTGACCGTCGGCGTCGAGCACGGGCTCGCCGTTCTCGTCGAGCAGGAAGGCGAACGGTGCGGCCGTGAACGAGCCGGGACGGACGCCCGTGATCGTGGTGGTCCATCGTCCTGCGGCGTCGACGACGATCTCGTCATCGGCCATGGCCTCGTCGAAGGGGGCCGACGACTGCGGTGCCTGGTCGGTCGGGTAGACGACGACGCCGATGTTCGAGCCGGGGGTACCCGTTCCGCTGATGGTCAGCGAGCTGCCGACGACGACCTGGCCCTCGGTGGGCGAGGTGATGACCGGAGCGTCGAGCGTGGGCTCGGTCGGCGGGACGGCGGCGACGGCGGCGAGGTTGAACGTGCGCGTGATGTCGCCCGAGCCGGCTCCACCGGTCACCTGCGTGATGCGGGCGGTCTGAGCCGTGGGGGCGGTGTCGGAGTAGACGACGTTGGTCGACCAGCGGCCATCGTTGCCGACGACGGTGGCGGGGGCCAGACGGCCGCCGTTGGTGTCGAGGACGTTGACGGTCGAACCGGCGTTGCCGGTGCCCGAGAAGGTGACGGTGCGCGTGGCGGTCGTCGAGCCCTCGGCGGGCGTCTCGACCACGAGGGTCTGACCCTGCGGCAGGACGAAGGCGACGGTGGTGTCGCCCGAGCCCGAACCGCCCGTGACCTGCGTCACGCGAACCGACTGGTTGCGGTCGACGGTCTCGGGGTAGGTGTAGGTCAGCGACCACTGGCCGTTGACGACGGCGACGGCGCCGGTGCCGGGCAGGCGGTTGCCGGCGGTGTCGAGGACGTTGACGGTCGAGCCGGAGTTACCGGTGCCCGAGAACGTGACGGTGCGCGAGGCGAGCTGCTGACCGGCGGTCGGAGCCGTGACCGAGAAGGTCTCGAGCGGGGCGACGGCAGGGATGTTGAAGGCACGCGTCTGCGCGTCGCTGAACCCGCTGCCCCCGGCGACACCGTCGACGAAGATGCTCTGTGCGGTGGGAGCGGTGTCCGAGTAGGTCGGCAGGGTGGCCGAGAACGCACCGGACTGACGGTCCGTGCTCGTCTGCGCGAGACGGTTGGTGCGGGTGTCGTCGGCGAAGATGTTGATCGTCGCGCCGGGAACGGCGGTGCCGGTCACGGTGCGCGACGCGGTCGTCGAGCCCTCGGCGGGAGCCGAGATGACGAGCTGGCCGTCGGCTGCGTTGGCGGCCGTCGTGGAGAGGAGTGCCCCTCCGAGGGCGAGCGTGAGGACGGCCGGAACGGCCACCGCACGACGCCAAGAGAACTTGGTGATCACGTGGTGAGTGCTTTCTTGGTCGGTGTAGCAAGCGTCATCGCTTGTCCGATCCGGCCCAGCACCGAAAAAGACCTGCAGTGCGAATCGAGAAAAACGCACGTCTTCGAACCTATACGAGTCCTGAGAAAGTGCCACTTTTTAGTCAAGAAAATCTCATGAGTGTGGGGAAGCGACGTTCGGCATGCGCAGAAGGGCGGCGATCGCAGCCTCGGCGCGCCCCGAAAGGGGGGTGTCGGTCGATCAGGCCGGTTCGCGATGGGGATAGTCGAGGTGCCTCGCACGCCTGCCACACTGCGGCATGACCATCGCGCGAGTCGTCCTGCTGTTCTTGCTGGCTGCCGTCGCAGAGATCGGAGGCGCCTGGCTGATCTGGCAGGCCGTCCGGGAACATCGCGGTTGGCTGTTCGCCCTGCTCGGCGTCATGGCCCTCGGCGCCTACGGTTTCGTCGCCGCCTTCCAGCCCGACGCGAACTTCGGCCGGGTGTTGGCGGCCTACGGCGGCGTGTTCGTGGCCGCGTCCCTGGCGTGGGGCATCGTCGTAGACGGCTTCAAGCCCACCCTCTGGGACTACGTCGGCTCCTCCGTCAGCCTGCTCGGCGCCGGCATCGTCATCCTCGCCCCGATTCTCACGACCGCGATCGCCGCGGCGTCGCCCGACGAGGCGTGACGGCAAGTCAGGCGCCGGGGGACACGGCCCAGCGGGTGCCCAGAGCCCCGGCGTAGACGGGAGGCCTGCCCACCAGAACAGCGCGCCACCTCCTTTGGCGTGCGACAACCCAGGGAGACCCCATGGCTACCACCGATCTGACCGGCCGACGCGTCCTCGCGATCGTCACGAACTACGGCATCGAGCAGGACGAGCTCGTCGTCCCCACCCGTGAGCTCCGCGACGCCGGGGCGACCGTCGTCGTCGCCGCCACCTCGACCGCGCCCGTCGAGACGCTGGTCGGCGACAAGGACCCGGGCGAGACCGTCCGCCCCGACACGACCATCGCCGAGGCCGACGTCTCGGAGCACGACCTGCTGCTCATCCCCGGCGGCACGATCAACGCCGACAGCCTGCGCACCGATGCCGATGCCGTCGCTCTCGTGAAGGCGTTCGTCGACGCCGGCAAGCCCGTCGCCGCCATCTGCCACGGCCCCTGGGCCCTGGTCGAGGCCGGCGTCCTGTCCGGCAAGGAGCTCACCTCCTTCCCGTCCCTGCAGACCGACGTCAAGAACGCAGGAGGCACGTGGGTCGACCGCTCGGTCGTCACGGATGTCGAGAACGGCTGGACCCTGGTCACGAGCCGCGACCCCGACGACCTGCCCGACTTCGTCCGCGAGGTCGGCACGGCGCTGGCGTCGTCCGTCTCCGCCTGAGTCGTTCTCCGCAGCACCACCATCGCCGCGCCGTCTCTCCCGGGAGGCGGCGCGGCGTCGTGTTCTCAGGGCGGCGGTGCGGCGGCATGTCGGACGGCCGCCGCCCGAGGGGTCAGACTCGATGACGGCCTGAACTCCCGACGGCCCGCCCTCGCACCCGACCCCGGAGGTCCCGTGGCCCCGCACCACCCGAGCCCGACGCCCGAGCCGACGCCCGCACCGAGCCCGACGCCCGACGCGACGTCTCCTGCGGAGCCGACCCGCGCCTCCTCGTCGGTCGCCTTGCCGCCGCTGACCGCGGGGCCGCACCAGCGCCGGCTCGGCGTCATCGCGGTCGTCGCGACGTTCGGCGGACTCCTGTTCGGCTATGACACCGGAGTCATCAACGGTGCACTGTCGTCGCTCGAGACGAGTCTCGGCCTCACGCCGACGAGCGAGGGCGTGATGGTCTCGGCCATCCTGGTCGGGGCGGCCGTCGGCGCCTTCTTCGTCGGCCGGGTCTCGGACGCACTGGGTCGCCGCCCGACGATCCGCGGGCTGGCGCTGCTCTTCACGATCGCAGCGCTCGCCTGTGTCGTCTCGCCGACGTGGGAGTTCCTGAGCGCCGCACGCTTCGTGCTCGGGATCGCGGTGGGCGGCGCCTCCGTCACCGTGCCCGTCTACCTCGCCGAGCTGGCCCCGACCGAGCGGCGCGGTGGCCTGGTCAGCCGCAACGAACTCATGATCGTGAGCGGTCAGCTCGCCGCCTTCGCCATCAACGCCGTCATCGGCAGCGTCTGGGGCGAGCACGACGACGTCTGGCGCCTCATGCTCAGCGTGGCCGTGCTGCCGGCGATCGCCCTGTTCGTCGGCATGCTGCGCGTACCGGAGAGCCCGCGCTGGTTGATCGGTCAGGGGAGGGACGACGAGGCGCTCGGGGTACTCAGGCAGATCCGCAGCGACGATCGCGCCGTGGCCGAAGTCGCCGAGGTGCGCGCGCTCGCCCATGACGAGTCGACCGCGAAGAGCGCCCGCCTCGCCGATCTCGTCGCCGAGCCGTGGCTGCGGCGGATACTGCTGGTGAGCCTCGGCCTAGCTGTCGCCCAGCAGTTCACCGGCATCAACTCGATCATGTATTACGGCACGCAGGTGCTCGAGCAGTCCGGCTTCTCGCAGAGCGGCGCGCTCGTCGCCAATGTCGGCGCCGGGGTCGTCGCGGTGATCGCGATGCTCGTCGCGCTGCGCGTCATCAACCGGGTGGGGCGCCGCACGATGCTGATCGTCGGCTTCGCAGGAGTCCTCGTCTTCCACCTCCTGATCGGCCTGTCGTCGCTGCTCGTCCCGGAGGGGATCGCCCGTGCCGTCGTCGTCCTCGTCTTCGTGATCTGCTTCGTCGGCACCATGCAGGGCACCATCGGCCCGATCGTGTGGCTGATGCTGTCCGAGCTCTTCCCGCTGCGGCTGCGCGGGATCGGCATGGGGCTGACCGTCCTCGTGCTGTGGCTCACGAACTTCGCCGTGAGCCTGAGCTTCCCCATCGTGGTCGACGCGATCGGCATCTCGAGCACCTTCTTCGTCTTCGCCGTGCTGAACGCCGGCTCGCTCGTCTTCGCGATCACGCGCGTGCCCGAGACGAACGGCCGCTCGCTCGAACAGCTCGAGGAGGACTTCAGCACCGGCGCGATCCCCGTCGCCTCCGGTCGCTGAGGGCGCGCCCCTCGACTCGTCGAGGTCGCGACCGGCGGTCGGGAGCTCAGGAGGCGCGGTGTGCGGAATCGCCCGCCGCGCCTCCTCGGGGCTTTAATGGGTCGGGCCGCGCTCCTGCGTCGGCGACACGCGAAGGAGTTCGACCGCATGAAGTGGGGCAGGTCACGTCAGGTCGACGGCGTCCCCGCGCCGGTCGACCCCGACGAGCTCGAGCACGCGGTGGGCGAGGCGCTCCTGATCGCCCGACAGGCGGCCATCGTCGCCATCACGAACCGCATCATCGTGCGGGCCCTGCACGAGGGGGCCGTCTTCGACCGCGACCACACGGAGGCGTTGGTGCGCGAGGAGCTGGGCCGGCTCGCCGACGAGCAGCGGACCACCGCGCGCCGCATGTCGAGCGAACGTCGCAAGGCGGGCCGGGCCCGTGGTCGCTCGAAGCACCAGCACGACTACCGCCGCGACGACGACTTCGCCCTGTGGTTCCGCGAGAACACCTACACGACCGTGGCCGATCGGCTGCTGGCTCTGCAGGACGACTCCGACTGGGTCGACGACATCGTGGCGATCGCCGTCGACCGGGCCTGGGGCGACGTCGGCGCCGCCGTCGTGACACGGGTGCGGTCGGCCGTCGTCGTCGAGGACGACGACTACGCCGAGCACCGCGACGAGCGACTCCGCGGCCTGATCGACGACGACCTGGAGGCGCTGCGTCGGCGCCCCGGCACCACCTGACTTCGGACCCCCTGACTTCGCACCACCCCTGCGGCACGCTCCATCCTCGACAGAAAGTGATCAGCCATGATCCTCGCCACCCAGATCGTCGCGGCCGTCGCCGCCGTCCTGCACATCGTGTTCTTCGTGTTCGAGAGCGTGCTCTGGACTCGTCCTGCGGTCTACGCGCGCTTCGGCATCGAGAGCGCCGAGGCGGCCGAGACCATCCGGCCGATGGCCTACAACCAGGGCTTCTACAACCTCGCGCTCGCCGTGGGCGCGCTCGTCGGCATTGTCCTGATCGGCGCTGGGCACACCGTCGTCGGTCTGACGCTCGTCATCTTCGCGATGGCGTGCATGGCGTTCGCCGGGCTCATCCTCGTCAGCGGCGGCGCGAAGTACCTGCGACCCGCCAGCCTGCAGTTCATCCCGGCGGCCCTCGCCCTCGTGCTCGCGATCGTCTCGCTGTAGGCAGGCCCACCAGCCGCAGCACAGCCGACCGCAGCCCCAGCACAGCCAGCGGCGACGGCGCAGCCCCCGTCCTGGGGGATGACCGCGACGAGCCGTCGGGTGATCATGAACACTTGCTCCACGCGCCCGTCGATCAGGGATAACCCGCGCGGGGCGCCACCTATGCACCTCTTCTTCCGCCGGTCCGCCTGGCACCGACTCGTCGGCATCGTGCTGCGAGGCCGCTTCCGAGTGGCCGACGACGCCACCGCCGCACCGCGACCCGACGACGCCCCGCAGGTGCACGCTCTCGGCGTCGACCCCGACCGCATCGCCCTGATCGGCAACGGCCCGGCGTGCGGGTGGGGAGTCAGGAGCCACGACCTCGCCATGCCCGGGCACCTGGCCCGCGCCCTGTCGGCGGCCACCGGTCGCGGAGCAGACGTCGACCTGATCGCCGACCCCGACGTGACGGCGGCGACCGCACCGACACTGCTCGGCTCGCGCCGCCTCCGCCAGTACGACGCCGTGGTGGTCGTCCTCGGGGTGCGCGACGCCATCCGTATGACGTCGGTCAGGTCGTGGCGGGAGTCGGTCTCCGCGCTGCTCGACACGATCGAGGACGCCACCGTCGAGAGCACCCCGCTCGTCGTCATGGGCATCCAGCCGCCGAGCTCGGTGCAGTTGTTCCACCTCGCGCCCGGGGGAGCCGCCGACCGTCAGGCCGACCGGCTCAACGCGGCGACGCGCGCCCTCCTCGAGGGCCGGCGCCGTGCCTCCTTCGTGCCCGCTCCTGAACTCGCGACGCCGGTCGAGGGCGACGCGCGCATCACGAGCGGGGCGAGGTTCCGGCCCTGGGCCGCGGTGCAGGCCGCGGCGCTGGCGCCGCTGCTGGACGCGAACGTGCTCGCCGGTCGATCCGCCCGGGGCGAGCGCAACCGGCCCCAGGGCGACGAGGAGCGCCTCGAGGCGATCAGGGGCCTCGGCCTGCTCGACACCCCGCGCGAGCAGCGGTTCGACGACATCGTCGAGCGGGCGCGCATCCTGCTCGGGACCGACGGCGCCGCGTTCTCGCTCGTCGACGACCGCCGGCAATGGCACAAGGCGGTCGCCGGAGCCGAGCTCACCGAACTCCCGCTCGCCGCGTCGTTCTGCGCGCAGACCATCAAGAGCGGGGTGGCGTTGGTCGTCCCCGATGCCTGGAGCGACGATCGCTTCGTGTCGCACCCGGCGATCCGGTTCTATGCGGGGCACCCGGTCGAGACCGCCGACGGCGTACGGATCGGCGCCCTCTGCGTGGTCGACGCCGAGCCGCGCTCGGCCGACAGCGTCGATCTGGTGCTGTTGCGCGAACTGGCGCTCGCCGTGCAGCGCGAGCTCGCGGCGACGCCGTCGGCCCCGCAGCCGACGCCGTAGCCGGGCGCGGCGCCCGGCGAACCGGCGCCGGGAACGGCGCCCGGCGAGCCGGCACCCGCAGCGGCGGCTACCGCCCCTGGCGCTTCTTGAACGGCTTCGGCTCGCCCTTGACGACGGGTGCGCGGCCTCGACCCTTCGATGCCTTCGCCTTGCCGCCGGCGGGCCGGGGAGGAGGCGCGGCGGGCGTCGACGGTTTCGCCAACTCGACGTGGGCATCGGCCAACGCGGCCTCGCCGGCCTTCGTCAGGCGCGTCGGTGTGGCGGTGCGATCGAACAGGGCCTTGCCGTATTCGGCCTCGACGGCGGCGATCGACGAGTCGAGCTTCTGCCGGGAGATGCCGAGGCGGTCGGCCGCGCGCACGAAGTGGAGTTCTTCGGCGGCGGCGACGAAATGTCGCAGGTGGCTTATCTTCACCGGGTCAAGCCGTCGCGCTGCCTGTCGGCCCCATGTTGACGCCGAGACCCTCGAGCGCCTTCTGAAAGATGGTCAGACCCTGCATGCCCGGCAGCTTCGAGATGTTCTGGTCGAGCTGGGCGGCGGCCTTGCGACCGGCCTCGCCGCTCATGATCTGGTTGAAGACGAACTTGACGTCGTCGACCTCCATGATGCTCGAGCCGACGGGGGCCCACACCTTCGAGAGCAGCAGGCGGGTGAGCTTCTGCGCACGCTTGCTCTTCAGCAGGCGCTCGCGGGCCTGCGACACGTAGAACGCGACGTGGCGGGTCTCCTGCTGGGCGATTCGACGCAGCAACTCGGCGAGCACCGGGTCCTTCTCCAGCTCGGCCATGCGGCGGTAGGCGGTGACGGCCGAGTATTCGTTGGCGGCACCCCACGACATGTGCACCGCGACGAAGTCGGAGCCGACGATCTTGCCGAGCAGACCCTGCTTGACGGGGTCGAGGCGGTCGCGCCAGCCGAGCTTCAGACGGTTCGCCCGGAGCTGGTCGTAGTCGACCTTGATGCCGTGCACGTCGAGGATCGCGGCGAGGGCCTCGCCGTGCCAGAACTCCTCGCGGTTCCACATCGTCATGAACGAGCTGACGTCGCCCTCTTTGTGCGAGGGGGTCGTCAGCAGGTCACGCGTGTAGCAGACCGTGTGGTACTCGACGTCGGCCATGTACCGCAGGGTGCGCAGCGACTCGGGCGACAGCGGGTTCTTCTTGAAGTGTTCGAGGTCGAGGTCGTCCCAGGTGACTCGCTCGGACGACGCGGCGTATTTGTCGATGTCGAATGCCATGTAGAAATCAGGAGGCGCGGCCTGGGGCCGTGCGTCCGTCTCCTTTCGCCGTGTCTGCGGCGCCCGTGCGGACGCCACGCTTCCAATCGCGGATGCTCCACCTTCTTCGGAGCGCCTCCCTCGCCAGATTGGCATCGGGGTTGACGGCGTTCGGGTAGCCGAGCAGTTCGAGCCACGCGAGATCGGAGTGACTATCACCGTAACCGTACGAGGCCGAAAGATCGAGGCCGTTCGCGGCGGCGTACTGCTGCAACCAGGCCGCCCGCGCCTCGTCGACCAGCGGCGGCTGCACCAGATAGCCCGTGAGCACGCCGTCGCGGCTGTGCATCGTGCTCGCCACGACCTCGTCGAAGAGGTTGGCGATCGGCGCGGCCAGCGAGTCGATCGAGCCCGTGACGAGCACGGTCCGGTGACCGGCGGCGCGGTGCGCGGCGATGCGCTCGAGCGCCTCCGGCAGGGCGCGGCGACGGATCATGTCGCTGTAGGCGGGGGACGAGACGACCCCGCGGAGGCGCGACACCGGCATGCCCGCATACCGACGCAGGAAGGTGCGGATGAACTCTCCACGATCGCGTCCGTCGGCGCGCAGGTACCGGGGCAGCGACGCGAGGAGACTGGCGGCCTCGCCGGGCCAGGCGGCCTTGCGGAACCCGGCCGAGCGCACCCAGAGGTACTGCTCGACGATGTTCGAGTCGACGACGGTGCCCTCGAGGTCGAAGATCGCGAGCACGTCGTCGCGGGTCGGCAACGGGCGGGTGTCGGCCACGACGGCCCCTGCCGCCGGGCGGACCGAGAACGCCCGCGTCATCGTCGTGATGGCGGGGAAGTGCACGCGCTGGAAGTAGTCCTCCCAGTCGATGTCGACGACGTCGTAGCCGATGTCGGCGGGGGAGCCCGCGGGCAGACCGGCGTGCAGAGCCCGCGTGCGGCGGTCGTCGAAGATGATCTCGGACTGCACGTAGTGGCGGTACAGGTCGGTCAGCGTCTGCATCGACTCGAGGTCGGCCCGGCGCTGCTGCACCGTCGTGAGGGCGGCGCGGGTACGCGTGGTCGACGGGAGCTTGGTCAGCACCGACTCGCGCAGGTCGTTCACGCGCGACTTGGCGCGGATGGCGCCCTCGACCTTGCGGATGCCCGGGAAGTTCCAGGTCGGGACCGCGATGTGGCTGGTCTCGTCCTTCGGCAGGGGGTTGGCCGTGAAGAACGCGTTGAGGTTCTCGAACATGCGCAGGATCGTGAACGGGTTGCTGTTGCCCGACGAGACATGGAAGAACTGCGCGTCACCGGCCGGCGCGGGGTTCGCGGCGACCGACAGGATGACGTTGACGACGAAGTCGACCGGCACGACGTCGAGCACGCTGTCGGGGACTCCCGGGAACTCGGGCAGGAGACCGCGGGCGTACGACATGATCAGCGGGTCGGCGACCTTGAAGCCGTCGATCCAGCCCGGGTACGGGTGGCGGAACGCGCTCTCGACGATGGCCGGGCGGACGATCGACAGGCGGTGACCGGCCGCCGCCCACAGCTCTTCGGCCGCGCGCTCGGCGAAGGCCTTGGTGAGCGTGTAGACGTCCGTCCAGCCGAGGGCCTCGGCGCGCATGCGGCCGTAGTCGACCAGCCGGGCACGCACCCACTCGACGCGGGCCTCCTCGGCGGCCGTCGCGACCGCCTGCGGGCCGGTCTTGCCGTGCTCGTGGCGACCGGCCGCGAGGAACTCGCGCAGGGTCTCGGGCTGACGGGACGCGGCCTCGACCCGGGCGCGGGCGTCGCGCGCGGCGTCGTACTCGGCGCGCCAGTCGACCGAGTGGGTCAGCGACGCCTCGGGGAAGACGCCCTTGCGGATGCCCCCGACGTACGCCGTCGACACGTGCACGACGTGCGGGTCGGCACCCGACGCGAGCAGCGCCTCGTAGAGACCGAGCGCGCCGCCGACGTTCGTGTCGAACGCCTGGTCGATGGGAGGGTCGAACGACACGGTGGAGGCGCTGTGGATGACGACGTCGAGATCGGTCGGCAGCGGCGGCAGTGTGCCGAGCGAGCTCTCGATGACGCGCAGTCGTCCGGTGAGCGCCCGCTCGACCTCGTCGGCGCCGACGCGCTCGCGCCAGGACGCGAAGACCGGCTTCTTGAGCAGGTGACGCAGGCGGCCGACGGCGGACGTGCCCGCCTTCGGCCGGATCAGCAGCGTCACGGTGGTGTCGGGGTGCGTCGACAACAGTCGCTCGAGGATCGCCTGACCGACGAACCCGGTGCCCCCGGTGAGGAGGACGTGCGCGGCACCGAGCGAGACGACGGTCTCGGACGTGGCGTCGGCCGCCGACACGGCGTCCGCGACGGGCGTCTCGTCGGCCGACGGCGCTGCCGACGGCACTGCCGAGGCCGATGCGGCGGACGCCGCCGCAGCCGACGACGCGGCAGAAGACCGAGAAGAAGAGGAGGCGCTCATGCGGCCAGCTTCCGGCTCACGGCATCGCCGATGCGGGCGTCCATGCCCGGCAGTGCGGCGACGCGGGCGCCGATGGCGTCGGCCCGATAGCGGCCGGCCGCGTCGCCGAAGACGAGGCGCTCGAACATCGTGCGGTCGGCGTCGGAGCGCTCGATCGCCCCGACCGGCCACACGGCGTGCTCGAGGGCCGTGCGCGTCTGCTTGACGGCGCGCGACGACTCGGCCAGACGGCGCTTCGACTCGTCGGCGAAGAATTCTTCGTGGCGGCTCTTCACGCGGAGAATCGTATCCACCACGGCCGACAGCGGCTCGTTGTCGGCGATCTCGACGAGCCGTTCGTACGACGAGCGCATGATCCACTCGTCCACGACACCGGTCGTCGTGTGCACCGCGACGATGGGGATGCCGAGCCCGATGGCCTGCACCGCGCGGACGATGGGACCTCGTCGTTCGCGCAACTCGGAGACGGCATGGCGGGTGGGCCCCTCGGGGACGTCCTTGCCTCGGGGGCGACCATGCGCCTCCTGGACGGCGTCGATCGCGTCCGAGAGCCAGAACTTCTCGAACGCCCACGTGACGAGGAAGGCCGTGACGCGCGCATCTTTGTGCGTCGCGGTCACGAGCAGGTTGCGGAGGTTCTCCATCGTGGCGCTCTCAAGGCGACCGAGATACTGCAACAGGTCGAGCGCCTCGGTCGAGACGGGGTCGGCCGCGAACGCCTCGAGATCGAGCTCGGAGCGCAGATTGCCCTGCGCCGTCCGCGTGAACTCGCGGATGTCGAAGTCGGCGTCGAGCGCCTCGGTGCCGTGCCCCGTGAAGTCGGGAGACGAGGACGAAGGGGAGTCGGCACTGGTCATAGAACGTGATCCTCAAAAGCGGGGTGTGCGATGGCGAATGGCGTGCTCGGCCGGTTCGGGTGCGCGCAGGTGCCTCGCAGCACCGTATCGTAAGCGGCATGGCTGTAGCGCTCGTCACCGGGGGTACGTCCGGCATAGGAGCCGAATTCGCCCGCCAACTCGCCGAACGGGGCTGGGATATCGTCCTGGTCGCCCGTGACGTGACCCGTCTCGACGAGACGGCCCGAACCCTCCGTCGCCTCGGGCGCGACGTCGAGGTGCTTCCGGCCGACCTCGCCGACCGAGCCGACGTCGACCGGGTCGCCGCTCGGCTCGAAGACCCCGATCGTCCCGTCGACCTGCTCGTCAACAACGCGGGCTTCGGCATGCACACGCCGTTGACCGACCCGGACGTCGCGATCCACGACCGCGCCTTCGAGGTGATGGTGCGGGCCGTGCTCGTGCTGTCCGGGGCGGCGGCGCGCGCGATGCGGGAGCGCGGTCGCGGTCGCATCGTCAACGTCTCGAGCACCGCGGGCTTCATGGCGATGGGCGGCTACTCGGCCATCAAGGCGTGGGTGACGTCGTACAGCGAGGGCCTGGCCGTCGAGTTGCGGGGCACGGGCGTCGGTGTCACGGCACTGCTGCCGGGCTGGGTTCGGACCGAGTTCCATCAGCGGGCCGGCATCCGGGCGTCGAGCATTCCAAACGGACTGTGGCTGAGCGCCGAACGACTGGTGCGCGACGCATTGCGCGATGTCGACAGGGACAAGGTGATCTCCATACCGACGGTTCGATACCAGGTGCTGATCTGGTTGGTCCGTCATGCCCCCAAGACGGCGGTGCGGCGCGTCTCGGCCGCCATCTCGAGCAGCAGGCGGAAGCCGGCCGGGTCGTGAAGCCGAGTCAGCGCAAGCGACTCGACGCGATCGCACAGAGAGCGGGAGACGTGGCGCACAAGGCGGGCGAGGCAGCGACCGACGTGGCCCACACGGCACGGGGTGCCGCGGGGGACGTGGCCCAGCGGGCGACCGCGACCGCCGGGGACGTGCGCGATCGTGCCGGCGACGTCCGCGACCGCTTCAGCTCGAAGACGCATGCCGCCGCGCGCTACGTGGCGCAGCGGGTCGTGCTCAAGCCGACGATCTGGTCGCTGACCGACGTCACGGTGATCGACCGCGACCGCGTGAAGGACGTCCGCGGCGGGTTCATCGTCGTCGCCAACCACTCGAGCCACCTCGACGCGCCGCTCATCCTCGGCGCGCTGCCCCGCCGTCTCGCCCGCTATCTCGCCACCGGAGCCGCGGCCGACTACTTCTTCGAGGTGCGCTGGCGCCGCCGCCTCACCGAGCTGTTCTTCAATGCGTTCCCCGTGCACCGCCCGCCGGCCCTGGCCGGGGGCAAGAACGCAGGAGGCGCGGGTCAGGCCGACGCCGACGCCGCGGCACCCGCAGACGGTCGCGCGGTCGCACGGCCCGACGCCCCACGGACGAGCGCGGCCCGCAAGCGGGCCAGGGTGCGCGCCGGGCACCCCACGGTCAGCGCGCGCTCGCTGCTGCAGCGTGGCTACCCCGTGCTCGTCTTCCCCGAGGGGACCCGCTCGAAGGACGGCCGGATGGGCCCGTTCAAGCCCGGGGCCGCGGCGCTCGCCGCCTCGTGCGAGGTGCCTGTCATCCCGCTCGCCCTGATCGGCGCGAACATCGCTCACCCGCGAGGCGCGAACTGGCCACGGCCCGGCCGCCTGCCGGTGGGCGTCGCGTTCGGCGACCCCATGCGTCCGCTCGACGGTGAGACGCCGATCGAGTTCACGGCGCGCCTCCGGGACGAGATCATCCGCCTGAAAGAGACCAACACGGCCCGTATCCTGGGTCCGCAGAACCCGTCCGAAGGAGCACACCGGTGACCGACGTCCAACAGAAGCCCGACACGATCTCAGGCGTCAAGCACATGAAATGGTGGGGTTGGGGCGTCGAGGGCGTCGCATTCCACCACGACGACAAGCCGGCCTTCGCGCCGTTCGTCAAGAAGATCGTGGGTGTCGAGCTGACCCAGGGCCGGCACGACACCGGTCTCGACATCGGCGACCTGACCGTGCCGGCCTCCCTCGCCTCCTCGGCCGTGGTCGACAAGCTGACCGCGATCGTCGGTGCCGACGCCGTCACCGGAGACGACCTCGACCGCGTCGTGCACACGTACGGCAAGAGCGTCCGCGACCTGCTGCGCATCCGTGCCGGGCGCCTCCCGCGCGTCCCCGACGTCGTCGTGTACCCGGCCGACGAGGCCGAGGTGCAGAAGATCGTCGACCTCGCGGTCGCCGAAGACCTCGTGCTCATCCCGTTCGGCGGCGGCAGCAACATCGCCGGCAGCCTCGAGCCGCTGCCCGCCGAGGCACGCCCCGTCGTGTCGCTCGACATGGGCCGTCTGTCGAAGGTGCTCGACATCGACGAGGACTCGGGTCTCGCCCGCATCCAGGCCGGCGGCCAGGGCCCCGACCTCGAAGAGCAGCTGAACGCCCGCGGTTGGACGCTCGGGCACTTCCCCGACAGCTTCACGCACTCGACCATGGGCGGCTGGGTCGCGACGCGCTCGTCGGGCATGCAGAGCGACAAGTACGGCGACATCGCCGACATCACGAAGGGTCTGCGTGTCGTGCGCCCCGGTGGCGTCCTCGCGATCCGCGCCGTGCCGAGCGCATCGACGGGGCCGTCGCTGCGCGAGATGATCATCGGCTCGGAAGGGCGCCTCGGCGTCATCACCGAGGTCACCGCCCAGGTGCACCGCCTGCCCGAGAAGCGCGAGATCATCGCCTATCTCTTCCCGTCCTGGCACGACGGCCTCGCCGCCATGCAGGCCATCGCCGAGAGCGACGCCGCCCCGTCGGTGACCCGCGTCTCGGACGCGCACGAGACCGCGTTCTCGTTCGCGACGTCGAAGCCCGGCAAGGGCATCTCGCAGAAGGTGACCGACGCGCTGCCGCTGCTGCTCAAGGCGAAGGGCTGGGACGTCGACGCGATGTGCCTGTCGTTCATCGGCTACGAGGGCAGCCCCGAGCACGTCGCGCGCACCCAGAAGCTGGTCGGCAAGATCGTCAAGGCCAACCGCGGCATGTCCGTCGGCACGGGCCCCGGCAAGCTCTACGACCAGAAGAAGTTCGACACGCCCTACCTGCGCGACTTCTTCCTCGATCACGGCGGCATCGGCGACGTCTCCGAGACCGCCGCACCCTGGTCGAAGCTGCGGGCGGTGTCGAACCGCGTCTACGCCGCCGCGAACCAGGCGTTCGACGAGATCGGCAAGCAGGGCTGGATCATGAGCCACCTCTCGCACTCGTACCACTCGGGCGCGTGCCTCTACTTCACGTTCGCGTTCGAGTACACGTCCGAGGATGTCGCCGAGGCCGAGTACGACGTGGTCAAGAAGGCGATCCAGCAGGCGTTCCTCGACACCGGCGGGACACTGAGCCACCACCACGGCGTCGGCCTCGAGCACGCGCCGTGGCTCGAGCAGGACGTGTCGGCCGAGGGCGTGGCCGTCATGAAGGGCCTGTTCGACGCGGCGGACGCCGGCGGCAACTTCAACCCCGGCAAGATCACCGGGCCGTAGCGCGACGGAGCGCGGCGGCCCGCCCGCTGGCGCGGCGCGCGCCGACGTGAAAACGACAAGACGACGTGATCTCTCACGTCGTCTTGTCGTTTCCGCGTCGGGAAACAGTCACGCGCGACGACCTAGAATCCCGTCATGACTGCCATCCACGCCGACATCACCGATGCGTTCGGCAACACGCCCCTGGTCCGTTTGAACCGCCTCCCCGTCGAGGGCGGCGCCGAGGTGCTCGCCAAGCTCGAGTTCTACAACCCGGGCGCGAGCGTCAAGGACCGCCTGGGCGTCGCCATCGTCGACGCGGCCGAGGCGGCGGGCGCGCTCAAGCCGGGCGGCACGATCGTCGAGGGCACGAGCGGCAACACCGGCATCGCCCTGGCGCTGGTCGGCGCCGCGCGCGGCTACCGCGTCGTGCTGACGATGCCCGAGACGATGAGCGTCGAGCGACGCACCGTCATGAAGGCCTACGGCGCCGAGATCGTGCTCACCCCCGGCAGCGAGGGCATGCGGGGCGCGGTCGAGCGGGCGAAGGAGATCGTCGAGTCGACCGAGAACGCGATCTGGGCGCAGCAGTTCGAGACGGAGGCGAACGCGGCGATCCACCGCAAGACGACCGCTCAGGAGATCCTGCGCGACACCGACGGCCAGGTCGACGTCTTCGTGGCCGGTGTCGGCACGGGTGGCACCATCACCGGCGTCGGCCAGGTGCTGCACGAGCAGATCCCCGGGGTGCACGTCGTGGCCGTCGAGCCCGCCGACTCGCCGCTGCTGTCGCAGGGCAAGGCCGGCCCGCACAAGATCCAGGGCATCGGCGCCAACTTCGTCCCCGACGTGCTCGACCGCGACCAGATCGACGAGGTGTTCCCCGTCGAGCTCGACGACGCCCTGCGCGTGGCCCGGGCACTCGCCACCGACGAGGGCATCCTCGCCGGCATCTCGTCCGGTGCCATCGTGCACGCGGCGCTCGAGATCGCCAAGCGCCCCGAGTACGCCGGCAAGCGCATCGTCGCCATCGTCTGCGACACGGGCGAGCGCTACCTGTCGACGGTTCTCTTCCAGGATCTCGCGGACGCCTGACGTGCGGTTGCTCGCCCGCCTGGGCGAAGACCTCGAGACCGTCCGGAGGCGCGACCCGGCTGCCCGAGGACGCCTCGAGACACTGCTCGTCTACCCGGGCCTGCACGCCGTGTGGGCCCACCGCGTGACGAGTCGCCTGTGGCGGGCGCGCGGGCTCGCCCGCGTGCTCGGGGCGCGCACCGTCGCCCGACTGCTGGCGCACGCGGCACGCGGGGCGACCGGCATCGAGATCCACCCGGGCGCCCTCTTGGGCGAGCGCCTCTTCATCGATCACGGCATGGGGCTCGTCATCGGTGAGACGACCGTGGTCGGTGACGACTGCACGCTCTTCCACGGCGTGACGCTCGGTGGCAAGGGCGGCGTCGGTGCCCGCGGGCGGCGGCACCCCGTGCTCGGCCACGGCGTCACGGTCGGTGCCGGAGCCGCCGTCATCGGCGGCGTGACGGTCGGGGCGGGCAGCATCGTCGGAGCCGGCGCCGTGGTCACGAAGGACGTGCCGGAGGGCTGCGTCGCCGTGGGCGTTCCGGCCGTCGCGAGGCCGCGCCGCGCCTCCTGAGGTCGCGCCGCGCCTCCTGAGGCCGCGCCGCGCCTCCTGAGGCCGCGCCGCGCCTCCTGAGGTCGTCGTGCGGGGGTGTGGTCGTCAGCCCAGCGCGATCAGCCTCTCGAGCGTCTCGGCGTCGAGCGGGCGGTCGCTCGCGACGACGCGATCGAGCCCGGCCGTCTCGACTTCGTGGTGACTCGTGCCCTGCCAGACGATCTGCAGCCCCGCCCGCTGCATCACCCGCACCGACGCCTGATTGTTCGACAGAGCTCTGGCCGTGACCGGCACATGCGGCGACGCCTGCTGTGCCGCCACGATGGAGGCGCGGGCCGCCTCGGTCGCCAGCCCGCCACCCCACACGGCCGGGTCGAGCCGGTAGCCGACGTTCCAGGCGCCGAACGACTGCATCGTCGCGCCCGCCACGCCGACGACGGGGCCGAATCCGTCGGCGGGGCTCGAGCCGGGTCTCGTCCGTGGTCGAGCGTCGACGTCACAGCGGCGGAGACGGACGGCGAGCCGTCCCAGGCCGTGGTCGCGGCGACTCGCCTCGCTGGAGGGGACGAGCGCCGCCGTCTCGGCGAGGGCGGTGTGGCGGCCGCTCGGCAGATGCTGCCACGTGTCGGGGTCGGCGAAGATGCGGTGCAGCTCGGGGACGTCGTCGTCCGCGAGGGGAGAGAGCAGCAGCCGATCGGTCAGGATCGAGCCGGGCGGCAGGGGCGGTGTCGGCGAATCAGGCACGGCGCGAGTCTGCCACTCGCCGCCGACGGTGGCGCCTCCCGGGGGGAAGGCGCCACCGTGTGAGGCGGCGGGCGGCGGCGGCGCCTCGCGGGGGCCCGGCTTCAGCGCCGCGGCTCCCACCGGAAGAACCGCACGGCTGCCAGCACTCCGAGCACCGCCCAGCCGACCGACGGCAGGAGCAGCCAGGGCAGCAGGCCGAGGTCGCCGCCGTTCCAGGCGAGCACGATCAACTCCATCAGGCCACCGCCCGGCAGCAGTCGCTTCACGGCGATGAGGTCGTCGACACCGGTCAACTGGAACCAGATCGCCGTGCCGAGAGTCAGGAAGAACAGCGGCAGCGTCGTGTACTGGGCGTGCTCGGGCGATGTGCTGAATCCGGCCGTCGCGAGGGCGAGGCCGACGAACATCGCCTCGGCGAGCAGCACGGCGACGATCAGCAGCCAGGCGTGCACGGGAGGCTCCTGCGCGGCCAACACACCGAGCACGATCGCGAGCTGCGCGAGGCTGACGACCACGACGGGGGCGAGCAGACCCGTGAGGATGCTCGGGTCGGACACCGCGCCGCCGCGCAGGCGTTTCAGGAAGAGCGTCTGACGTCGCGCCGCCAGGGTCGTCGTCGCGCTGACGTACACCCCCATGCCGACCATGCCGATGATCTGGATGCCGGCGAGCACGCCTCCGGCGGAGGCGCCGTTCGTGAAGAGCAGGAAGGCGCCGAAGGCGAGCGGGACGAGGAGGGCGCTGAGGGCGACGGTGCGGTTGCGCAGCATCATGCGCAGTTCGGCGGTCGCGATGGACGCGGTGGCGGTGGCGGAGCTCATGGCGGTCGGCCTTTCAGGAGAGGACGGGGAAGGTACGGTGCGGACGGGGCGTCGGCAGGGAGGGGGCGGCCCGGCGGGGGCGCGGGTCGGCTCGTCAGGAGGAGGCGAGGCGCCGTGCTCAGGACGCCTGGCCCAGCAGGCGGAAGACGTCGTCGAGCCCGGTCTCGTGCGTGCTGAAGCGGTCGAGGGCGAAGCCGCGCTCGGACGCCCACGTCAGCAGGACGGAAGCGTCCCGCTGCGGGTCGTCCGTGGGGATGACGGCGAGGCCGTTCTCGGTGCCGGCCGCCGCGAGCGGGAGCTCGTCGAGGGGACAGGGGGAGACGAACCGGATGGTCGTCGTGGCTCCGGCGGTGAGCTCGGCGACGGTGCCCTCCCTCCTGATCGACCCGCGGTGCATGAGGCCGACGCGGTCGGCGTAGCGCTCCGCCTCCTCCAGGTAGTGGGTCGTCAGGACGAACGTGACGCCCTGTTCGCGCAGACGTCCGACGAGTGCCCAGAGGTCGTCGCGGGCCTGCGGGTCGAGACCCGTCGTCGGCTCGTCGAGGAACACCAGCTCGGGCGTGCCCCACACCGCCATCGCGAAGTCGACGCGGCGCTTCTCGCCGCCCGAGAGCTGGGCGACCCGCGTTCCTGACTTCGAGTCGATGCCCACGCGGGCCAGCACGTCGTCGACGTCGTCGTCGCGGCCCGAGACGGCACCGGCCAGACGGACGCTCTCGCGGACGGTCATCTCGCCGGGCAGCCCCGAGTCCTGCAGCATGATGCCCATCCGCTTGCGGGTGTGCGACCGGTCCGTCGGGTCGCCGCCGAGCACCTCGACGGTGCCCGCGGTCGGGCGCCGGTGCCCCTCGAGCACTTCGAGCGTCGTCGTCTTGCCGGCGCCGTTCGTGCCGAGCAGGGCATACAGCTCGCCCCGTCGGACGATCAGGTCGACACCCGACACGGCATCGAAGTCGCCGTACGAGAAGCCGAGCCCCGAGACGCGGATGACGGCGTCGGCTGCGGTGGTGTCGTCGGCACCGGAGTGAGGGGCGGTGCCCGTGTTCGTGATGATCTCGTCCATGCCCTCGACGATTCCCGAGCTGCCGTCCGGGCAGTAGTGCCATCGCGCCACCCGTCCGCCGTGACACTTGTCACCGTGCGGCGTGACATCCTGCGCTGCCGACCGCGCCGGGCTCCCGATACCGTGGACGCATGCCGACCGCGACCGACGGAACGACCCGCGCCGCGCCTCCTCTCGAACGGATGCGCCGCTACACGACGTGGTCTCTCGTGTGGGTCGCGCTCGTGTTCGTGCTGGTGCTCCTGCCGCAGATGCCGACCCTGCCGATCGGACTCGCGGTCGCGGCGGCCGGCGCCGTCGTCGCGGTGCAGAGCCTGTTCTGGGAGCGAGGCGGCCCGCGCCTCCTGGTCGTGGCTGCCCTCGTGTCGTCGTACGCGGTCTGGTGTCTCGCTGTCGTCGGCGGCGCCTCAGGATTCGCCGTCGTCCCGTTCGCGCTCTCGGCGGCCCTCGTCGCGACGACGCCACCGCACATCGACGTCCGTCTGACCGCGCTCGCGATCGTCCTCGCCATCCTCCCGCCGCTCGTCGTGGCGTCCGAGTCCGAGCGGTGGGGAACGACCGTGGCCGCGATCATCCTGATGATCTCGGCGTGGGGCACCTACCGGCTGAGCCGCTACCAGTTCGGGCTCTACCTCGAGGTCGACTCGTTGCGGCAGTCCGAGGCCGAGCTGGCCGTGTTGCGCGAGCGCTACCGGTTCTCGTCGGATCTGCATGACATCCAGGGGCACACGCTGTACGTGAGCCGTTTGCAGCTGCAGCTCGCCGGCAAGATGCTCGATCGCGACATCGACGCCGCTCGCGCGCATGTCGCCGAGGCCGAGCAGCTCATCGCCCAGACCATCGCCGAGACCCGGCGTCTGGCCTATGGCGAACGCACGGTCACGCTCGCCGGCGAGCTCGCGAACTCGACCGCCCTGATCGAGGCCGCCGGGATCGAGCTGCGTGTCGACGGTGTCGCTCCCGCAGGACATCCGCTCGACGCGCTCTTCGGGCACCTCGTGCGAGAGGCCACGACCAACCTGCTGCGCCATGCCGAAGCCCGACGGGTCGTGGTCGAGCTGTCCGCCGGCGGGGTCGCGGTCGTCAACGACGGAGCCGGCGCGAACGTCCGCCCACTTCGCGGCCTCGCGCGGCTCGCCGAGCGGTTCCGCGACGCCGGCGGCGTCCTGACGACGCGCCACGACGGCGGCGAATTCAGGACGGAGGCCCGAGCGCAGGACGCACGCCCCGAGGAGGCACGGGTCACGTCCCCGAGGACGGTCGCCGGCGTCTCCGCCACGGTCGCCGGCGACTCCGCCACGGTCGCGAACTCAGGCGAGAGCGTGCCGGGGGGCGACCGATGATCCGTGTCCTGCTGGCCGACGACGAGACCCTCCTGAGGAGTGCGATCGCGTCCCTCCTCGGCCTCTCCGATGAAATCGAGGTCGTGGCGCAGGCCGCCGACGGGGTCGAAGCGGTCGCGTTGGCCGAGCAGCACGACCCCGACGTGGTGCTGCTCGACCTCGAGATGCCCGGTCTCGACGGCATCGACGCGGCACGGGCCATCCTCACCCGCCGACCCGACCAGGCCGTCGTCCTGCTGACCCGACACGGGCGGCCGGGTGTGCTGAGGCGTGCCCTGGCGGCCGGCGTGCGGGGGTTCCTGCTGAAGTCGGTCGACCCCGACGAGCTCGAGCGCGTGATCCTGCACGTGCACGGAGGTCGACGCTGGATCGACGCCGACATCTCGGCCGCCGCCATGATGGACGACTGCCCGCTGACCGATCGTGAGCTCGACACGCTCCGGCTCACCACCGAGGGGTTGTCGGTGCGCGAGATGAGCACCCGCCTGCACCTCGCGTCGGGGACCGTGCGCAACTACCTGTCGTCGGCCCTGCAGAAGACCGGGACGTCGTCCCGGCACGAGGCCGCCCGCGTCGCGCGCGAGCGCAGCTGGCTGTAGCGCTGCCGCTGCCGCTGCCGCTGCCGCTGCCGCCCGTGCCGGCGGCGGCAGGCGCCGTCGGCAGGCGCAACCGCCCGCGGGGCGAGGTCAGGCGACGGGACGGCGGCTCTTCGGCATAGCGGCGATCACACGGTCGTACGAGTTGCCGATGAGGTCTTCGACGGTCTGGGCATCGAGCCCGCCCCCGAGGGCGATCGTGATCCAGTGTCGCTTGTTCATGTGATAGCCGGGCGTGATGGCGGCGTGCGTGGCCACGAGGTGCTCCGCGTGCTCGGGCACCGCCTTCAGCGTGATGCGGTTCGGTGAGTGGACGAGGTCGACCATCGCGAACATCTTGCCGCGCACCGTGAAGACGTCGACCTCCTCGCCGAACGGATTGCCGAGGACGGCGGAGGGCAACTCGGCACACATGGCCAGCACCGCGGCGAGATCCGGGCCGCGTGACGGTGAACCTGACATGCCGACATGCTGCCTTGTGCCTCCGACGCTCCGGTCGCGAGGCCCGGGGCCGCGGGGCCGCGGGGTCGCACGGCCGCGGGGCCGCGAGGCCCGGGGGTCGCGGCAGGCCGGCTCAGCTCCTGATCGCCCGCACCGCCTGCTGCACGGCGACCGCCAGCAGCAGGATCGCGAACAGCACCGCCGACACCCGCGCCGGCATCGCGAACGCGAGGGCGACGCCACCGAAGGACGACACCGCGGCCGCCGCGCCGAGCAGCAGCGACGGCGTCACGACCACGAATCCGCGGCGCGCATTGCCGATCGTGCCGATCAGGGCGGTCGGAATCATCACCACGAGCGACGTGCCCTTCGCCACCAGATCGGTCTCGCCGACCAGCCCGACGAGGCCCGGTACGGCGATCAGTCCGCCGCCGATGCCGAACAGGCCCGAGGCGATGCCCATGAACAGGCCGAGGGCGACGAGGACGAGTCCGCTCCAGGCTCCGTCGGGGATCAGCGCGGCCGACGTCGACCGCGCATCGCCGACGAGCAGCAGTCGAGCCGCAGCCAGCACGATCACGCCGATGAACAGCCACTGCAGCACTCGCGTCGCGACGACTCTCAGGAGGTAGCCGCCGATGATCGTGCCGACCACCGACCCTCCTGCGACGTACGCGGCGGCGACGAGGTCGACCTCGCCCTGCACGAGATACGTGATCGAGGCGACGATCGACGTCGGCAGGATCGCCGCGAGCGACGCCGCCGACGCGCGCTTGGCGTCGAGGCCCGCGAATGCGGTGAGCAGCGGCACCATGACGATGCCGCCGCCGATGCCGAACGCACCCGACAGGAGTCCGCCCACCACCCCGACGACGAGGAGGCGCCACAGCGGCGGCGAGACAGGGGACGACGAGCCAGTGGTCACCTCGACAGCGAACCACTCCCGGCCCCGTGACGGCGAATCGACCGTCGGTCGATCAGGAGGAGGAGCGGGGAGGGGCCGGAAACGACGGGTGAGGGGCGCCCACCCGCAGGCCTCACCCGCGCGTCCCCCAGAAGGAGGACATTTAACACGCGCAGCTCTGGATTACCGGCATCGCGGGAGGTAGCCTCGGCACACCGGCGCCCTACCCCCGCCGTGTCGCGACCCGAACTCGCACCCGATCCTGAGTTCCCGACCCGCGCCTCCCGCACCATCCGACCCGACCCGCGTCACCCCGCTGTACCGGCACCACGCGCATCCCGACCCGCGCACCCGGCACCACCTAGCACCCGCACCGCTCGCACCACCGGCCGAGCCGACCCCGCCGGCCGCATCGCTCCCTACCCGAAGGGATCGCCGCGCATGCCCGAACGCGTCGACGTCATCGATCTACTCGCCCCCCTCACCGTCCCCGGACCGATCGCGAACGTGCTCGAGCGCTTCCGCGACGTGGTCGCGGCCAATCCGGACGGCATCGCCGTCGCCGACCCAGGAGGCGCGCTCAGCTACGCCGAGCTCGACCGCTTGACGACTGCCTTGGTCGGCGTCCTCGACCGTGAACTGCCGCCGGGTGATGCGCCGGTGGGCGTCTTCGTCGGGCACGACGCCGATGCCGTCGTCCTGGCGTTGGCCGTCGTGAGGTCCGGTCGTGTGCTCGTCGTGCTCGACCAGCACCTGCCCGGCGCCCGGTTGAGGCACGTGGTCGAGATCGGCGGCATCGAGACGGTCATCAGCGATCGTGGCGTCGGTTCGTCAGGCGAACAGCCGCCCGAGCTGCTCGAGGCCGGCGTGGCCGTGCTGTCGTGGGACGAGCTGCGTGCCTCCGCCGACGCGGCGACCGAGTCCGAGCTCGCCGCCGTCGATCTCGAGCGCGGTCTCGCCCGCCACGGGCGCGACACCGTGGTGGTCGTCTTCACGTCCGGCTCGACCGGCAAGCCCAAGGGCGTCATCGTCACGCACGACCAGCTGCTCAACGACGTGGCGCACATCGGTCGGTCGTTCAGGATGACGCCGGCCGACCGCAATGCCCTCGTCTTCCCGCTCAGCTTCGTGGCCGGCACGTTCTCGATGTACAGCGGGCTCACCTCCGGTGCGGGACTCTACGTCTACGACACCCGTGACGACGGCATCTCCGGGTTCGTCGACTTCGTCCGCGAGCACCGGCTCACGGCGATCTCCTGCACTCCCCACCTGCTCCGGTCGATCGCCGGGGCCCTCGGCGACGACGAGGTCTTGACCCACATCCGCGCCGTCTCGACGGCGGGCGAGGCGATCACCGGTCGCGACGTCCTCCTGATGCGCCGTCACCTGCCGGCCACCGCCTCCTACTTCAACGGCACCGGCTCGAGCGAGATGGGCGGGATCGCCACGTTCGAGATCCCGGGCGGGGCTCCCGTGCCCGACGGCATCGTGCCGGCCGGGTCGATCTCGGCCAACAAGGAGGTGCGGCTCGTCGACGAGCACGGAGCACCGGTCGCCGAGGGCGAGGCCGGCGAGATCCTGGTCGTGTCCGACTACCTGTCGGACGGCTACCTGAACGACGAGGAGCAGACCGCGATGCGGTTCGGCGTCGCGGACGACGGCCGACCCACCTGCCGTCAGGGCGACCTCGGGCGGTTCGACGGCAACGGCGACCTGGTGCTGCTCGGTCGGGCGGATGCCGCGGTCAAGGTGCGCGGCTACCTCGTCGAGCCCGGCGAGATCGAGGCGGCGTTCATGACGATGCCCGATGTGACGGAGGTCGTCGTGACTCCGGTCGTCGCGCCTCCGGCCGTCACGTACCTGATCGCGTACGTCGTCACCAAGCCGACGGTGCGGCCGCCGTCGCCCGCGGCGTTGCGGCGGGGTCTGCGCGGCGTGCTTCCTGAGTACATGGTGCCCACGCACATCGTGCAGCTGCCCGCCCTACCGCGGAACGAACGCGGCAAGGTCGACCGGCAGCAACTGCCGCCCGTGGCACCGCGCGTGCCCGTGGACGAGGTGCAGGACATGCGCCAGCAGATCATGTCCGGCATCTGGGGCGAGTCGCTCGGACTGACCGACGTCGGACTGGACGACGACTTCATGGCCCTCGGGGGCGACTCGTTGTCGGCGGAGGAGATGCTCGCCGCCGTCCACGAGCGGTTCGACGTCGACCTCGCCTCCACGCAACTGCTGGAGTACCCGACGCTGCGGGAGTTCACCGAACGCGTCACCAGCTCGGCGAAAGCGCTGCCCAGTCACCCCGACGTCGTGACGCTGCGCACGGGCGGGTCGCGGACTCCGGTGTTCGCGTTCGCCGGCGCAGGCGCTCTTGCGCTGACCTTCCTGCCGTTGTCGCGACACCTCGACGACCGATCCGTGTATGCGTTCCAGGCCCACGGGCTCGAGCAGCGTGCGCTGCCCGATTGGAGCGTCGAGTCGGCCGCGCGTCGTTATCTCGAGATCATCCGTGTGATCCAGCCCAAGGGGCCGTACGTGCTGGTCGGGCACTCCTTCGGCGGGCTCGTCGCGCTCGAGATCGCCGACCAGCTCGTCGCCGGCGGCCAGGAGGTCGAGCTCGTCGGGCTGCTCGACACGTTCATGCCCCGCAGTACCGGCGTGATGCCCGAGCTGGAGTTCCAGAAGCTGCCGACGCGGCCGACACCGAGCACGGCGCTGCGTCGCGTGGCCGGTGCGTTGCGCGCTCCTGTCGCGCGCCTGCTGCCCGACGGGCTGCCCGCGGCCCGCCAACTAGGCGAACGAGTGCGTGCGCGGGCGGCCGGCATGGTGCAGTTCGGCGGCCAGATGCAGTTCGACGCCTTCTTCGACCACGCAACGCTCGCCGGTCGGAAATACAGGCTGAAACCCTATGCGGGTCGCGTCCTGTTCGTGTTGGCCGAGGGGAATCCTGACGGACCGGACGCCTGGCGTTCGGTGTTGTCGGGCCCGAGCTCGTTCGTCGCGATCGCGGCCGAGCACTCGTCCCTCCTGCGCGAGCCGCACGCGACCGAGCTCGCCGACGAGTTGCAGAGGGCGATCGACGGGATCTGACCCGTGCGCCGCGCCGGCCGGCGCCCGGTCCGGCGCGGCCGTGCAGGTCAGACCTTCGCGAGCTCGCGTTCGGGGGCGCGGGTGGGCCGCGCCTCCTTCGGTTCGAACCGGCTCTTGAGCTTGAGAGCCGGTCGCTCGACGAGGTAGTGCGAGGCGATCGCGACACCGACGGATGCGACGATGACGAGCACCTGCCCCAGCGCCCCGGTCAGCACCGGCGTGATGAGCGCGATCATGACCACGTGCCAGAGGTAGAGCGGGTACGACACGGCACGACCGAACCACGCGACCGGACCGAGCGACAACGCGCCGGCGATGACGGACGGTCGGCTGATGAGCCCACCGATCAGGAGGGCGGACGCCACCGCGACACCGGGCATGAGACCGGTGAACACGTGCACCTGCTGCTGCCAGCCGGAGCCGATCACGAACAGGGAGCCGACGACTCCTGCGAAACCGACCCAGGTCGCGACCGTGCCGAAACGGCCCTCGAACACGGCGCGGCCCCGCGCGGAACGCAGCGCGAAGGCCAACAGGCAGCCGATCAACAAGGGAGCGACGTTCAGGACGGGGCTGAAGTAGATGTCAGGCGTGGCCGATCCGGACGGCTGCTCGTACAGGAACCCGCTGGCGATGATCGAGCCCGCGACCAGGACGGCGAGACCGATCATGATCGCCCGACGGCGCGCGGCGAAGGCCAGGGCGAGGACGAGCAGAGGGGGCCAGACGAGGTAGAACTGCTCCTCCATCGAGAGGCTCCACATGGGCGAGAAGACGCCCTGCGACGAGCCGAAGAAGGCTCGGGCCAGGTTGCCGGTGTAGCTCAGGGCGACGGCCGCGGCGCCGACCGGCCCGATCTTCGCGCCCTGATAGCTGCCGACGATGGCCCAGAGCGCGATGCCGACGACGACCACGGCCAGCAGCGTCGGGTACAGACGCAGGAGCCGACGCATCCAGAACCGACCGAGACGGATGCGCCCGGTGTTCGCATGCTCGCGCAGGAGCAGCGTGGTGATCAGGTAGCCCGAGAGCACGAAGAAGACGTTGACGCCGATGAATCCGCTGCCGAATCCGGGGACGTGGAGGTGGTACAGGACCACGAAAGCGATGGCCAGCGTGCGCAGACCGTCGAGGGGGAGAACGCGATCGCGACGGGCTGAAGACATCGGCGGGTCGAAAGGCATCGGGCCAGTCTGCGCCTCCTGCATTGCAAATGCCCGGGAACGCAAGGAGGCGCGGGCAGGCGACAGGGCCGGCCCACGTCCTCCTGCGGTTGGCGCGTCGCTGCCGGGGCCAGCTCAGGAGAACGCCGGAGGCGCCCGCCGACCAGGGTCGACGGGCGCCTCGGAGGGGTGTCGCTAGCTGCGGTTCTCGTCGACCGGAGCGACGTGGGCGCCGTGGTGCGGCGCGCCTGCGGAGGCACTCGCGGCATCGCCTGCGGAGGCGCCGGCCGGCGCGTCCTGCGACGCCGACGCGGGGGCCGCATGGGCGGGCTCGTGCGTGACCGACCCGGGTCGTGACTCCTGCGTGGCCGACCCGGCCCGCGCCTCCTGGGTTCCCGCGTCTTGGGTTCGCGGCTCCTGGGTTCGCGCCTGGGTTCCCGCCGAGGGCGGGCCACCGTGCGAGACGCGGCGGGGCAGCGCGAACACGAGGGCGAAGGCGAGCACGGCGAACGCGGCGCTCACGCCCATGGCGGCGGCGGACGCGTCGGTGAAACCGGAGGCGCGACCGGCGGCCGTGGCGAGCTCGCGACCCGTGGGCAGGGCGCCGAACAGCACACTGCCGATGATCGCGATGCCGACGGCCGAGCCGATCCGCTGGATGGCCGAGATGACGGCGCTCGCCGAGCCCGCGTCCTGACGATCCACCGTCGCGACGATGAACTGCACGTTCGGCGCGATGAAGAATCCGTTGCCGAGACCGGCGATGAGCAGCGGTGCCAGCAGCATCCAGTTCGTGAGGTCGGCGGCTTCGGTGTTCGACAGGATGAGCCACATCCAGATCAGGCCGATCGCGACCAGGGCCGTGCCGAGCACGAGCACGTTGCGACCGAGACGCTGGGCGAGGCGGTTGCTCTGCGACGAGCTGACGATGCTGCCGACCGCGAAGGGGATCGCGACGGCACCCGAGGCGAGGGCGCTGTGACCGAGGCCCGACTGCCAGAGCAGCGAGATCGTGAAGAAGATGCTGGTGAACGCCGCGAAGTAGACGAGGGCGAGTACGACGCCGCCCGTGAACGACGGGTGGGCGAACAGCTTCGGCGGCACGAGGGCCGTCTTGCCGCGCTTCGTGTAGCTGTGCTCCCACAAGCCGAAGACCGCGAGGAGCACGACGCCGCCGGCCAGCGACAGCCAGGTCCACAGGGGCCAGCCGTCTTCCTGGCCCTGGATGAGCGGCACGAGCAGGGCGACGAACGCGGCCGACACGAGCACGACGCCGATCCAGTCGAGACCCTTCTCGGGGCGCGGCGCGCTCTTGTCGCGCTTGGGCAGCAGGAGGGCGGCGGCGATCAACGTCACGACACCGAAGGGCAGGTTGACGAAGAACACGAGACGCCAGCCGTTCTCGTCACCGAACGCCTGAATGATCAACCCGCCGATGATCGGGCCGAGCGCGGACGAGACGCCGATCACGGCGCCCATGATCGCGAAGGCCTTGCCGCGGGACCGGCCGGGGAAGAGCAGCTGGATGAACGCGGTCACGGCGGGCACGAAGATGCCGCCCGCGAGACCCTGCACGACGCGGAACACGACGAGCTGCAGGTCGCTCTGGGCGACACCGCAGGCGAGGCTCGCGAGGGTGAACAGGGCGACACCGGAGAAGTAGATCCACTTGTGACCGATGCGGTCGCCGATACGACCGGCCGGGATCAGCGTGAGGCCGAACGCGAGCGCGTACCCCGAGATGATCCAGGAGAGGGTCGACTCCGACGCGTCGAGCGACGTGCGGATCGTAGGCAGCGCGACGTTGACGATGGTCGTGTCGAGCAGGGCGATGAACATGCCGAGCAGCAGCGCGACCAGCGCGTACCAGGCGTGTTTCGGAACAGCCGGCGCCGCATTCGCGGGAGCCGTGGGGGCGTGGGACATGTCGAGGCCTTTCGTGCTGCGCGCCCGTCGAGCGGGTGGCGGAAACCAGGAGGCGGTGGTCGCCTGGTGAGGGGAGGAGAACGGGGGAGGGGAGTTCAGGAGGAACGGGTCGGCGTGACACGCGAGGCCGCCTCGGCATGCCGGGCGCCTGCCTTCTCGTCGGCGACGATGGCGGGCAGCGACTCGAGCAGGCTGTCGTGCCACGAGAGCTCCGCCCGGAGGCGGTGCTGGCGATGGAGCATGGCGTGCGTCTCGGCGACGGACAGGTAGGGCGCCGCGCGCGTCAGTTCGGTCACCGCTTCGTCGAGCATGCTCTGCAGCGCCGCGCGGCGCGCTTCGATCGTGTCGCCGAGTTCGTCGATGTGGTCGATATCGGGGCGGGTCAAGGCGAGATCGAACGGATCGGGCCGGAAGACGACCTCGTCGAGACCGTATTGCCGGACGCGGGCGAGTGTCTCGCGCCCGGCGTCCGTGATCGCATAGACGTGGCGCTCGGGGAAGTTCCCGTCGCGCTCGGTCCGGGCGATCTCGAGCAGCCCCTCGGTCGCCAGGCGCTTGATGGCACCGTACAGGGAGCCGACGGAGACGTCCGTCCAGTGATGGACGTGTTCCTGTTCTGCCTGCAGGCGGAGCTGGTGCCCGTGCATCTCTCCGTGACGCGCGAACGAGTCGAGGATGAACAGGCGGATGGAAGACACCGGAGTACTCTCGCATGAGTAGTCGGATGCGTCAACGCGGACGTGAGCCGGCTGACCGCGCTGCCGACGCTGGTCGCCGGTGCGGGGATGTCAGGAGATCGTCGAGTCGAGCGGGGCCGTGGCTCAGACCACCACGTTGCGAAGTATGCCGAGTCCTGTGATCTCGACCTCGACCACATCGCCGGCGGTGAGGTAGCGCGGTGGCGTGAAGCCCGCTCCGACACCCGCCGGGGTCCCGGTCGCGATGACGTCTCCGGGCTCGAGGGTGAGACCGGCCGACAGGGTCTCGATCAGCGTCGGGATGTCGAAGATCAGGTCGAGCGTCGAACCGTCCTGCCTTGGCTCGCCGTTGACGCGGGACTGCACGCGCAGGTCGGGCCGTGCTTGCCCGGCCGGATCGATCTCGTCCGCGCTCACGGCCGCCGGGCCCATCGGGCAGAACGTGTCGAGCCCCTTGCCGAGCAGCCACTGCTTGTGGTCGCGCTGGCGATCGCGGGCCGACACGTCGTTGACGATCGTGTAGCCCCAGATGTGCGACGCGGCGTCGGCAGCGGAGATGTCCCGGCCGCCCTTGCCGATGATGACGGCGAGCTCCGCCTCGTAGTCGAGCTCGCTGGTGAGACGCGGGAAGGACTCGACGCCGGCCTCGGGGCCGACCACGCTCGACGGGGGCTTCGTGAAGACGATGGGAGTGGTCGGGGCCTCACCCGTGCCTCCGGTGCCTTTGACCTCGTTCACGTGGTCGGCGTAGTTCTTGCCGATGCAGAACACGTTGCGTCGCGGACGGGGGAACGGGGCCAGGAGCTGCACGTCGGCGACCGGCGTGCCCGAACCCGGCACGAGACCGGCAGCCCAGGCCGTCACCGCGGCGGTGTTCTCGATCGCCCAGACGAGGTCGTGCTCGGGGGTCGGGTTGCCTGACTCGCCGACGGCGGGGGCTCCGTCGCGGTCGGCGTGCTCGGCGTGCTCGGCGTGCTCGGCGCGATCCGCGCGGTCGGCGCCCGCGACGGAGTGCACCGTGTGGGCCTCGTCGACGACACCCGTGCGGGTGCGGCCGTGCTCGAGGTAGGTGATGAGGCGCACGAGTGCTCCGTTTCTTGGGCTGTGGCTGGGCGAGGGCGGAGCGAGCCTGACTAACCGACGGCGCGGAGCTCGGCCTTGAGGGCGGCCTGGCGCATGGCGTCACGCAGCGTGATGTCCCGCGCGCCCAGCAGCGTCGAGGCGCGCTCGGGGCTCAGGCCGGCGAAGGCCTCGCCGATCGTGATGCCGTGCGAGGGGCGTGACGCGACGACGACCTCGTCTCCCGCGGCGATCGTGCCCTGCTTGACGACCCGGAGATAGGCGCCGGGGCGCCCCTCCGCCTGAAAACGTCGCACCCATCCCGGCTCGCGCATCCGACGGGCGAACGTGGCGCAGGGCGTCCGCGGCATGGTCACCTCGAGCACGAGCGTCTCGCCGACGTGCCAGTGCTCGCCGATGACGGAGCCCGTGATGTCGAGGCCGGTCGTCCGGAGGTTCTCGCCGAAGAGCCCGGGTGCGACGTCACGGTCGAGCATCGTCGCGAAGAGCGCGGCGTCCTCGTCGGCATACGCGTAGACGGCCTTGTCCGGGCCGCCGTGGTGCTTGCGACTCGCCTGGACGTCGCCGTACACGCCGAGCGTCTTCACCGGGATCGCCTCGGAGACGGGCCGTTTGTCGATCGCGGTCACGCCGATGCTGCCCGAGTCGGGTAGCAGGGCGGCGACGCGGCAGACGGCGGTGATCACGGGCATCACCCCATGCTGCCGCACCGGTCGCAGCGCGACAAGCGGTTCGAGTCGACGGCGAGCGAGGTCGGCTGGTCAGGAGTTCAGCGACTTCGTCGGGATGCGATCCCTGTCGTACGTGATCGAGTCGTAACCGTGCGGAGCAGGCAACCCGTCCGGCCCGAGATTCACGAACACGATGGTGTCGATCGTCAGGATGCTGTGCCGCGTGACCATGTTCCGCACCTCCGCGCGCATGGTCAGGGACGTGCGTCCGAACGACGTGGCACGCAGCCCCATCTCGACCAGGTCTCCCTGACTGGCGCTCGAGACGAAGTTGATCTCGGAGATGTACTTCGTGACCACCCGCCCGTTGCCCAGTTGCAGGATCGCGTAGATCGCCGCCTCCTCGTCGATCCAGCGCAACAGGCTGCCGCCGAACAGGGTGCCGTTGGCGTTCAGGTCCTCGGGGCGCACCCACTTGCGGGTGCGGAAGGTGATCTCGTCCGCCTCCGGAGAGGTCGGGGCGATCCGCCCGGCAGGTGCGGGGGCGTCGAGCGGCGAGGTCGAGTCTGGCGCCGGGGTCGGGGCTGGCGTCGAGGTCGGGTCTGGCGTCGAGTCGGTCGTCGTGTCGTGGGAGTTCATGGGGTGCTCTCGGGTCGTGATGTCAGACGTCGGCGCTGACCGTCTCGATGTCAGGACGTCATGCTACGACCGATGCCCGCGCCCCCGAGTGACGAAGACTCAGGAGGCGCGGGTCGGGGAATCAGCGCTGCACCGGCTCCGTGGCGCTGAGGAGGTCGAGCTCTGCGCGACGCGGGAGCCCTTCCCAGTCGCCGGGCGAGAGGCAGACGAAGGCCGCCGTCGTGACGGCGGTCAGGAGGCGCGCCTCGGCCGGGCGGGTCAGTGCCAGCTCGGCGAGATAGCCGGCGACGAACGCATCGCCGGCACCGACCGTGTCGTGCGGGACGATCGGCACGCCCGGCCTCACGTGCTCGTGACCGTCGATGAGGGCGACGGCGCCATCGGCTCCGCACTTGACGACGGCCTGGGCCGGCCCGAGTCGGGCCAGACCGCACGCCAGCTCGAGGCGTCGCCCGGCGAGGAGGGACAGGGCGGGTGCCGTGGTCGGCGCGGCTGCCTCGGCTGCCTTGTCTGCCTTGGCTGCCTTATCGGTCGCGAACTCAGGCGGCGTGGGCGACGTCGCGCCCGGCTCGCCGCCGAGCACCATCGCCGCCTCGTCTTCTCCTGCGAAGACGACGTCGCACGACGGCAGCAGGCTGCGCGCGAACTCGGCGGCCCGGTCGGTCGACCAGAGCTTCGAGCGGTAGTTGACGTCGTAGGACACGAGGGCGCCGTTCTGCCGCGCGATCTGCACGGCCCGCCGGATCGCCTGATCCGCCGACGCCGAGAGTGCGGCCGTGATCCCGGTGACATGCACGACGGCGGCGCCTGCGAGCAACTCCTCGTCGAGGTCGTCGGGCGACAACCGGGAACCGGCGCTGCCTGCTCGGTAGTAATTCACGCTCTGGCTCGTCGCCGTGCGACGCTCCTTGAGCATGAGCCCTGTCGGAGCCTCAGGATCGACGATGACCCGTGCCTCGACCCCCTCGGCGCGGATCTCCCGTTCGACCAGGCGTCCGACGGCGTCGTCGCCCACGCGTCCCATCCATACCGACCCGACCCCGAGCCGACTGACCCCGATCGCGACGTTCGACTCCGAGCCCCCGATGCCCAGTGTCATCGTGGCGGCATGCGACAGCGGCCCCGGAGTGACGGTCGACAGGAGGCCCATCGTCTCGCCGATCGTGACGACGTACGGCGTTCCGGTCAACGGGCGCTCCGTGCGGCGTCGACGCGACCGCGGACCTGTCTCGCGCGCTCCTCGAGAGCCCGAGCCGAGCCTCCTCGGAACGCATCCTGGAGCAGGGGCCCGCCCAGGCTGACGGCGAGCGCTCCGGCCGAGATCCACCCGTCGACGTCGTCGATCGAGATGCCTCCTGAGGGGACGACCTCGAGGTCGGGGAAGGGGCCGCTGAGCTGGCCGAGGTACCCCGGGCCGACGGTCGACGCCGGGAAGAGCTTGACGGCGGTCGCACCGCGGGCCCAACCCGCGAAGAGCTCGGTCGGTGTGAGGCCGCCCGGGTAGATGGGTACTCCTCCTGAAACGGCGACGTCGATGAGGTCCGCGACCGTGATGGGTGTCACGAGGTAGTCCGCGCCGAGGTCGATCGCCGTCTGAGCCTGAACGACCGACGTGACGGTGCCGACGCCGATCTCGATGGCGTCGTCGAACCGGCGTCGGAGCTCGGGCAGTTCGTCGAACGTGCCCGGAGTGCTGAGGGTCAACTCGATGCTGCGGACGCCGCCCTCGGCGAGGGCTTCGATGACGGGGGCGTAGTCCCGAGCGTGCGGTGCGCGGAGGACGGCCACTACTCCGGTGTCGATGAGGATCTGGGACGGATCGGTGCGGATGGGTGGAGGAGTGGCGCTCATCGGCGGCCTTTCGCGACGCTGCGGGCGGGTGATCGTTCTTCCTGTATAGCGGTCTTCGGCGGCGAGCACGATCGTGGAGCATCTGTCCTCTCGCCAGCGCGGTCGAGCGATCGGCGAGTGATCAGGCCGGGCAGGGGAATCTCGTGCGGTCGGCTCGGCAGGGAACCCGCCCGAGCCGCCAGGGCCGCCGACCGCGCCCGGGCAGAGGGCGTGCGAGATCCAGGATGTCGGGCCGACTCGGGGGTGGGTCGTTGTGGATGGTGAGCAGGGTCTCGATCGCGCGAGACAGCCGATCGGCGTCGCGCAGCACCATGCTCGCGCTCGCTCGGAGCGGGAGGTAACCGTCGCCGATGATGACGCAGTCCTTGCGTCTGTCGACCTCGAACGAACTCTCGTGGAATTCCCGACCGTCCGTCTCCAGGCCGACGATGCCGTTGATGAGCAGGTCGAGCAGTTGCCCGTTGCTGAGGCGGCACTGGATCTCGACCTGATTCCCCCGCAAGCGCTCACGCGTCCGGACCAGACTCTCGAGGATGCTCTGCGTCTTCGGGTCGACCCATCCGATGATGCGTTGTGCGTCACGGGGCAGGTGCGCGAGGAGGCGGGGCAGATCGTCGAGCTCGATCAGTCCCGTGTGCAGCGCCCAATCGACGACGGCCACGGCGTCCAGGAAATCGAGTTCGCAGATCGCCCTCACGAGTGCGTCGCGCGGGTCGACACTCGTGAGCGAGCCGCGATCGCAGATGTCGCGGCCGTCCCACACGACCCGGGCACGGCGCCGTGGTCTGAGGCGCGACGCGTTGGCAGGGACGGAGACCGTGAGCGGCGGGCGCCGTTGGAGCCAGGCCCCGCATTCGAAGAGGGCCGCGGCTCCCGAGAGGCGCCCGCCGATGCGCACGGCCTGGAATCGCCGATCGGCCGGACTCAGCGTCGAGTACCACCCTCGGCGAGGGCGCCGGACGCTTCCCGACCGCACGGCATGGGTGAGGCGACGATCGGTGGCGCCCAACGCCACGAGGTCGCGTTTGCGGAGGACGCCGCCCGCGGCGCTGACGAGTTCTGCGATGGAGGTCATGCGCGTCATGCTGTCGACCTGGCGGTCGGCCTGCGGCTCGCGTCGCCTCGGATGTGGAGGACGTGGCCGGAGCCGGCACGGGGGAGGAGGTGAGACCTCTCGTGTCGCGGGTCTGGGTGGTCGCAGCCGCGCCGGATCGGTCGTCAGGTGCGCGCGATGGCCTGGGTTGTGCGTCCGAGCAGCAATGTCGTCGGCAACTCGACGGCGTCGTCGGGCAGGGCGTGCCAGTCGACGGTCGCACCGAGCGCGAGTGCGGTCGCCGCCTCGGCGGCGAGTCGGGCCATGTCGTGCACGGGCTGCGCCACCGTCGTGATGCCGAACTCGAGCGCTCGCGGCTGACCGTCGAAGCCGACGATGGCGATGTCCTGCGGAACCCGCGCGCCGATCCGTTCGAGGGCGATCAACAGGCGTAGTGCGAGGTCGTCGTTCTCGGCGGTGACGGCCACGGGCAGCGGTCCGGCGAGGAGCCGTGCGGCGGCTTTCTCTCCGAAGTCAGGGCCGACCGGCAGGTCGATGTCGACCCGTGCCTCCTGCGTCACCGATGCGTCGTCGAGTTCCCGAGTCCATCCGTCGTGACGGCCGCGGGCGCTCCAGCGGAACCCGAGATCGAGACTGTTACGCAGGTAGGCGAAGCGGGTGTGGCCGAGATTGAGCAGGAGGCGGGCGGCCGTCCGCCCGTCTCCGGCGTCGTCGACACCGACGCTCGCGTGTCCGGCCACTCGCTGGCTCAAGAACACGACGGGTGTCTCGGAGTCGTCGAGGATGCGTTCTTCCTCCTCGCTCAGCGCGAAAGAAGCGACGATCAGTGCGTCGGCGTTCCGTCGAGCCGGCAGGATGCGGAAGAACTCGTCGCGCTCGGAGCGGTTGTGCACGCGGTAGAGCAGCAGGTCGAGCCCTGCCTCGCGCAGCACGTCGTAGATGCCGTCGAGGATGGACCCGCTGAACCAGTCGGTCAGGGGTGCGCCGATCAGGACGGCTACGCGACGCACCTTCCCCGTTGCCAGGCTCGATGCGCTGGGCGACGCGACGAAGCCCAGGGAGTAAGCGGCAGCGCGGACGGCCGCGATCGTGGAGGGCCTCACCTTCGACGAACCGCGCAGCGCTCGCGAGACGGTCGAGACGGAGACCCCCGCCGCCTGCGCGACATCCTGCATTGTCGCCGCGGCCCGGGGCGAAGAAGCCGAGGGCTGACCCGAAGGAGGTGCGGGCTGAGTCGCCGAGGCAATGGGTGCCTTGCGAGATGAGCCCGGCACGATAGTCGCCTTTCGATCACAGTGTCCGCTCGAAATGCAAGCGCTTGCACTTCGACGGTACCTCATCGGAGCCAATACAGCCAGCCACAAGATTGCACATTCTGCACAGAATCGCTTCCGCGTCGACGCCTTGCTTGACGCCTGTCGTCGATTCTTCCTAGGCTGTGCAAGCGCGGTCATTGTGCCTCGTCCGATCAGGCGGACGGGTTCGAGGTCCGTGCACCTGACCCGCATCCACGTCGAGGAGGACGCATGCAGATCGATCGAAGGGGGCTGCTCGTCGGCGGTGCCGGCGTCGCAGGAGCTCTGATGCTCGCAGGCTGTGCCCCGCGAGCCGAGCGCACCGACGTCTCCGACTGGCCGACGGAGGTGGGCGACGAGCCCGTCACGATCGACTGGTGGAGTGCCAACATCGCCACGAACACCGGTGGGGATCTCAGGCCGAGGCTCATCGAGGAGTTCAGGAAGGCCTATCCCAACGTGCGGGTCAACGTCGTCGCCGCACCGGCCGACACGGACACGAACCGGACGACGCTGACGACGCAGATCGCGGCCGGCTCGCAGAGCCCCGATGTCATCCACGGCGACATCGCGTGGCCGGGGCAGTTCGCCGAGAACAAGCTGGCGGTCCCCGTCGGGCAGCTCGTGCCGGACGACTTCTGGGACCAATACCCCGAGGGCTTGAGGACTGCCGCGCGCGTCAACGGCGAGTACTTCATGTTCCCCGTCTACATCGACAACTCCTTCCTGGTCTACCGACAGGACCTGCTCGACAAGCACGGCCTCCAGGTACCCGACTCGTGGGAGGAGGTCGTCCGGACGTCGAAGAAGTTGATCGACGAGGGCGACGTCGACTACGGCTTCGTCTGGCAGGGAAACGTCTACGAGGGCATGACCTGCAACGCCGTCGAGTTCGTCGCGGACGCGGGAGGACGCTTCACGGACGCCGAGGTCACGAAGTCGACGGCGACCTCGTCGGAGGTGCGGCGCGGTCTGGAATTCATGAACTCCCTCGTCAAGGACGGCATCACGCCCCGCGCCGCGCTCACCTACATCGAGCAGGCGAGCCTCGACGCGTTCACCACCGGGCGTGCCGCGTTCCTGCGGAACTGGTCGTATGCGTACGACACCGCGAACAGCCCGGACGCCTCGAGCGTCGCAGGCAAGGTCGGCATCCGCTCCCGCCCCGGCTTCGACGGCACTGACGAGACGAACACGGCGATCGGCGGGTGGGGCAGCTACATCAACCCGCACACCGCGCACCCGGCGGCCGCGCTCGCGTGGGCCCGTTGGCTCGCCGACGAGGACGCGCAACAGCTGATCGTCCGCGAGGGCGGCGTCATCCCGGCCCGGACGGCCTCGCTGACCAGCCCGGACGCCGTCGCGGCGGCCAAGCCCCAATACGCGATCGCCGCCGACTACACACTCGTCCCGCGGCCGACGGCGACGGCGTTCTACCCGAAGATGTCGCAGGGCATCTACGTGAACGCCAACTCGATCGCCGCCGGGCAGTCCGCCGTCTCCACCGGCACGAGCCGGATGCAGCGACAGATGGACGTCGCCCTCGCGGGGCAGGCCCTCTGATGGCGATTCAGGAGGAGACCCGCCCGACCATGCGGACGTCGTCGAAGCGAGCCGATGCGAACGCGAGAGGGCCTGAACGCTCGACCCGCGCCTCCCTCGCGACCACCCGCAGCCGGAGCGCCTGGCTGTTCGCCTCCCCGGCGCTGCTGATCATCCTGTTGGTGACCGTCTTCCCGGTGCTGTACTCGGTCGTCCTGAGTTTCGCGCGCGTCTCGATCGACTACGACGGGTTCCAGATCGACGAGTTCACCCTCGGCAACTACGGGGCGCTCGCGCAGAGCAGCGACTGGTACCGGGCACTCGGCTTCACGGTCCTGTACACCGTCGTCACCGTGGCGATCGAGCTGGTGCTCGGCATGCTGTCCGCACTCGTGCTCGAACGTCTCGGGGTGACGCGCGGCTGGATGCTGGCGCTGCTGCTCGTGCCGTGGTCGCTCGTCACGATCGTGTCGGCTCAGCTCTGGAAGTACATCTACGACTCCACCTACGGCATCGCGACCTGGGGGATCGGCCTCGTGACCGGCGACCCGCCCGTCATCCTCGGCGAACCGGTGTCGGCCGCCGTCGCCCTGATGGTGGCGGACATCTGGAAGACGACGCCCTTCGTCGCCATCATCCTGCTCGCCGGGCTCGTCATGATTCCTGATGAACAGTACGAAGCGGCCGAGCTCGACGGATCGAGCGCCTGGACGACGTTCTGGCGCGTGGTCATGCCGCAGCTCGCCCCGACGTTCACCATCGCGGTGCTGTTCCGGGTGTTGCAGGCGTTCGGCGTCTTCGACCTGCCGTTCGTCCTGACGCAAGGAGGCCCGGGCACGTCGACCCAGACCCTCGCGATCATGGGATACAAGGTCCTGTTCCAAGACATCAACATCGGGCCGGGGGCCGCGATCGCGACCTCGACGGCACTGATTGTGGGTCTCGGCTGCCTCGTCTTCTTGCGGGCGTTCAGGAATCAGGCGAAGGGGGGCGAGTGATGGCTCGCACGAAGGTGCGTCGCGGTTGGCGGCGCTGGATCAACGTCGTCAACATAGGCGGAATCGTGATCGCCCTGTTCACGGCCGTGCCGTTGTACTGGCTGCTCGTGTCGTCGTTCAAGTCGGCGAGCGAGGTCGCGTCCTCACCACCGACGGCGTTTCCGCAGGAGTGGACGTTCCAGAACTACGTGACGGCGTTCGTCTCCAACGACCTCGCCGTCTACATGATGAACAGCGTGATCGTGGCGGTCTCGACCACGGTCATCGTGCTGGCGCTGGCCCTGTTCGCGGGATACGCGCTGGTGGGGCGGAAGCTCCGCGGCGGCACGGCGATCATGACGACGCTGCTCATGCTGTCCGTCTTCCCCGCGATCGCGGTGTTGACGCCGATCTACCTGATCGAGCGACAGCTCGGGCTGCTCAACAGCTACCCGGGCCTGATCATCCCGTACGTCGCGTTCAACCTGCCGTTCGCCATCTGGATCATGCGGAACTACCTGGCCGGAATCCCGTCGACCATCGAGGAGGCCAGCGAGATCGACGGAGCAGGCCCTCTCCGCACCGTGTTCTCCGTCATCCTGCCGATGTCGAAGCCGGGCCTGTTCACCGTGGGCGTGTTCACCTTCACCGCGGCGTGGAGCGAGTTCCTGATGGCGCTCACCTTCAACAGCGAGACGTCGTTCCGCACCATCCCCGTCGGCATCGCCCTGTTCGGCACGCAGTTCACGGTGCCGTACGGCGCCATCTTCGCGGCGTCGGTGTCGGCGACCGTCCCGATCGTGCTGCTCGTCCTGATCTTCCGCCGGTCGATCGTGTCGGGGCTCACGTCCGGTGCCGTGAAGGGGTGACCCCGGCGGGCGTTGCCGCCCCGCGCCTCCGTCCGCCCTGAAATCCCGCCCAGCCGCCCCACCCCCAAGAAGACCCCGAGAGAACGAAGCCCCCATGACCGACCGCACCACCCCCGCTGCGACGCCACCCGCCGACCCGAACTGGTGGCGGCAGGCCACGGTGTACCAGGTGTACCCGCGCAGCTTCGCCGACACCGACGGGGACGGGCTCGGCGACATCGCAGGAGTCACGTCACGCATCCCGTACCTCAAGGCGCTCGGCGTCGACGCGGTGTGGCTCAGCCCGTTCTATCCGTCCGAACTGGCCGACGGCGGGTACGACGTGGCCGACTACCGCGACGTCGACCCGAAGCTCGGCACCCTCGAGCACTTCGACGCCCTCGTCGCGGCGGCACATCAGGCGGGCCTGAAGATCATCGTCGACATCGTGCCGAACCACACCTCCGACCAACACGTGTGGTTCCAACAGGCGCTCGCCGCCGAACCCGGCAGCGCGGCACGGGCCCGCTACATCTTCAGGGACGGCCTCGGGGCCGATGGTGCCACGCCGCCGTCGACCTGGCAGTCGAACTTCGGCGGTAGCGCCTGGACACGCCTCACCCGACCCGACGGCACGCCCGAGCAGTGGTACCTGCACCTGTTCGCTCCTGAGCAACCGGACCTCGATTGGGACAACCCGGAGGTGCGGGCGGACTTCCACACGACGTTGCGGTTCTGGTCGGATCGCGGTGTGGACGGGTTCCGGGTCGACGTCGCGCACGGGCTCGCGAAAGACCTGACGGAGCCACTCCGCGACGCGAACCCGAAGGACTTCGGCCTGCCGATCGACGGCAGCGATCCGCTGTACGACCGCGACGAGGTGCACACCATCTTCGAAGGCTGGCGCGATGTCTTCAACGAGTACGACCCGCCGCGCACGGCCGTCGCCGAGGCCTGGGTGGCTCGCGAGCGCGTCTCCCTGTACGCCCGACCGACCGAGCTGGGTCAGGCCTTCAACTTCGAGCTCACGCGCGCCGAGTTCGACGCCACCGAATTCAGGACGATCATCGAGTCGAACCTCGAGCTCGCGGCCCAGAGCGGCGCGTCGAGCACCTGGGTCCTGTCGAACCACGACGTCATCCGGCACCCGACCCGCTACGGCCTCCCCGCCACCACGGACGGCGACGACTTCGTGTCGTCGCAGGGCACGTCGCCCGCGCTCGACGAGGTGACGGGTCTGCGTCGCGCACGAGCCGCCTCCTTGCTCATGCTCGCGCTGCCCGGCTCGGCCTACATCTATCAGGGGGAGGAGCTCGGCCTGTTCGAAGTCGCCGACATCCCCGACGACCAGCTGCAGGACCCGGTCTGGACCAGGACACTGCACGAGCGCAAGGGTCGCGACGGCTGCCGAGTGCCGATCCCGTGGGACACGACGTCGCCGGCGTTCGGCTTCGGCACCCACGAGCCGCACCTGCCCCAGCCGGCCTGGTTCGCGGACTTCGCCGTGTCGGTCGAACAGGACGCACCCGACTCGACGCTGTCGCTCTACCGGGCCGCGCTCGCCCTGCGCCATGACGTGCAATCAGGAGAAGACCTGCACTGGGTGTCGGAGGTCGGGTCGCCGGTGGTGCACTTCTCCCGCCACGACGGTTGGCATTCGGTGACCAACTTCGGGACGTCGCCCGCCGCGCTGCCATCGGGGACGGTGCTGCTCGCCAGCGGTCCGCTCGAGACATCGGTCGACGGCTCCGCGATGCTCCCCGGGGAGACCACCGTCTGGATTCGCGCCGACTGACGTCAGGCTCGCCAGCGGTCCGCTCGCGTCGCCCGGCACTCGCGTCGCCCGGCACTCGCGCCGACGGGCGCTCGGGACGGTGAAATAAGAAGAGGCCCTGTCGCCATTGACGAGGCCTCTTCTTAGTCGCCGATCGGGTTCGACCTGCAAACGATGAAACTCTCTCACTCGACAGCGGCGTCCTCGTGACATCCGCCGGCATCGTGACCTGATCGAGACACAAGCGTCATCGGTAGGTTGGGTCGATGACCTCCATCGCCGTCACCGTGCTGCCCGAACCTGACTCCGACACCGTGCGCGACGGACGGCCCCGTGATGCGTGGGGCGTCGAGCCGGCCCGGCGAGCGGTCGAGCAGGCAGGAGGGCGGATCGTCCCCCTCGGCGCCGAGACCGAGATGGTCGTCCTCGGCGGGCGGGTCGATCAGGAGGCGCTGCGTGCGTCGCTCGCCGAGCACCGCGGCATCAAGGTGGTCCAGCTGCCGAGTGCCGGGGTCGACTCCTACGTCGACACGATGCGTGCGTCGGCGCGGGACGGACTCGTCTTCACGAGCGCGAAGGGCGCCTACAGCGCCCCGGTCGCCGAGCACGCCCTGGCCTTGACCCTCGCGACCCTGAGATCCCTGCAGATCCGTGCCCGCGCCTCCTCGTGGGAACGTCAGGAACGGGGCATCTCGCTCAACGGCAGCCGGGTGGTGATCGTCGGGGCGGGCGGTATCGGCACCGAACTGCTACGCCTGCTGCGGCCGTTCGACGTGCACGTCACGATGGTGCGCCGAACTCAGGCCGCCGTCGACGGGGCCGACCGCACCATCACGACCGACGAGTTGACCGACGCGCTGCCCGAGGCCGATGTCGTCGTCGTGGCGGCCGCGCTGACCGGCACGACCCGGAGCCTCCTCGGAGCCGCCGAGTTCGCGGCCATGAAGCCGACCGCGGTCGTCGTGAACATCGCCCGCGGCCCGCTGATCGACACGGACGCGCTCGTCGAGGCCCTCGAGAACGGCCGCATCGGCGCGGCCGGCCTCGACGTGACCGATCCCGAGCCGCTCCCGGACGGGCACCCGCTCTGGTCGCTGCCCGGTGCCCTGATCACGCCGCACCAAGCGAACACGAACGACATGACCGAGCCGCTCTTCCAGGAGAGGGTCCGCGAGAACGTCCAGGCGCTCATCGACGGTTCGGACCCGGTCGGAGTCGTCGACGTCGAGCAGGGTTACTGACGGCTCAACCTGAGTGCGCCCGGAACAACCCACCGAGGGGCGCGTTAGAACGAAGACATCACCCGAATCCTGAAGGGATCACCATGCCTCGCATCGGATCATCCGACCTCGACGTCTACCCGCTCGCCCTCGGTGGCAACACCTTCGGCTGGACCAGCGACGAGTCGACGTCGCACGACGTGCTCGACGCCTTCGTCGCGGCGGGCGGCAACTTCGTCGACACGGCCGACGTCTATTCGGCCTGGGCGCCCGGTAACTCAGGCGGAGAGTCCGAGACGATCATCGGCTCGTGGCTGGCCGCGGGAGGCGCGGCGCGGCGGGACGGGATCGTCATCGGCACGAAGCTGAGTCAGCACCCCGACTACTCAGGACTCTCCGCGTCGAACGTCGCCGCGGCGGCGGATGCGTCGCTCGAGCGGTTGCAGACCGACCGGATCGACCTGTACTCCGCCCACTACGACGACGAGAGCGTGCCGCTGGAGGAGACCCTCGGCGCCCTCGACGCGCTCGTCCGAGCAGGCAAGGTGCGTCAGGTCGGCATCTCGAACTACACGCCCGCGCGGATCCGCCAGTGGCTGGCCATCGCGCAGCGCGAGGGGTTCCAGCTGCCGGTCGCGTTGCAGCCGCACTACAACCTCGTCAAGCGTCGGCCGTTCGAGACGGAATACGCGCCGGTCGCCGAGGCCTTCGATCTGGGTGTCACGCCGTACTGGTCGTTGGCGGCCGGCTTCTTGACCGGCAAGTACCGGACGCGGGACGACTTCGCCAATGCTGCCCGCAGCGGTAGCGTCGACGGCTACTTCAGCGACGAGGGGCTTGCGGTCGTGGATGCGGTGTCCGACATCGCCGAGGCCCACGAGGTCGAGCTCGCGACCATCGCCCTGGCCTGGCTGCAGGCACAGCCGACCGTCGTCGCGCCGATCGCCAGCGCCCGGATACTCGGTCAGCTGCCGGCACTGATGGCGGCGGACGGCGTGACGCTCACGGCCGACGAGCTGTCGACGCTGGACGCGACGTCGGCGCGTGTTCCGGAGTAGCGCGCGACGGGCCTCGGGACGCGTCGAGTTCTCGGGACGCATCGCGGGGTTCGGCTCGACGAGCGGCACCCGCTTCGTGGTCGGGCTCTGGTCGACCTCGCCGCTGGGCCGCTTCGCGGACGTGATGATCGAGGACAGCACCGGCCACCGCCTCCTGATCGCCCCGACGCAGTCCGTCGCCGACTTCGTCTCGGCGACCTACACGTTCGACGAGGTCCGGATCGTTCCGGTCGATTGGCGCTACACGTCGTGGGGTGTCGAACTCAGGGCCGGCGAGCTCGAGCTGGCCGTGCGGGTCGGGGGAGTCTCCGCCCTCGGTCGGCTGCTCAGGATCGTGCCGCGGCGTCTGTCTCGAAGCCCGCTGTGGCTCACGGCGATCGACCCGATCGCCCGCGTGCTCGTCCCCGGGGTGCGCACCGCGGGTTCGGCCGGCTCGGGTCGCCGCGAGTACTACGGCGTCAGCCTGGCTCGCGAGATCGAGGCCGTGTCGGGCCGATGGCGCGGCGCCGAGATCGGTACCGTCGCGCGGCTCGAGCCTCCGGTGCGGTTCGGCTTCGCCTCCGCGCCTCCGACGCCGAGCGTGGTCGATGTCACGACCACGATCACGGGCGTGCCGGAATCCTGACTAGCCGAGCTCCTGACGAACCGACGGGAATAGCCGGACGACCCTCGTGGTCATACCTCTCGACGTCTTTTCGTGACGTGTCATGCGCACGTCGACAACTCAGGGAGTTCCATGACCAGCATCCTCGTCCTCGTCGGTAGCCTTCGCACCGGTTCGACCAACAAGCAGATCGCCGAGGCGGCGGTCCAGAACGCTCCCGAGGGCGTGACGCTGACGGTGTTCGACGGTCTCGCGCAGCTGCCGTTCTACAACGAGGACATCGACACCGAGAGTGCCGTGCCGGCCTCGGCCGTGGCGTTCCGTTCGGCCCTCTCGGCTGCCGACGCCGTGCTGGTCATCACCCCCGAGCACAACGGCACGATCCCCGCCGTCCTGAAGAACGCCATCGACTGGGCGTCGCGTCCCTACGGCGAGAGCCAGATCTCGGGCAAGCCGACGGCCGTCATCGGCAGCGCCTTCGGCCAGTTCGGTGGCGTCTGGGCGCAGGACGAGGCGCGCAAGTCGTTCGGCATCGCCGGTGCGAACGTGCTCGACGACATCAAGCTGTCGATCCCCGGTTCGGTCGTGCGCTTCGCCGACGTGCACCCGCGTGACGACGCCGAAGTGGTGGAGCGGCTGCGCGACGTCGTGTCGGCGGTCGCCGCCGCAGCGAAGGCTGCCGCGTAACACGCACGCTTCGATGACCGAAGGTCGGCGTCCCCACGGGGTCGTCGGCCTTCGTCGTCTCAGGCGGGTTGCCCTGAGTGACCGATGAAACCGGTGGATGTCCTCATAAGTGAGGACATTGCCATTGTGCGCCGCATCGTCATGGGCTAGCTTCGAGGTCCCGGCACTACCCGACTGCTTACCCCAGTCGGCTCCGGCGGTGATCACCACGCCGCTCGATACCCAGCACCCCTCCCTCCAGGATTTCCCGAACCTGACAGGACCCGAACCCATGCGGTCTGCCTTGCCCGAAAACCAGGCGCTGCTCCCCTCCGACGACGGTGCGCCCGACGCCACCCTCGCCTGCGTGGTGCTGGCGCACGCCGACCCGACCCATCTGCACCGGCTCGTCGACGCCCTCGATCCGTTCCCGGTGTTCGTGCACTGCGATGCGCGGACGCCCGACGAGGTGTACGACGCGATGGCCGACGGGCTCCCCGCGCGGGCCCGCATGATGTCGCGACTGCGCACGGGATGGGCCCGCTTCGAGAACGTCGAGGCCGAGATCGAGGGCTATCGCCTGGCTCTCGAGACGACCGACGTGACGCATGTCGCCCTGCTGACCGGCAGCGACTACCCGATCGCGTCGTCCGTCGAGATCGCCGAGCTGCTCGCCGAGCATGTCGGCGAGTCGTTCGCGTACCTGCACGCGTTGCCGCACCCGGAATGGCGTGCGGGCGGATACGGTCGCCTGCGTTATCGACACTGGGCGTGGAACAAACGCATGCTGCGCCTCCCCGTCCCTCGCCGCCTCCCCACCGGTGTCGTCTTCGCAGGAGGATCGCAGCTGAAGGTGCTCGCCCGGCACCACGCGCAGGCCGTCGTCGACGCGTACGACCAGAACCCCGATCTCGTCGCCTTCTGGCGGCGGTCGTGGGTCGCCGACGAGACCTTCGTCGCGTCGATCCTGAAGACGCCGCGCTTCGTGCCGCACTGGGAGGACGAGCTCGTCACGACGAGCCTGTGGTTCATCGGCTGGGACGGCCGTCGTCGGAAGAGCCCGCCGTGGTTGACGACGGAGGCGGTGCCTGCGTTGCTGACGCGACGCACCGATCCGCGCATCCCGACGGATCACGTGTTCGCCCGCAAGTTCACGACCGGCACGACCGACGACGTGCTCGATGTGCTCGACGACCGCTTCGCGCTGCGCGGACCGGCCCGTGACGAGCTGCGCCGTCGCATGTCCGCCGCGGCGCCGGCCATGTCGGGTCCGCAGGTGCCTTCCGGTCCGCAGGGCTCGTCGGTTCCGCAGGACGAGTCGGTGGCTCCGAGCGTCGACCTGCCGACCACGGGTGTCCGATGAAGCCCCCGCACGAGCAGCAGTACGAGTCGGAGGTCACCGTCACCGTCGGGCCCGACGACGCGATCACGGTGGCCGTCGCGACCGACTGCGACCACCCCGTGACGGTGCACGTCACCACGGGCACGAAGACGGAGACCGTCACCGTCGATCCTCGACGAGCGATCGGGCCGCGCACCATGGACGACCTGTTCGCCGGTCTGCGCCACTCGGCCGACGAAGAGGCGCTGCTCGCGTCGGCTCCGCAGGCGGCCGTCGCGTCGTCGGTCCGCCCCGACGGCTCGCACGGGCAACCCGTCATTCGCGAGTCTGAACATCCGACCACCACCGGCGAGACCGGCACGGGGACGACCGGAGCTGCCGCCGTTGCCGCAGCACCTGCCGAGCCCGAGCCCGCACCCGCCGCAGCACCTGCGGAGCCCGAGTCGGCACCCGCCGCAGCACCTGCGGAGCCGGCTCGCACGGAGACCGAGCCCGCGGAGCCCGAAGCCGCCGACTCCTCCGACCCGACCCCGGCGGCGCACCACGTCGCCATGGTCACGCCCGACGAGAGGCCGGCGTCCACGGGCCAGTCCCGGCTCTTCGGACGCGGCCTGCTCTACGTCGTCGTCTGGTCGCTGCAACTCGTGACCAGCACCGTCGTGTCGCCGGTGCTGGCCCACCTGCTCGGCCCGGGGCAGTTCGGATCGCTCGCGTCCGCCATCGCGCTCTATCAGGTCTTGAGCGTCGTGGCCCTGATCGGTCTGGATCAGGCGCTCGTGCTGCAGCGCGCCGAGGACGGGGACGCGAAGGCATCCCGCGGCCTGGTCGCCGTCGGCATGGTGGTCGCCCTGACCGTCTCGATCATCGCGGCGGTGACGGTCCCGCTGTGGAGCGGCCTGCTCGGCTTCGGCACCGACCAGACGATCGTCGTCCTCGTCATCCTGTGGACCGGTCCCTCCGCCGCGGTGTCGGTCATGCTCGCCCTGTTGCTCGCCGAGGACAGGTTCCGGTCGTTCGCCATCGTCAGCGCCCTGTCGGCGGTCGGCGGTCAGCTCGTCGGGCTCGCCCTCCTGATCTTCGTGCACCGCGACGCGACGACGTACGCCTGGGGCGGGGTGGTCTCGCAGTTCGCCGCGATGATCGTGGGCGTCATCGTCACCAGGCCGCGCCTCCAGGGGCTCGTCGACTGGTCGATCACGAAGCGCGCCATGAAGCTCGGACTGCCGCTCGCCGTGTCGAGCCTCGCCTACTTCGTCTTGAACGCAGGAGACCGCATCGTCCTGCAGCGCATGGAGGGGCCGGACGCGGTCGGTCAGTACCAGGTCGCCTACGTCGTCGGTTCAGCCGTGATCCTGATGCTGTCGTTCACGAACGGCGCCTGGGCGGCCCAGTTCGCTCAGATGCGCGACGTGGGGGAGCGGGTCGCCCTCGCCCTGCGCTCCCGCGACGAGCTGTACCGCATGCTCATCCCGATCGTCCTCGCCGTGACCCTGGCGTCGCCGCTCGCCCTGCCGATCCTCGCTCCCGCGAGCTTCCGACCCGAGACGTTGACCGTCGTCGTGTTCGTCGTCGCGCTGACCGCGTTCCCCGTCGCGGCGGGCGGCGCGTCAGGACGTCTGCTCGTCATCAGCCGTCGCGGCAAGACGGTGGCGCTCATCACGGGCATCGCGGCCGTGCTCAACATCGGTCTCAACATCGCGCTCATCCCGGTCGTCGGGATCTTCGGTGCGGGCCTCGCGACCTTCCTCTCGTACGGTGTCATGGCGTTCCTGCAGAGGCGAAGCCTCCCGAAAGACCACCAGTGGCGCTCCGCCCCGGCACCCCTGGTGCTGTCGATCTTCGGTGGTGTGGCCCTCGCGGCCGCGTCGATGCTGCTCCCTCAGTCGCTCGAGTGGAACATCGCCCGCTTCGTCGTCGCGGTGGCGTGCATCCCGTGGTTCTTCGTGCGGCTTCGTCAGGCACGAGGAGGCGCGGCGAAGGACCCCGAGCCCGCTGCGGCGCCTGCGACCCCCGCTCCGCTCGACCACTCGGCGATCAGGACGGCGGCGGCCCGCGCCGCGGCCCTGTCGGCCTTGACCGCATCGTCGGCCGAGACGGCCGAGTCGACGCAGCCGGTCCCGGCACGTCCTGCGGCCGCCGGGTTGACCCGACCGGCCGGGTCCGCAGAACCCGCCGAACCCGCCGAACCCGCCGACGTCGCGGATTCCGCTGAAGCCGCCGTCACCGCATCACCCGCCACCGTCTCGCTCGAGACCCAGAGGAGCCTCCGATGAAGAACACCACGGCGACGGTCGAACCGTTGCCTCGTCAGGTCATCACGGTCGACCTCGACGGCCCCGAGCCGGTCGCGCCCGAGGCCGGCCACTACGGCACCGCCATGGTGGTGGGCCGCGTGGGCGGTGTCCCGGTCGGAGTCGTCGACCTCGACGTCGAGACCGGGGGTCTCGGCACGGAGGGCTTCGCCCTGGCCGTCGCCTCCCTGCGGTCGATGGCAGATCAGGTCTCGGCCGCCGCACGGTCCGTCGCACCGAAGACGCCCATCGCGGACGCGGACCTGCCGAGCATCACGGTGGTCGTGTCGACCATCGTGGGTCGCGACGAAGACTTGGAGCTGCTGCTCGACGGCTTCGCGCACGTCGATTACCCCGACGTCGAGTTCCTGATCGTCGACAACCGCACCTCGCTGCCGCCGCACGACCGGCTTCCTGAACTCGTCGCAGGTCGTGACCGAGTCCGCGTGGTGGCCGAGCGCCGCCCGGGCATCTCGGCAGGCCGCAACGCCGGTGTCGCCGCGGCCCGGGGCGAGATCATCGCCTTCACCGACGACGACGTCCGCGTCGAGCCGAACTGGCTGCGCGCCCTCGGCACACGATTCGCCCGCGACCCGGGGCTCGATGCTGCGACCGGGCTGATCCTGCCCGCCGAGCTCGAGACACCCGCGCAGATCTGGTTCGAGCGCTACTACGGCGGATTCAGCGGCGAGCGCACGTTCACGCCGTTGCGTGTCCAGGCCGACCCGCGCCTCCCCACGTTCCTGCGGGGTTCGCGCGTGTCCGTCCGCAACGGCGGCGGCGAGGAGCTGCGCAAGGTCGCGGTCTACGGCGTCGGCGCCTTCGGAGCCGGCGCGAACATGGCGTTCCGCGCGAGCGCCCTGCGTCGCGTGGGCGGTTTCGACACCGCGCTGGGCACCGGCACGCCGGCGCGCGGCGGCGAAGACCTGGCGACGATGATCTCGATCCTCTGGACCGGAGGTGCGCTCGGCTACGAGCCGTCGGCCGTCGTCCACCACAAGCACCGGCGCGGCCTCGACGAGCTCCTGAAGCAGCTGCGGGGCAACGGACTCGGTTTCACGGCGATGTTGACGTCGCTCGTCCTGAACGACCCGCGCCACCTCGCCTCGCTCGGGTATCAGCTGCCGCTCGCCGTGGGCACGATGCTCCGACAGAACGTGCAGAAGCTCGTCAACCGCAATCAGCCGAGCGACGAGACACGCGCCGATTCCATCGACGACCGGTACCCGCGGTCGCTCGTGATCAGCGAGATGCGGGATGCACCCAAGGGCCCCGGCGCGTACCTGACGAGCCGACGCGTGTGGCGAGAGCGCACGTCGGGCCACGGCACGTCGCCCGGCCGGACGGGCTCGGGCTCATGACGACGGTCACCGGCACACCGGTCACGGCCCACCGTCGAGCCACGACCGAGCCGATGCGTGTGCTGACCACGGCTGCGTTCCTGAACTACCTCGGCGGCATCGAGGTCTGCACCATCGAGGACACGCGCGAACTCGTCGCCCGAGGCCACACCGTCGAGCTGCTGTACGCCCTCGACGGAGAACAGCGTGCGACGTACGAGCGCTCAGGAGTCGTCGTGCGCGGACCGGTCTCGTTCGAGTTCGGCGTCGACCGGGCCCTGAGCGACCTCGGCCGTTTCACCGGAGCCGCGCGTCTCGCCCGACGGTTCCGCCCCGACGTCCTGTGGCTCAGCCGCCCCGAGCACGTCATCTGGGCGCAGGTCGTCTCGCGTCTCGCGCGCATCCCGCTCGTCGTACACCTGCACCATGCGCCGAACTACGGCCGCACCCGCCTCGTGACCCTCGGGGTCGACCGGTTCATCGCGGTCAGCGACTACATGAAGCGGCTCTGGGTCGAGCACGGCGTTCCGGCCGACAAGATCACGGTGGTGCACAACGCCGTGCCGATCGACCGCTACCCCGAGGGGGGTCTGCCGGAGCGCGAAGCCGCCCGCCGCCTCCTCGGCCTGCCTGTCGAGCCGACGATCGTCCTCTTCTACGGCCGCATCTCGAGCAGCAAGGGCGTCGTCACGCTCTTGTCGGCATGGCGGGCGCTGGGCCTCGACCCCGAGGAGGCGCTGCTGGTGTTGGCAGGTCAGGGCGTCGGTGATCCTGACGTCGCGTCGGCCATCTCCGCTCTGCCCGCGGGTGTGGTGAAGGTGCTGCCCCCGCGCGCGGACGTCGTGCCGCTGCTCCATGCGGCCGACGTCGTGGTCGCGCCGTCGGAGGAGCCGGAGTCGTTCGGTCGTGTCCTCGTCGAGGCCATGTCGACGGGACGACCCGCCATCGGGTCGGACGTCGGCGGCATGCCTGAGATCTTGACCGGCGAGTTCGCCGAGCTGCTCGTGCAACCGGGCGACGCTGCGGGGCTGGCGGCCCGGATACGGTCGCTCCTCGACTGGCGCACGCGCTCGCCGGAGCTCGGCCACCGCGCCCGCGCGAGCGTCGCTGCGCGCTTCCCGTCGGGTACTCATGTGGATGGCATCGAGGCCGTGCTGAACGCCGCGACGCGAGGCCGCCGGCGTTGACGCGTAACCGGCGCAACCGGCGCAACCGGCGCTGACGGCGGCCGTCGCTCGCGCTCGCGCCCGCGCCCGCGCCCGCGAGCACCGAACGCGCTCGCGCCCACGGCCGTCGTGCGTACCTCCGCCGCGGCCGCCGCTACGGCGTATACCGGTACTGCGTCGCCCAGTCGATCTGTAGGTGCCCGTTGGTCGACGGATCAGGAGTCGCGCCCGTCGTCGCGGTCTGCAGCACCCAGTGCATGGGCGTCGTCGGGATGTTGTCCGTGGCGGTCGCGACGAGACGGTCGTCGAGCAGGTAGCGGATCGCGGTAGGCGTCCACTCGATCGTGTAGGTGTGCCACGCGTCGAACGTCACACCCGAGTCGACCTTGAGGGCCAGCTCGGACGGATTGCCGAGCACGTGGTTGTACGCGACCGCCGTGCCGTCCGTGCCGCCTTCGGGGAAGTCGATCTCGCCGTTCGCCCAGACGTTGTCGTCGTCCCACAGCAGGAAGGCCATGCCGTAGCCCTCGAGATAGTCCGAACGCATGCGCACCGAGTACTTGCCGTAGGTCTGGCCGCCCCACTTGCCGTCGATCAGCGGGATCGGCGCGGCACCCCGCGGGCGCCCGTCGGAGGCGGTGTGCAGGTTGATATCGAGCAGTCCGTCGTGGGCGGTCACGACGTTCTTGTCGTAGAGGGCGACGTCCCAGGTGTCGCCGATCTGGTCGTACGTCATCCACTGGTGCGCGTACGGCCCGGGGAACCCTCCGGAGGAAACGGGCGTCGAGAAGTCCTCGGCGAGCACCTGTGTCCAACCGGGTTCGTCGCCGACGGGCATGGACTCGCCGCTCGGTCCGTGGGATGAGGCCATGTCGGCTCCTCCGGTCGGGGATGCGTCGGGCGTCGGCGACGCCTGATCCTGCGGAGTCGACGACGAGGAGGCGCGCGAGGGAGTACCGTCGCCGTCCGCCGACGACGCGGTCGGCTTCGGAGCGGCGTCGGGGTCGCCGGCTCGCGCGGTCAGGGGGATCGCGACGGCGATCGCGAGCACGCCGCAGATCAGCGCAGCGATGGCGAGCGTGCGCGCGCGCCACAGAGGGCGTCGAGCCATGGTCGGGGCCTCTCGTCGGGTACGAGCCTCGGACGCCTGATCCTGCCTCTCCGACCTGAGAGAGTCAAGCGGGCCTCCGCCTCACCCCCAATTCGGGGGTAGAAGGGGGTCGAGAAGCGCGAGTTGGGGTCGGTGTCCCTTGGTCGAGGGGCGGTCGCGATCTACCCTGAATCCACCGCACTCCGCCGACCCCCGCGACGGAGGCGTCGCCACCCGAGGCGACCCTGCGGCACTCGAATTCCGCAGGTGCACCCGAGCTGCCTGCCCACCCGGCGCTCACCCGTCCGCTGAGGGCCGCTCGGCGATACCTGGGGCACAGCCAGGAGACCGTCGTGACCCGAAACGACACCACCGCCCACCCGTCTCGCCGCGCCTCCTCTCGCTGGCGACGGGTCGTCATGATCCTCGCGGTCGGCGTCATCGCCGTGGTCGGCGCGTCAGGATTCGTCGGCGGCACGGGCTCGGCCTCGGCCGCCACCGCGTGTGCTGCGGGAACGAGCCTCAACGTGCTCGCGCATCAGGACGACGACCTGCTGTTCGAGAGCAAGAACCTCGTCAGCGACCTGACGGCGGGCAAGTGCGTCACGACCGTCTACGTCACCGCCGGAGATGCAGGCCGCGGTACGACCTACTGGAAGAGCCGCGAGCAAGGCGCGCAGGCGGCCTACGCGAAGATGCTCGGCGTCACGAACTCGTGGACGACCAGCACGACGAAGCTCAACGGCAAGTCGATCGGCAAGGCCCAGCTCAAGGCGAACACGGGCGTCAACCTGATCTTCCTGCGGCTGCCCGACGGAGGCCTCGACGGCAACGGCTTCGCGGCGACGGGCCACACGAGCCTGCCGCAGCTCTACCAGGGCGTCATCTCGTCCATCTCGACGGTCGACGGGCTGTCGTCGTACACGCTCGCGACCCTGAAGTCCCAACTGCTCTCGATCATGACGACGCTCAAGCCGACCGCGATCAACACGCTCGACTACAAGGGGCCGATCGACGACGGCGACCACCCCGACCACCACACGGTCGGCTACATCGTGCAGACGGTCCAGGCGGGCTACACGACGCCGCACACGTTCGCCGGCTACATGGGCTACCCGATCGCGGCGCTGCCGTCCAACCTGACGAGCGCGCAGATCGCGGCCAAGAGCTCGGCCTTCTACGCCTACGCCGCGAAGGACAACCAGACCTGCGGTTCCGACGCCGCCTGCTACGGCCACCCCGAGGCCGACTGGATGTCGCGCGAGTACCTGGCCGGCTCGACCGCGCCCACGACCCCGACGGACCCGACCACGCCGACCCAGCCGTCGGTGCCGTCGACGCAATACGACGTGACCGCAGGAGCGACCGCCACGGCCAGCTCGCAGAACACGGCCGACGACCAGACGGCGGCGAAAGCCATCGACGGCGTGAAGGACGGCTACCCTGGCGTCGCGACGCGCGAATGGGCGACCGTCGGCGGCGGATCGGGTTCGTGGCTGAACCTGACCTGGTCGGCCGCCCGGTCGGTGGATCAGGTCGTCCTGTACGACCGCCCCAACACCGACGACCAGATCACGAGCGGCACGCTGACCTTCTCCGACGGCTCGACCGTCGCGGTGCCGACGTTGGCGAATTCAGGAACAGCGACCACCGTCTCGTTCACGGCCCGGTCGACGACGTCGATCAGGCTCACCGTCACCGGAGTCTCCGCCACGACGCGCAACGTCGGACTCTCCGAGATCGTCGTGAACTCGGCCGACGCCCCGTCGGGCACCACGCCCACGCAGCCCCCGACGCAGCCCGTCCAGACGGACGTCACGACCGGCGGCGTCGCGACCGCGAGCTCGGAGAACCCGACCGACGGCCAGACGGCGGCCAAGGCGATCGACGGTGTCGCCGACGGCTACCCCGGAGTCGCCGCGCACGAGTGGGCGACAGTCGGCGGCGGGGCAGGCAGCTGGCTCACCGTCACCTGGGCCCAGGCGAAGTCCGTCGATCAGGTCGTGCTCTACGACCGGCCGAACACCGACGACCAGATCACGGGCGGCACGCTGACGTTCTCCGACGGCTCCACGGTGTCGGTGCCGACCCTCGACAACGCAGGAGGCGCGGTGACGGTCTCCTTCGCGGCCCGCTCCACCACGTCGGTGCGACTGACGGTCACCTCCGTGAGCGGCACCACACGAAACGTGGGGCTGGCCGAGCTGCGTGTCTTCGGCGCCTCCTGAGTTCCCGACGCGGCCCGCGTGACGCGGTCCGCGTGACACGGTCCGCGTGACGCGGTCCGCGTGACCGCGCCAGCGCGCTCGCGTCACGTCGGTAGATGACGCGGCGGGAGCGCCGCACGGCACCGCCCTGCGAGGATCGACGCGTGAGCGAACCGAAGAAGCTGATCCTGAACCTGTTCGAGATGAACTGCGTGGGGCACATCACCCACGGCCTGTGGCGTCTGCCCGGCAACCACCGGCGCGAGTACACCGACATCGACTACTGGACGACGCTCGCCCGTCTGGCCGAGAAGGGCGGTTTCGACGCGATCTTCATCGCGGACGTGCTCGGCGCCTACGACGTCTACCAGGGCAGCCCGGCGCCGGCGCTGCGCGAGGGGCTGCAGATCCCGAACAACGACCCGATGCTCGTCGTCCCGGCGATGGCCGCGGTGACCGAGCACGTCGGTTTCGGCATCACCTTCTCAACCAGTTACGAGCCGCCGTTCGCGTTCGCCCGCCGCATGTCGACGCTCGACCACCTCACCAAGGGTCGTGTCGGCTGGAACGTCGTCACCTCCTACCTTCCCAACGCCGCGCGCAACTTCGGCCTCGACGCCGAGATCCCGAAGAGCGTCCGCTACGAGATCGCGGACGAGTTCCTCGAGGTCGTCTACAAGCTGTGGGAGGGGTCGTGGGAGGACGACGCCGTCCTCGCGGACCCGACCGGCGCGGGCGGGGCCGGGGTGTACACCGACCCCGCGAAGGTGCACCCGATCGACCACGTCGGCACGCACTTCAAGGTCGCGGGTCCGCACCTGAGCGAGCCGAGCCTCCAGCGCACGCCCGTGCTGTACCTCGCGACGGCATCGAAGGACGGCATCGAACGCGCCGGCCGGCACGCCGAGGTCGTCTTCACCGGAGGAGGCGCGCTCGGCCCGACGGCCGAGGCGACGCGAGCCGTCGCCGTCGACGCAGGTCGCGACGCGTCCGACGTGCGATTCGTCGTGCAGGCCGGTGTCATCACGGCGCCGACCGAAGAGGAGGTCGCCGCGAAGCTGGCGCTCTACCGGTCGTTCGCGAGCGAGCAGGGCAAGCTCATCCACCGGAGCATCCCGATCGACGCCTTCGAGCACCCCCGGTCGCGGACGGTGGGCGAGGCTCTCGAGGCGGAGGGGAAGTCAGGAGACCCGGCCGCCGCCTCCTTGCCTCTCGGGCTCACCGTCGGGGAGCTGATCGACGCCGTCGACGAGGCCTGGGGTGGGCGCTTCTTCGTGGCGGGAACTCCGGAGAACGTCGCCGACGAGATCGAGCGCTGGCTGGACGACGAGGGTGTCGACGGCATCAACCTGAGGCAGTACCACTCGTTCGACACGTTGACCGACTTCGTCGACCTGGTCGTGCCCGAGCTGAGGAGGCGCGGCCGCCTGCGCGACGCTTATCGCGACGGTGAGACGTTGCGCGAGCGGGTGACGAGCGGCGGCGCGCGCCTTCCTGAATCGCACCCGGCCGCGTCGTACCGGCGCTGACGCGCGGGCGCTCGGACGCCGGGCCGCGTCGGCCTCTCAGGCCCGCGGCACGGCCGGCGTCAGCGGGCGCTGCGGTCGAGGTAGCGGGCGGGGATCGGCGGGACCTTCACCCAGGAGGTGCGGGTCACGCCGTCGCGCGAGACCCACTCCACGAAGACGGTCCCGATGCCGACCACGGCCTCGAGTTCGGCGGGCGTCGCGATGCCGATCGCGGACTCGCGGCGCAGCTTCGACGAGTGCCGCACGGCGCCGGTCGGCAGGTCGACGACGACGTCGCGGGGCGGGCGGCCGCCGATGCACTTGAGCACGAGGCAGGAGCCGAGCGGCAGGGCCGGGTCGGTGCCGTCGTTCGGGTTGGGCAGGTAGGTCAGGTAGAAGCGCGGAGCGCGACGCAGGGGGACGAGCTGCTCGCGGCGGACGGAAACGGATCGACGTGGTGCCGTGACCGTGCGGGAGCTGCCGACGACGTGACCGTTCGCGTCGAATTCTGCGGTGTCCATCGTCGGGCATCCCCTGATCGTGAGTGTCATCGACTCCTGACGAGCCGGCCCCCTAAGGCAACCGCAGCGTCTCGATGCGGGCAATGGGTGACACCGGCCCAGTTCGGGGGACAGGCGGTCCCCAGAAGGGGTGACATCCTGACGGGCCGACGCCCGGCGCGGGGCCGATCGGCGTCGGTTATCGGGGGCTCTCAGCAATCTAGCTAGTTTCTCTAGCTCGACTGATATACGCTGAATCGGTGTCGACAACCGTCAATGTGAGCTCCTCTGGTTACTGGTACCCGGGCCAGGGTGTCAGCGGGAGCGTCGCGGTCCTGAACTCGCTTCGTCGTTACCGCGCGGCGGAGTCCGAGATGCGACGACGCACCCGAGACTCCATGGGCATGGGCGAGACCGACCTCTTGGCCCTGCGTTATCTCCTGCAGGCGCAGCGCACTGACAAGTCGGTCAGCCCGAAGGACCTCGCCGCGTTCCTCTCCATCTCGTCCGCGTCCACGAGCGTCCTGATCGACCGGCTGTCGAAGAGCGGTCACGTCGCCCGTCGTCCGCACCCGACCGACGGCCGCGCCGTCATCGTCGTGGCCACGGTCGACAGCGACGACGAGGTGCGCTCGACCCTCGGCGCCATGCACAAGCGCATGCTCGAGGTGGCCGAGAGCTTCGAGGGCGAGCGGGCCGAGGCCGTCGTCGAGTTCCTCGAGCGGATGGCGCTGGCGGTCGGGCAGGTCGACGAGCACGAGACCCACGACGCTCACGACACCCACTAGGCCCACGACCTCGACGGGTCGGACCGGTCCTGACTCACCCGCGCTCCCGGCTACGCTGGCGCGATGAGCACGACACGGGACACGGGTCGACCGATCAGGAGACTCGGGTTCCTGACCCTCGGCGCCTTCGATCGCGCCGATCCGGCCACCGGCCTCGACGAGGGTCTCACGTTGTTCGAACGGGCCGAGGCCGAGGGCTTCGACGGCGGCTGGACCCGCACCCGTCACCTGCAGTTCGGCATCTCGTCGCCCGTCGCCTTCCTCTCGGCCGCGGCGCAACGGACGACGCGGCTCACCCTCGGCACCGCCGTCATGCCGCTCGGCTGGGAGAACCCCTTCCGTCTCGCCGAAGACTGGGGCACGGTCGACGTTCTCTCGCGCGGCCGCCTGCAGCTCGGTGTCAGCGTCGGCGAGCCCCGGGGCTACGACGAGATCGCGCAGCACCTCTACGGTGACGCGTCGGAACATCAGGACTTCAGCTACGCCCGGGTCGAGAAGTTCCTCGCGCTCGTGCGGGGCGAGCACGTCAGTTCCTTCGAAGGCGTCGAGGGCATCGAGCGGTACACCCGCAGTGTGCAACCGCAGAGCCCCGGGCTCGCCGACCGTGTCTGGTACGGCGCCGGGAGCCCGCGTTCGGCGGCGTGGGCCGGTGAGCAGGGGCTCGGCATGCTCATCAGCAACGTGAGTTTCGCCGGTGCCCCCGGCGAGATCTCGGCCACGCGCTTCGCCGAGTCACAGGTCGAGCAGATCGCCGCGTTCCGCGCCGCGCATCCGGCAGGTCAGGAGGCGCGGGTCGCCAAGGGCGCCGTCATCATCCCCACGGACACCGCGTCGCCCTCCCAGCGGAGGCTCTACGAGGAGTACGCCGAGTCGCGGCGTGCCCGCACCTCTGTCGCCCACGGGCCGCGCGGCATGATGTTCGACCGCGATCTCGTCGGTCCGTCCGAGTGGATCGTCGAGCAGCTGGCGTCGAACGCCGCCATGCGCGAGGTCGATGACCTCATCCTCGAGCTGCCCTTCGACTTCGGGGTGGACGAGTTCACGCAGATCCTGCGCGACGGCGCGAACCACCTCGCGCCGATGCTGGGCTGGTCGGCCACGAGCTGAGGCGGCTCAGCGCCGCGAGCCGACCTCGAGCTGCGAGCCGACCTAGAGCAGGCCGCGCAATCGTGCTGCCTCGGCGAGGTCCGTCCTGAACCTCGGCAGGGTCGCGACGGTGTACATGCCGTCGATCTGATGCGACTCCCAGAGCGCATGGATGCGGCGCAGGTCGGACTGCCTGCTCTTCCAGCCGATCCCGTCGATGACCGCGATCACGAATTGACGGGGGAGGCGCACCTGAGCCATCTCCTCGATCTCGCGTACCGCGTCGGTGAGCTTCGAGCCCGTCGAATCGAAGCCCTTCGCGGCCACGACGATGTCGGGCTGCGCGGCCGACGGGATGACGAGATCGCAGGGAGCCGTGAGACCGTTGCGCCCGCCGAAGCGCGTGCGGGTCTGCGACGGCAGACCCAGGTCACGGGCGATCGTCTCGATCTCGTCCTCGAGCCTCCTGCCTGACGTCCCGGCGCGGACCGCCGAGACGCGGGTGCCCGCCCGGGCCACGAGCACGTCGCCGAAGGTGTACGTGCGATCGCGTTGGGCGCGCAGGGACGCGACGAGGCCGAACTCCACGTCGAGATGCCGCACCAGGTCGTCGGCCCGCTCGCGAGCGAGACGGCCCCAGCTCGGGGTGTCGAAGGCGTGCCGCAGCGCGTTCTTCAGGCGTTCGCGGGACAAGCCCACGCTGAGACCCAGCACCGGCACCCGATCGGGCTCGGCGGCGATCCAGGCCGCGAGGGCGCGGCGAGCCGGCAGGTCCGCGGACGCGTCGGCGTGCGGGGTGTCGTCGGCGCCAGCAGCCCCGTCGACGCCGTGGGTGCCGTCGTTGCCCGCGGTGTCGTCGCCAACTCCGGACATCGCTGACGCGGATTCGAGCTCGAGGCCGAAGTCGAGACCGGCCAGCATGCCGTCGTCCTGAGTTCGCACGCGCGACGGCGACGGTGAGGGCGTCGGCGACGGCATCGGGGACGGCATCGGGTCGAGGTCGCTGTCGAGGTCGAGCACGGCCAGCGCCGCCGCCGCTCGCTCGATGTAGGCGCTCTCGTCGGTCGGGACGGTCGGATCGACATGACTGCTCATCGGGCCGAGGCTCGCCAGGTAGTCCTCGAACGGCTGGACGCCGCCGGGCGGCGTTCGGTGCCCCGGCCCCTGCGCGATCACGCGTGCCTCGCGACGAACAGGTACTCGTCGACGTTCGTCCGGCGGGCCGCGGAATGCGTGCCGAAGCTGTAGGTGTGGCCGATGCGGTGCAGCTCGACGTCGGCGCGATGCGATCTCAGGATCTGCTCGATGCGCTCGGCCCCGGGCAGCGCGTTCGACGACGACGAGAGCACGACGGCTCCTGCGGAGTCGAAGCGGGCGACGGCCGCGTCGAGCGCGCCCTCGACACTCCGGCCGTACGCGAACGGCGTGTACTTCTTCTCGAGCTTCTTCGTCTTCGTGTCCGGCATGATCGGTCGGTCGCGCCAGTACACGCTCAGCCCCTCCAAGAAGTGGTACCGCTTGATGTAGTCCGCGTCGTCCCGAGGAGGCGCGTAGGGCGGATCGAGATAGACGACGTCGTACGGGTGGTCGTCGACGGCGAGCGGCGACAGCTCGAGCGCGTCGAGGGTCGAGACCCGGTGGGGCAGTGCGGCGGCGCCGGCCATCACGGTCGCGTTGTACTCGGCGGCGCGCTCGCGGAAGTGCTCGGCCATCGTGAGCCTGAGATCCCGACGCCCGTCGTCGTAGCGCGCGCCGGTGTACGTGAACACGCCCCGCGGCTGCTTGCGGGCAGCGCTCAGGACGAGCGCGCTCAGCGCCAGGTCGCGCTCGGCCCCGGTCAGGGCGTCGATGTGGCTCCACGCGGAGTCGAGGAAGGCCAGGTCGTCCCGGTCGAAGTAGACGCCGTCGAAGGTGCTCCTGATGAAGTCGCGGTCGTCGGCCGGCGGGCCGCAGATCGTCTCGACCAGCTCGGCGTCGAGGGTCACGTGGTCGTTGGCGACCGTGGCCCGGGCGATCACGCCGGGGAAGGTCAGGAAGTCGTTCGACGTCACCGCGAACCCCGAGGCCTTGAGCAGGTACGACACGACGCCCGATCCGCTGAACGCGTCGAGCGCCGTGCGACCGCCGACCGACGCGAACACGTCGTGCAACTCGGGCAGCAGCCGGTACTTCGAGCCCATGTAGCGCAGGCGGGGGAAGACGGCTGCCTGAGTCAGCGTCCGATCCCGCGCCGCCCCGCGCTCCGCCGCGGTCGGCGCCCGGCGTGCCGGCGCGGTCGGCGCGCTGGCCGAGGCGGGGGCGAGCTCGAGCGTCATGCGTCCATCCTGGTCGGCCGGTCGGCTTTTCAGGCGGAACGACATCGGCCCGGTTCCCGAGCCACGCCGATGCGGGAACGTTCGACGCGCCTCCTGCGTTGTCGTCACCATGACCATTCCGCTCTCCGTCCTCGACCTCGCACCGATCGCCCCCGGCGAGACGGCGCGCGACAGTTTCGCGGCCAGTGTCGCCCTGGCCCAGCAGGCGGAGCGGCACGGATACCGCCGGGTCTGGTACGCCGAGCACCACAACATGTCGTCGATCGCGTCGAGTGCGACCGCCGTCCTGATCGGTCACGTGGCATCGCAGACGTCGACGATCCGTCTCGGGGCCGGCGGCGTGATGCTCCCGAACCACTCGCCCCTCGTGATCGCCGAGCAGTTCGGCACGCTCGAGACGCTGTACCCGGGGCGCATCGACCTCGGGCTCGGCCGTGCGCCGGGCAGCGATCAGGCCACGTTCCTCGCGATGCGTCGTGACATGGCGGCGTCCGAGCGGTTCCCGCAGGACGTGTTGGAACTTCAGGCGTACCTCGCCGGCGAGTCGCGCGTCGCGGGCGTGCAGGCCGTTCCGGGCGGGGGCACGAACGTGCCGCTGTACATCCTCGGGTCGTCGCTGTTCGGCGCCCAGCTCGCGGCGGCCCTCGGCCTGCCGTACGCGTTCGCCTCGCATTTCGCCCCGGACGCGCTGCATGACGCGGTGGCCGTCTACCGCCGCGAGTTCCAGCCGTCCGCGCGGCTGGCCGAGCCGTACGTGCTCGCCGGCCTCAACGTGATCGCGTCCGACGACGCCGATGACGCGCAGCAGCAGTTCGCCGCGATCAAGCGCATCCGCCTGGCCGGTCTGCTGTCGCGCGGAGGCCAGGTCGGGCCCGGCCGCGAGTTCAGCGATGCCGAGCTCGATCACCTGTTGAGAACTCCGGCCGGAGCGCACGTCGCGAGCATGACGACCTTTTCGGCGGTCGGTACCCCCGCCGACGTCCGCGAGTACGTGCAGCAGTTCGCGCGCACCGCCGACGCCGACGAGCTGATCGTCGCGCATCAGTCACCGACCACGGAGGCGCGCCTCCGTTCGGTCGAGCTGCTGGCCGATGCGATGCAGGGCGCCACCGTCTGAGTCCTCGGAGACACGAGGAGGCGCGGGTCGGCCGACCCGCGCCTCCTGACTTTCCGACGGGGCGTCAGACGACGGTGACCTGCACGCCCGCCTCGCGCAACCGGTCGAGCACGGCGGGTGGGGCCGACGAGTCGGTCACGAGGACGTCGACGTCTTCGAGGGCGCAGACGATCGCCAGGGAGCGGAGGGAGAACTTCGCGCCTTCCGCGATCAGGATGGTGCGTGCCGCGGCCGCGACGAGCGCCTGCTTGATCGCCGCGTCCCCGAGGTCGAAGGCGGTCACGCCCGCAGCCGGGTCGGCTGCGCAGGCCGTCAAGATGGCCGTGTCGAATCGCAGCGACGCGATCGTCCGCTCGGCGATCGGACCGATGATCGTGCCCTCGACTCCTCGCACGGACCCGCCCGAGAGGACGAGATTGACCGAATGACTGGTCGCGAGCGCGGCGATCCCTTGGAGGGACAGGGGCATGACGGTCACCCGTCGGTGCGCGAGTTCGGCCGCCGCCGCCGCGCCGGTCGTGCCGCTGTCGACGATCACGGCCTCGCCGTCGTCGATGTAGGCGACCGCCGCAGCCGCGAGTCGCGCCTTGAGGTCTTCGTTCTCGACCGCTCGCACGGAGAACGGGAACCCCTCGCCGTGCAGCGCGGCTCCGACGGCACCGCCCCGGACCCTGCGCAGGGCTCCGACGCCGGCGAGATGCTCGAGGTCGCGTCGGATGGTCATCGCCGACGTGCCCAGCTGGTCGGCGAGATCGTCGACCTGGACGCGGCCCGACCGGTGGAGCTCGTCGAGGATCTCTCGGTGGCGGACTTCCATCTGCATGGACAGATCCTAACTTGTGTGTTCGAATGAACACCGTGAATGTTCATAAAAACGATTCGACCGCTGACGGGTCGATCGAGGAGGCGCGCAAAGGCGAGCGCCCCACCGTGCCTCGTCCGACGATCAAGGACGTCGCCCGCGTGGCCGGCGTCTCGTATCAGACCGTCTCCCGAGTCGTGAACGACATCGATACCGTCAAGCCGGTGACCCGCGCGCGGGTGCTCGAGGCGATCGCGTCGACCGGATGGTCTCCCGACGAGGCCGCCGCGGCCCTGGCGCGGAGAAGGACTCCCGCACCTGCCCTCTGAGCCGACCCGCTCCTCCTGACTTTCCAGACCACTCGTTCGTGTCCGGGGCACCTCCGGGTGCGCGGACCCAGGGCCCCGCCGGCCTCCTCAGATCGGATCGTTCTCCCATGACCACGCCCTCCCTCACGACCACGGCCACGGCGGCGACCCCCTCTCGCGACGCCAGTCGCGCCCGCATCGCCGTCAGCGTTCTCTTTTTCACGAACGGCGCGCTGATCGCCAACCTGCTGCCGCGGTATCCGCAGATCAAGGCGGACCTCGACCTGACCAACGCGGCATTCGGCACGGCTGTCGCGGCGTATCCGGTGGGTGCGCTCATCGCAGGGCTGAGTGCGGGGCTCCTGATCCGCCGCTTCCACTCCTCGCGCGTCGCCGTCGCGGCCACGCTCGTCGCGGCCGTGGGCATCCTGCTGACGGGCATCGCGCCGGGGTGGCTCGTGCTGGCGCTCGCGCTGTTCCTGGCCGGAGCCATGGACGCCATCGCGGACGTCGCGCAGAACTCGCACGGCCTTCGCGTGCAGCGCCTCTACGGGCGGTCGATCATCAACTCGTTCCACGCCGTCTGGTCGGTCGGTGCGGTGACGGGCGGAGCCATGGGAGCGGTCGCGGCACAGCTCGAGGTGCCCCTGCTGGTGCACCTGTCCCTCTCCGGCGTGCTGCTCGGGATCGCCGCGGTGCTGGCGTACCGGTGGCTCCTGCCCGGTGCGGAGCCGGTTGCGGCGGATGCGGCAGCGGATGTGGCCGGGGCCGGGGCTGCGGCGGATGCGGCAGCGCCGACGAGCGCCGCGGACGCGTCGGTTGCTCAGGACGAGGCGATCGTCGACGCCGGGGTGGCCCGCGGCTCGTCACCGCAGGCGCTCGGTCTCGTGGCCCGCTACAGCGTGCTGCTCGCCCTCGTCGTCATCGCGTCCGTGGGCGCCATCGTCGAGGACTCCGGAAGCTCGTGGTCCGCGATCTACCTCTCCGACAGCCTCGGCACGTCCGCCTTCGTCGCAGGTCTCGGCTTCATCTCGCTCCAGGGGATGCAGTTCGTCGGGCGCCTGCTGGGCGACCGCATGACCGACCGGTTCGGCCAGCGGGCCGTGGCCCGCAGCGGCGGTGTCCTCGTCGTCGTGGGTCTGGGGGCCGCCCTCGCGTTCCCGAGCGTGATCGGCACCATCGTCGGGTTCGGTGTCGCAGGATTCGGTGTCGCCACCCTCATCCCGTCGGCCATGCAGAACGCGGACGAGATCCCCGGGTTCCGGCCCGGCACGGGGCTCACGATCATCGGCTGGCTGCTGCGGGTGGGCTTCCTGGTGTCGCCCCCGCTCATCGGGGCCATCGCCGACGCCACGGCGTTGCGCTACGGACTCCTGATCGTGCCGGCGTCGGGCCTGCTCGTCATCCTGTTCGCCCGGGTGCTCTCCCGGCGCGGCCGCTGACCGGCACGGGCCGCACCGGGGCCGGCCGCACCGGGACCGGGGCCGTCCGCACCGGGACGGCCCCCGGTCGCACCGGGACCGCGGCCGCCCGGGTCGGTCAGACGTTCGAGGCGCGGAGGTCGGCGAGGATCGCCGTCGCGAGGGCCTCCTGGCCGGCGTCGGTGGGGTGCTCGTCGTCGTCCTGCAACATGCCTGAGTGCCCGGCGAGGGGCTGGCCGATGTCGATGAAGGACCCGCCCACGGCGGCGAGTGCCAGCCGGAGGTCGTCGCTCGACTCGGAGACCTCGGCGGGAACGGCGCCGGGTTGGTTCCACAGGGTGGAGAGGCCGACGATGCGGGCGTTCGGCACAGCCGCTCGCAGGGCTTGGACGGTCCGGTTCGTCGCGGCCGCGAGCGTGCTCGGGTCTTCCCCGAGGTCGTTGTCGGAGGACTGGATGACGATCAGACCGGGATGCGCCGCCGCCGCGGCCGCGACGAGCCCCGCATAGGTCGTTCCGCAGTCTCCGAAGGAGATGAAACCGGCGCCACTGCAGGAGTCGTTGACGACGACGGCTCCGGTCTGGACGGCGAGGCGGACGGGCCAGGCGCTGGTGGCCGGATCGTCGAGCCCGTACCCGGCCATGATCGAGTCGCCGATGGTCACGACGGGGCTGCCGGCCGCGAGTGCGGATTCAGGACGAGTCGGCGTCGGTGCCGGTGCCCGTGCAGCAGACGGGCTCGGTGTGGCGGCCGGCGCCGGCGTGGCGACCGGTGCCGGTGTCGCCGACGAGCTCGGTGTGGCGGCCGGCGCCGGCATGGCGGACGGCGCGCGGGAGGCGGTCGGGGACGCTCCCCGCGAGGTCAGAGCGACACCGCCGACGGCGGCGATGGTGGCCACGACCAGAACGGTGCCGAGGAGGAGGGCTCGACGGCGATTCCGTCGAGCCCTCCTCCTCGGTCTGTAGGACGTCATCCGTGCAACGCCTGTCGGATGGTCTGCATGTCCTTCCGTGCCGCGGCCACGGCACTCTTGAGGGCCGTCGCCGTGGACGTCACGGAGCTGATCGCGGTGTGCGCCTGGTCGTACTGCGCAGGCGTCACGGCGAGGGCGGCCGCGTCGAGCCCCTGGTTGTCGGACTGGACGGTCGCGATCTGCTTCTGCAGGTCGGCCAGCGCCGTCTTCGCCGCGGTCGAGTCCGCTGCCGCATGCGTGGTCAACCGGTCGGAGAGCTTCTTCTCCGCGGCCTGGAGGTGGGGCAGCGTCGTCGACGTGACGCGGTGGGCCTCCCGCACGATGCGCTCCTGCGGCAGCACGACCGCGACCACGCGGTACTGGGCGAAGACGGCGGTGTAGTCGGTGCGGGCCTGTGCAGCAGTGGTGTCGCCGGCGAGGGAGGACTGCAGGTGCTGCATGCCGGTCAGGCCGTTCTGGAGCTTCAAGAGCACGGCGCTGCGGTCGCCCGATGTGAGGGTCTTGTCCGCGTCGACCTTCGTGACCGCGGCGTTCAGTCTCGAGATCCGCGTGGCCGTCGCGGATGCCCCGGCGGCCTGGATCTGCTGCAGGGTGGCGTCCTTGCCGAGATGCTCGTGGTGCTGCCCGGAGGTCGACGATGTCGCGGACGACGTGGGGGCGGGGGAGGCCGGGGTCGCGGCGAGCGCTCCGGTCGCGGACGCGGTGATGGTGCCGGCGGCGACGAGTGCGACGGCCAGCGGGGCGATGATCGGTGAAATGGTCATGAGGGAAGGGTGCTGCCGTCGTGTTCGGCCTCTGTCAGCCGTGTGTACGGATCGTGTACGGACGAGGAGGCGCGGGCGGCACGGACGGTCGGGTGCGGTCCCCGAGGCAGCGAGACCCGGAACTCCGCGCCGGCGGCGCGCGGACGCGCCTCGACCGTGGCACCGAGCCGTCCCGCCAGGCGTGCGGCGATGGAGAGGCCGAGACCCGTGCCGACCGGGCGGTCACCCTGGTGTCGGTCGCGCAGGGCTCCGCGGACGAACGCGTGCGGCAGGTCGGACGCGTCGAGACCAGGTCCGTCGTCCGTGACGGACACCACCGCGTCGTCCTGAGTCGCGGACACGCCGACGGTGACCAGGCCACCCGGAGGGGACACGCGCAACGAGTTCTCGACGAGACCGTCGACGAGCTGCCGGACCCGATGCGGGTCCGACACGATGACGACGTCCTCGACGGTCGACTCCCGTCGGATGACGGCGCCGACCGTCGCCGCGCGTCCGCTCCAGGCCTCGACGGCCTGATCGACCAACCCGACGACGTCGAACGGTTCGGGTCGCACGACGAAGTCGTCCGCTTCGAGCCGGGCGAGGGCCAGCAGATCCGTGACGAAGGCATCCAGGCGTTCCGTCTCGGCACGCATGACGCCGGCCACGCGCGGGACCTCGTGCCCGGGCACGAGGCCGTCCCCGAGCGCGTCGGCGTAACCACGCAGGGCGGCGAGAGGCGTGCGGATCTCATGCGAGATCGACAGCAGGAACTCCCTCTGGGCGCTCTCCGATCGCGCCAGCTCCGTGTCCAGTACCTCGAGGGCGTTCTGGATCTCCGCGACCTCGCGGGCCGCCGCGCCCGTCCCGGCGGCGCCCGTCCCGGTGGCCCGGCCGCCGGAGGCCCGCGATCCTGACCGACCGACGATGGAGGCGTCGACCGTGCCCGGACCGCGTTCGCCCAGGCTGCGATCGCCCGGACCACGGTCGCCGAGACCACGGTCGCCGAGGCCGCGATCGCCCCGGGCGAGGCGGGTCGCGGTGGCGGCGATCGCCCGCAGGGGTCTCGTCGTGAACCGGCCGAGCACGATTCCCAGGCCGACCGCGACGGCCAGGCCCACCAGGAGTGCGACGGCGAAACGATCCAGGACACGGTCGCCGTGGAGGATCGAGGCGTCCTCGATGGCGATCACCGATCCGCCGCCCGGCAGGGGCACGGCCTCGGCGAGCAGCGTGTGCCCTCCCGAGACGTCGCGCGCCGAGACCTGGGTCTCGGTGGCGAGGCGCCGTTCGAGCCGGGGTGGGAGGGACAGGCCGGGTGCCGAGACGGTGCCGGTGCCGGTGCCGCCGAAGGCGATCTGGATACGGCCGTCGCTTCGCTGGGCCAGCTCCGTCGCCAGGGCCTCTCGCTCGTCTGCCGGCGACGCCGCGATGGCCTGCGCGCTCGTCCGGAGGACGAGAGCCGTCTGCATCAACGACTCCTGTCTCACCAACTGGAATCCGGCGATCGAGACCGCGACGACGGCGATCACGGCGACCGCGATGGTCGTCTGCACGATGCGGCCGGTCAGGCTCCGGGGCAGCATGCGGCTCAGCACGTCGGTCAGCACGCGGGTCATCGGGGTGGTTCGGCATCGAAGGCATAGCCCACACCGCGCACGGTGCGGACGGCGACGGTCGGCCCGAGCTTCGCGCGCAGCTGTGCGATGTGCACGTCGACGGTCCGCGTTCCGCTGAAGTCGGCGACGCCCCAGACCGCGCTGAGCAGCTGGGAGCGCTCGAACACCCGCCCCGGCTCCGAGGCGAGATGGGCCAACAGGTCGAACTCGGTGGTCGTCAGGGTGACGGGCCGGGTGTCGACCGTGACGACTCGCCGGTCGCGGTCGATGCTCACCGGACCGGCGGTGATGATGCTGCCGGCCCGGACGCCCGTGCGACGGACGAGTCCGCGAACCCGCGCGGCGAGCTCCCGACCGGAGAACGGCTTGGTCAGGTAGTCGTCCGCGCCGAGCTCGATGCCGAGGATACGGTCGACCTCTCCGTCCCGTGCCGTCACGAGCACGACCGGTGTCCAGTCGTCCTCCCGCCGCAGGGTGCGGAGGATCTCGAGTCCGTCGAGGCCCGGGAGCCCGATGTCCAGCACGGCGGCGACGGGGGACGAACGACGGATCTGGGCGAGTGCGTCGTACCCGTCGCGAGCCAGGAGGGTTCGGAAGCCGGCGTCCTGCAGATACATCCGCTCGACGTCCGCGATCGCCGACTCGTCCTCGGCGACCACCACGAGCCCGCGCGCCTCGTCCCTGTCCGGCATCATGCGCCCTCTCACCCCGTCGATCGTCTCGGAGGGATACCCGGCGACGCGCTCGGGCGTCCCACGCCCCGAACATGCCTCACGCCAGCATCCACGACACGGCCGGGCTCGGGGGCGGCTGGCACCAGATCCTTAGTCGATTCTTCGACGGCTGCCAGGACTCCGTCTTCTCAGTGCCCCACGAAAGAGGAGAGGCAGAGGGGTCACTCACCCGCACCCTTCGAGACCGCCGGCGCCACGGCGACCGACCGACCCGCACGCCGTCTCGAGAACTCAGGAGGCGCGGGTCGGCGCCGTCCGCGACGTCGCGTCGAGCGCAGCAAGAAGAAGGCGCCGATCCTGACCGTGATCCTGTGGATCACGCTGGCGTACTTCCTCGTGCCGCTCGTCTGGTTGGCGGTGCAGGCCAGAAGACGAACGCCGATATCTTCAGCACGTTCGGTCTCGCGTTCGGCCGCACCTTCGCCCTCGGCGACAACATCACGCAGCTGTTCACCTTCCAGGACGGGATCTTCCTGCACTGGATGGGCAACACGGTGCTGTACACGGTCGCGAGCGACGTACCTGCTGTTCAGCGCGGCGAACCTCGTCGACACCCCGTGGGCGATCATCCTGCCGTCGCTCGTCAGCCCGTTCGGCGTCTACCTCATGCGGGTCTACGCGTCGGAGGCGGTCGACGACAGCCTGCTCGAGGCGGCCCGCATCGACGGGGCGGGTGAGCTGCGGATCTTCCTGACGATCTCGTCGCGGCTGCTCGCGCCGGGTGTCGTCACGGTGCTGCTGTTCGCGCTCGTCTCGACGTGGAACAACTACTTCCTGCCGTTGATCATGCTGAACAACCCCAACCTCTATCCGGCGACGGTCGGTCTCGCCCAGTGGCAGCAGGCCGCGACCGGAGGCGGTGGAGCGCAGGTGCTGTTCTCGACCGTGCTCACGGGATCGTTCGTGTCGATCCTGCCGCTCGTCGTCGCGTTCCTGTTCTTGCAGCGGTTCTGGCAGTCGGGTCTGAGCGCGGGAGGCGTCAAGGGGTGACGCGACGCTGATCGTCCCGACCGGCGCCGTCGATCCTTCGGGGTCGGCGGCGCCGGTCTTCCGAGGTCGAGCGCGGTGCGGACGTCGACGTGGCCGACGTGACCGGTCTTCGGTCGCTGTCCGCGCCTCCTCGGGGCTCACCGTCGGTCGGGGTCGTGCTCACCTGAACCCGATCCGGCGGCGAGTCCTACGGTGGGCCGCGGCGGCACGTCGCTGCCGCGGCGGCGTGGTGTCGTCCTCGTCGCGTCGAACTCAGGAGAGGCGGAGGACATGGCCGTGGAAGTGACAGTCGGAGCGCAGTCGACGGTGGAGGCACGGGATCGCATGCGGGATCAGGCGCGCCCGCTCGAGGAGCGCTTCACGGAGGACTTCGTCGATCACGACGCGGCGCCGGGGCAGCCCGCCGGTGGTTCAGGAATCGCCTGGTTCTGGGAGCAGTTCGGGACGTCGTTCTCGGACGTCGAACGATCCGACGTCGAGACGATCGCGACCCCGTCGAAGGTCATCACGATCTCGACCCTCGCCGGCACCCACACCGGGGAGTGGATGGGTCATGCCGCGACCGGTCGGCGGTTCACGGGCATCCGCAACGTGCAGGTGATCGGGTTCCGCGACGGCCGTGCGAGCGAGCGCTGGGGCAGCACGGACGAGCTCGGCATCGCTCAGCAACTCGGCCTCGCCTGACGAACCGACGGCCCGGCGAACCGACGGCCTGACGAACCGACGGCCCGGCGGCTGGCCGGCCGCTATCGTCACCTCATGAGCGCAGAAGATGAGGGTTTCACCGCCGTGTCGTCGGGCGGGGGCCATCGCCGGGGAGACCTGCCGCCCCTCGGGTCGGTCCAGGTACATCTGGACCCGCCGCGATCGGGTGGACCCGAGGGTCGCACGATGTTCCGCACGTCCGTCGCGAACCACCGGGCGGCACTCGACGCCTACGAGGCGGCCCTCGTCTCGGCCGACGGCGACGTCACCGGCGCCGCCGTCCAGGAGGCGGCCACGGTCCTGCACGAGACGCTCACCTCGCTGCCCGTCGCGCACACCGTCTACGCCGGCACCGGCTTCCCGGCCGCCCGCTACTCGGAGGCCGACGCCCGCCGTGCCTCCACGCCGCGCACCCGCGGCGAGGCGTCGCTCGGTGTCCACCCGGACATGCTCGTCGCGATCCAGGGCGACCCGTGGCAGAGGGGAGACCTCGCCGGGGACGAGGACCTCCCGCTCGCCATCGAGATCGCCCTCGCGGTGGACCCCGATCCGCAGGTGCGGTCGTCGCTCGTCCTGTCGGCCCCTCGGTCGCGGACGGTGATCCTCCTGATGGAGCAGCGCGAGGACGACCCCGGAGTGCGGGAGCTCCTCGCCCGGCAGCCGTACGCCAGCCCCGAGTACAAGCTCCCCCTCGTCGCCGCCGATCTCACCGGGAGCGAGCTCGCCGGTCTCTTCGAGCTGCTCGAGCTCGACGAGGCGACCGTCAAGGCCGCGTACCGGCGCTGGAACCGCATCCAGAACCGACGCGAGCGCCTCACCGTCGCGGAGCTGCTCAGCGAGATCTCCTGACCGCCCGCGGGCGGGCCCCCACCGCAGGCCCGGCGGACGCCTGACGCGCCGCCGCACGCTCGAGACACCCAGAAGTCGCCGAGACACCCGTGAATCCCGGGGTGTCTCGGCGACTTCTGGGTGTCTCGGCGTAACGGCGGAAGCGCAGGAGGCGCGGGCCGGGTCACGAGACCCGACCCGCGCCTCCTGCGGGGTGCGGTGCTGCCTACGCGCGCATGCCTGATTCGTCGGCGTCCGAGCCCGCGGCGAGCGAGCCGGCGGCGACGTCCGTCAGCCGGCGGCGACGCAGCACGAGGATCGTGCCGAGCACGGCCAGGGCGAGCGCGGCCAGGGCGGCGGGCAGGACGGTCGCGCCGGTGAAGGCCAGGCCGGCGGGGCCCGCGGCGGCGGGTCCGGTGCCGCCGACTCCTGAACCGCCACCGGTGCCACCCGCGCCGGTGCCAGAACCCGTGCCCGTGCCGGCACCCGGGGTCGCCGGGTCGGCCACGGTGAACGCGGCGGTGAGGACGGTGCCCGACTGCGAGCCGGTCACGGTGACCGTGTGGGCCCCGGGCTCGGTCGGAGCCGTGACCGAATAGCTGACGCCGCCGTTGATGACGTCGGCACGCGGCAGGGCGACGGGGTCGCTCTGCACGACACCGGTCGTCTGGCGGTCACCGGCGAGGCCGGCGGCGCTGACGGTGAATGTGGCACCGGGTGCGACCGTCGAAGGTGCGGTGATCGTCGCGGCCTTGCTGAGCGAGTCGACGTCGCGGTTCAGCTGCAGCGCGTTCGCGATGGTGAAGAAGTTGTCGGTCTGGTCGATCAGGCCGACGACGTTCGCCGCTCCCGGGCCGTAGCCGGCGACGCGGAGCTGGGTGCCCGTGTGCTGCTGCGAGCCTCCGGCCGCCGCGGTGCCGTACGCGATCTTCATCGTGGTGCCGTCGACCGTGGTGAGCGCGGTGCTCAGCGTCGCCGGGGGAGTGCTGTCGACGATCTGGCTCGTGTGGGCGTGGTCGGCGGTGACGATGACCATCGTGTTGCCGTCGGCCTTGGCGAAGGCGAGGGCCGACTGGACGGCCTCGTCGAGATCGAGGACCTCACCGATCTGACCGCACGCGTCGGCGCTGTGGTCGCGCTTGTCGATCGAGGCGCCCTCGACCTGGAGGAAGAACCCCTTGTCGCCGGTGTCGAGCAGTCCGATCGACTTCTCGGTGAGCGAGCGCAGCGAGAGGTCGGTGCTGAGACGCGCCGGGTTGGGTGCGCAGGTCGTCGGCGCGAGGTCGGCGCCGCCGACGGTGGCCGTCGTCGCCGCGAAGCGGGTCGGGAAGTTGCCGTCCGTGAACGTGCCGAGGACCGGCTTCGTCTGGTCGGCGACGGTGAGGCCCTTCAGGCCCGCGGCGTCGCGGACGACCTGGTAGCCGCGCTCGGACGCCTGGTCGAACAATGCCTTGCCTGAGTAGTCGCCGGCCTTGGCGGTCTGCGTGAACGAGGCCGCGCCTCCACCGAGGGTGAGGTCGGCGCGGGTGTCGATGATCTGCTCGCTGATCGAGCCGAGGCCGCCGGCGGCCAGGGCGTCGGCTCCGCAGGAGGCGCTGTCGGGGCCGTAGCAGCTGCGGGCCGCGACGTGCGCGGCCTGGACGGCCGGCGTCGCGTCCTGGATCTCGGCCGTCGACACGTTGCCCGTCTTCAGGCCGTTGGCCTTGGCGATCTCGATCAGCGTGTCCTGCGGGGTTCCGTCGATGTCGACGGAGATCGCGTTGTCGTACGTCTTCGTCCCCGTGGCCCAGGCGCTGCCGGTCGCGGCGGAGTCGGGCACGTAGTCGGGCTTGCCCTTGTTCGGGCCTGAGTTGTAGAGCGAGTACGTCGTGTACTGACCGGTGAGCGGAAGCGCGTCGATGCCGGGCAGGACTCCGCCGGCGCCGTACGCGTAGTTGCGCGCCGACGTGATCTCGCTGTCGCCCATGCCGTCGCCGATCAGCAGGATGACGTTCTTCGCCGTCGTGCCCTTGATCGAGTCGAGCAGGTTCTGTGTCTTGTCGACACCGCCGTGTCGGGCGGCTCCGCCGTTCTGCGCGGGGGAGGGGGCCGCGAAGGCGGCGACGGGGCTGAGGGCGAGCGCGAGGCCGGCGGTCAACGCCAGCGCTCCGGTCGCGAGGGCCGCGTGGGGGCGGCGGGTTCTCGGGGTCACTTCTGCTCCTGGTGATCGTGATCGTGATCGACGGACCTGATGCCCGACCGCGCCAGCTGACTCGCGCCGAGCGAACGCCGCGTGAACGACCGGGGGGCGAGACATGAACGACCCTCGAACGGGTGTCACGCGTGTCGTGACGCCGACGGGACGAGAGCAGGAGGCGCGGTGTCGGTGGTAAGAGCAGGACGCGTCGCACACGCCCCGGCCCGGGACAGGGCAGGATCGGGGGATGGTCGACCCGACTCCTGACGACGCAACCGACCTCGCGCGCGCCGACGACGCCCCCGACCCCGACGCCCCCGCCGCGGCGAACTCAGGCCATCTCGCCGAGCCGGCCCTGCCGCCGCTCGCCGCACTCGGGCTCGACCCCACCACCACGGCCGTCTACGGCGTCGTGCTCTCCGGAGGAGCCGACACGACTGCCGTGCAGACCGCGCTCGGTCTCGCCCCCGACGACGCCCACGCCGCGCTCGAGCGCCTGCGCACCCTCGGCCTCGTGCACCGCGGCTCACGGCTCGACGACCCCTATGCCGCCGTCGACCCCCGCGTCGCCGTTCCTGCACTCGTGACGGCGCAGGCCGAGCGACTCGTCGAGGTGCGCGCCGGCATCGGGTCGCTCGCCGATCTGTTCGACCGGGGGCGCGACCGCCATGACCCCAGCGGCCTCACCCGGGTCGTCGTCGGGTCCGCCGAGGTCGGCGACTGGTACTCGCGACTCGAGCACCGCGCCCAGTCGGAATTCATGGCCTTCGACCGCCCGCCCTACGTCGTCGCGTCGAACGAGTCGACGCAGCGCACGGCTCTCCGCCGTGGCGTCCGGTGGCGCGCCGTCTACGCCGTGGCCAGCTTCGCCGCCGACGGCAGCTGGGCCGGCGTGCACCGCCTCGGCGCCGAGGGCGAGGAGGCGCGGGTCGCCTCCGACCTGCCCGTCAAGCTCGCCATCGTCGACCGTCGCGTCGCGCTCGTCTCGCTCGGTCTCGGCGAGGGAGCGCCGGAGGCGCTGGTCACCGAGTCCGCCCCGCTGGTCGAGGCCCTGTGCGAGCTCTTCGAGTCGCGCTGGCGCAGTGCCGTGCCGGTGCCGTCGCACGAGCCCGCGACGGCGTCGGTCGATCAGGACTGGGCGGCCGTCGCCGCCCGGCTGGCCGCGGCGGCGACCGATGCGTCGCCGCGATCCGGAGTTCCCGAGAGGGGGTCGGCTTCCGGCCCCGGCACGACGCCGGCCGCCCGCGCGGGGCACCCGACGTCGCAGCCCTCCGCCGCGCCTCCGGAGTCGACCCGCGCGCCCAGCGCCGACGAGCGCGACGTGCTCGCCCTCGTCGCGGCGGGAGCGACCGACGAGGTCATCGCCCGCCAGCTCGGCATCTCGCCCCGCACCCTGAGGCGCCGACTGCGTGAGCTGTTCGCCGAGCTCGGCGCGAGCAACAGGTTCCACGCCGGGGTCGAGGCTGCCCGTCGGGGGTGGGTCTAGCCTGCCGACGCCACCCTCGACGCCACCCTCGAGGCCGCCGCGCCATGTGACGGCCGCGTAAACAAACTGACCTGTCTAGGTCAGTGGCCGCTTTCGGCCACCACCCCCACTAGAGGGACAGGTTAATTCTCAGGTAATTCTTATCGGACGACCGGCACAGGGGGTGGCGGCGTTCGAAAGGTATTCAGTGATCACATCCTCCGGCCGACGACGGCCGCTGCTCCCTGCACTCCTCATCACCGGCCTCGTGGCCACGGGGGCGCTCGCGTTCCCGGCGACGGCCCAGGCCGTGGACGGCCCGGCCGTCCTGAGTGACCCGACGTTCAGCGCGGGGACGTACATCGTCACGCTGCGCGAACCCGCTGCCGCCGCCTATGAAGGAGGCACGGCCGGCATCCCCAAGACCGCCGCGCCCGAGGGCGGCAAGATCGACATGAAGTCGGCGGCCGTGGCGTCGTACAGCGACCACCTCGAGTCGACGCAGACCGAGGTCGCGAAGAGCGTCGGTGCCGACATCGTCTCGCACCTCTCGGTGACGACGAATGCGTTCGGCGCGCACCTGTCGGCCGATCAGGCGAAGAAGCTCGCGGCCGACCCGAAGGTCGCCGCCGTGAACAAGAACCAGATGTACAAGCTGACCGCGACCCCCTCGACCGAGTTCCTCGGTCTGGGCGACGCACAGGGCAACGGCGGCGTCTGGGACCAGATTCCCGGCGGTCGTGACCGCGCGGGCGAGGGTGTCGTCGTCGGCATCATCGACTCCGGTATCGCCGCGGGCAACGCGTCCTTCGCCGGCGACGCCCTCGGTGCGGCACCGTCCACGACGCAGCCCTACCGCGACGGCGACGCCGTGAAGTTCGCCAAGAGCGACGGTCAGACCTTCACGGGCACCTGCCAGACCGGTGTCCAGTTCAGCGCCGACGACTGCAACACGAAGCTGATCAGCGCGCGCTACTACGTCGACGGCTTCGGTCGCGGCAAGATCGGCACCGAGGCCCAGGGCGAGTACCTGTCGCCCCGCGACGGCAACGGACACGGATCGCACACCGCGAGCACCGCGGCCGGCAACGCCGACGTCGAGGTGACCATCAACGACCGCGACTTCGGCACGATCTCCGGTGTGGCCCCCGCCGCCAAGATCGCGGCCTACAAGGTCTGCTGGGACGGTCCCGACCGCAACTCGACCGACGACGACGGCTGCGCCGGCCTCGACCTGGTGAACGCCATCGAGCAGGCCACCAAGGACGGCGTCGACGTCATCAACTACTCGATCGGTGGCGGCGCCGCCGAGACGACGTACTCGTACACCGACCAGGCGTTCCTCGGCGCGGCTCAGGCCGGCGTCTTCGTCGCTGCCTCGGCGGGCAACTCCGGCCCCGGCGCCTCGACGCTCGACAACGCCTCGCCCTGGATCACCACCGTCGCGGCCAGCACGATCCCCAGCTACGACGCGACCGTCTCGGTCGCTCCGGCCGGCGGTGCCGCGGTGAACTACCTCGGCGGCTCGACGTCGCTCTCGACCGACCCCGACGGTCTCACGGCCCGATTCGTCGAGGCCACGAAGGTGAAGCTCGCGGCTGCAGCCGACGACCGAGCTGTCATCTGCGACGCCGGCACCCTCGACCCGACGCTCGTCGCCGGAACGATCGTGCTCTGTGACCGCGGCATCACCGACCGGACGGCGAAGTCCGCCGAGGTCAAGCGTGCCGGCGGTGTGGGCATGGTGCTGGTGAACAAGACGCCGTCCTCGGTCGACGTCGACGCGCACAGCATCCCGACGGTGCACGTCGACGCGCAGGCCTACCAGGCCCTGCACGCCGCGGCCGCGCTCGGCACGGCCGAGGTCACCCTCGTCGACGGCAACCCGACGGGTCTGCCCGAGCCCGCCACGCCTCAGATCGCCGGTTTCTCGTCGCGCGGTCCGGTCGAGGCCGACGGCTCGAACGTGCTGAAGCCCGACATCTCGGCGCCCGGCGTCGCGATCCTGGCCGATGGCGCGAACGCCCAGGGTGCTGCCGGTACGTACGAGTTCCTCTCCGGCACCAGCATGTCGTCCCCGCACATCGCCGGTCTCGCCGCGCTCTTCTTCGGAAAGACCATGCACCCCGACTGGGCGCCCGCGAAGGTCAAGTCGGCCATGATGACGACGGCCTACGACCTGGTGGACGCCGCCGATGACGGCACCGAGGACGTCTTCGCCCAGGGTGCCGGTCACGTCGACCCGACGAAGTTCTTCGACCCGGGTCTCGTGTACAACAGCGGTGCCGCCGACTGGCAGACGTACATCGATTCGCTGGGCACCCTCGAGGGTCCGACGAGCGATCTCAACCTGCCGTCCGTCAGCATCGGCGCCCTGGCCGGTACCGAGACGGTCACCCGCACGGTGACCGCCGAGACCGCAGGAACGTACACCGCGAGCACGCTGGCCATCCCGGGTGTCGACGCGGTCGTCAGCCCGACGACCCTGACCCTCGCCGCCGGTGAGTCGGCCTCGTACACGATCACGTTCACCAGCAACTCGAGCGTCGTGCCGAACGAGTTCGTGTCGGACTACCTGACCTGGGGCAACGCGTCGCACGACGTGCGCATCCCCGTCGCGGTGCGTCCGGTGCTGCTCGCCGCGACCCCCGAGATCGACGGCTCCGGTGCCAGCGGCAGCGCGAGCGTCGACGTCGTCGCGGGTGACGACCTGTCCATCCCGTTGACGACTCAGGGCCTCGCCCTCGGCTCGGTCGCGACGAACACGGGCGTGACGGGCGACGAGTTCCAGATCCCGATCACGGTGCCCGAGGGAGTCGCGCACGCTCGGTTCGCGCTCGACTCGGCCGACGACAAGGCCGACCTCGACCTCGCGTTGTACCACCTGGACGCCACCGGCCAGCCCGATGCCCTGACCGGCACCGCGGCCACCGGATCGGCCGACGAGCAGCTCGACATCGAGAAGCTGCCCGCGGGCGACTACCTCGCCGTGGTCGACTACTACTCGGCGCCGACGGCGAACCTGTCGACGTTGACGACGTACCTGATCACGGGCGACACGGCACCCACGGCGCGGGCCGCGGCCGCGTCGACCTTCACGGTCGACCCGACGCAGCTGACGGCGGCGCTCGGCAGCACGACCACGGTGACCGCGTCCTGGACGGGACTCGAGTACGACCAGTCGTACCTCGGCCGCATCGTCTACGGCGACACCGGTCAGGTCACGTACGTGACGGTCGCGGCAGGCCCGGCACCGGTTGCTCCCGTCGACCCGACCGATCCGGGCGCCCCGGGTGCGGGCGGCAGCGGACCCGGTGCGGGCACCGGACCCGGGGCGGGCACCACGCCCGGCTCGGGCACGAACCCCGCCGCCACGGGCCCCCTGGCCTACACCGGTTCGGAGCCGACCTTCCCGGCCCTCGCCGGCCTGGCACTGCTGCTCGCCGGTATCGCGGCAGCCGTGGTCGGCCGTCGTCGCCGCCAGGCGCTCGAGTCGGGTCGCACCGCCTCGGCCGAGAGGGTGACCACGACCGACTAGTCGAGTCGAGAACGAAGGAGGCGGTCCGCACCCGGTGCGGGCCGCCTCCTTCCGTCGTGGGCCGGGTTCGCACCCGTCGCCACCGGCGTTCGCTCCGAACCGACCGGTGTGATCGGGACATCGGTGTTCTCCGACGAGCCCGCCGCGCGACACCCAACCTGCGATTGTCTGAAACACGAAGGGACTAGGTTCACTACTCGTGGATGAACAAGCATCGAACCCGAACGGCATGCGCGTCGTCAGTTACAACCTGAGGGAGCACAAGGCCAAGGGCGAGATCCAGGCCCTGGTCCGCGACCACCAGGTCGACGTGTTGTGTCTTCAGGAGGCCGACACGAACGACATCCCGGAGCAGGTCGGCGACCTCACGCTCGCGGCCTCGACCCGGAACAACCGTCTCGGCCTCGCCGCCTACTACCGCCCCGACCGCTTCGAGTTGTTGGGAACGAAGGTCTACGCACTGAAGAAGTCGATGCACGACCGCGTGATGTCGCCGGCGCACGAGCGGCTCCTGGCCATGCACCTGATGGACCGCGCGACGCAGAAGGACCTGCTGATCGGCTCGTTCCACGCGGCGCCGCTGACCGCCACGAACGGCCTGCGCAAGAAGCAGGTCGAGTCGGCGCACCAGCTGATGCGCGCGCTCGCCCCCGGCATCCCGATGCTGATGGTGGGCGACTTCAACTACCCCTGGTTCCACGGCGGGCTGCGCAAGCGCGTCGCGCGCGACGGCTTCGTGCTCACGCGCAGCAGCACGCCGACCTACCTCGGCTACAAGTACGTCAAGGGTCACTTCGACTTCGCCACGAGCATCGACCTCGAGATCGAGGACGTCGTGACGCTGCCGGCCGGGCTGAGCGACCACCGGCCGATCCTGGTCCGGGCGCAGGGCCTGCCCGCCTGAGCCGCCAGCCCGAGTCGCCGACGACACACGAAAGCCCCCGCACGCAGCGGGGGCTTTCGTCGTCAGGGCCGCCGGTCGGGCGGCCCGTCGGTCGGTCAAGCGGCGATCGCCAGCTGAGCCGTGGCTGAGGTCGCGTCCGCGACGTCGACCGCGTAGGCCTGCACGATGATGCGGCTCGGCTCGTTCTGCCAGCTGCGGCCGGGGATGACCCAGCCCTCGGCTCCGGCGACCGTCACGACGGCGCCGGGGCGCACGCGCTCGGTGATCGAGTCGGCCCAGGCGCGGACGACGTACTGGCGAGCGGCGTCGTCGACGACGACGAACTCGGACAGGCGGGCGGTGGTGTGGGTCGGCACGGTCGCGACCGTGCCGGTGATGGTGGTCATGGTGGTGTTCATGGTGGTTCTTTCGGTCTGTCTCACGATGTCGGCGTGCGGCACGCTCAGGTGCCGGTCACGCGGTGCGACTCCGTCGTCGGGTGGTAGCCGAACGGTGGGTATCGCGGCAGCGGGATGCTGCGGTGGTCGAGCCTGGATGTCATGACCGAGATGAGTAGGGATGCGGTTGAGGCATCGTTCTCGATCGACCGTCAGGCGGAATCGATCAGAGTGGATCGAATTCCAGCGACCTTTGACAGTAACACGAGTCGAACCTGAATACCAGGGCACAAGACGAACGCCGTCCGGAGGCGCGTGGTTGCATCGAGAGATGACCACGATTCCCACCATCACCCTGAACAACGGCGTCGAGATCCCGCAGCTCGGTTTCGGCGTGTTCCAGATCGATCCGGACGAGACGAAGGACGCGACGCTGACCGCCTTCGAGGTCGGCTACCGCCACATCGACACGGCCGAGATGTACGGCAACGAGGCCGGCGTCGGCGAGGCGATCCGTGCCTCCGGGCTCGACCGCTCCGAGGTGTTCGTCACCTCGAAGCTCAACAACGGCTTCCACCAGCGCGACGCCGCGCTGAAGGCGTTCGACGGCACGCTCGACGCGCTGAAGTCGGACTACGTCGATCTCTTCCTGATCCACTGGCCACTGCCCGGCATCGACGTCGACTACGTCGAGACCTGGAAGGCACTCGAAGAGATCTACGCCACCGGCCGCGCGAAGGCCATCGGTGTCTCGAACTTCCAGCAGGCGCACCTCCAGCGCCTGTTCGACGAGACGAACGTCGTGCCGGCCGTCAACCAGATCGAGGTGCACCCGTACCTCACGCAGGACGCCCTGCGCGCCTTCAACACCCAGCACGGCATCGCGACCGAGGCCTGGTCGCCCATCGCCCAGGGTGGTGTGCTCGACGACGAGGCGATCACGTCGATCGCCGAGCGCGTCGGCAAGACGCCCGCCCAGGTGACGCTGCGCTGGCACATCCAGCGCGGTGACATCGTCTTCCCGAAGTCGGTCACGCGGTCGCGCGTCGAGGAGAACCTCGACCTGTTCAGCTTCGAGCTGAGCGACGACGACGTGGCAGCCATCGGCGCCCTCAACAAGGACGAGCGCACCGGCCCCGACCCCGACGAGTTCAACTACATCCCGTCCTGATCGACGCGGGGTCGTCCGTGAGACGACCCCGGCTTCGATGCCGGCACCGCCCCGAGTTCGGAGCGGTGCCGGTATCGTCGAGGCTCGTGCCGTCCCTCCCGCAGAGGCGGGAGACCCGCAGAAGCGGGAGACCTGCCGAAGCGGGAGACGAGCCCCGAGCCCTGACCCGATCGACCCGGAGAGTGCTACCCGTGCGAAGAGCCGTCGGCATCTTGCGACTGGTCGCCGCCGCCACGGGTCTCGTCGCCCTGATCTCGTACTTCGTGTACGTGCAGGGCTTCAGCACGTTCTCGACCGCGAACTACTTCGCCTACTTCACCCAGCAGAGCAACATGGCCAACGTGGTCGTGATGGCCGTCTCGGGTGTCTTCTTCCTGCGGGGTCGACGCGACCCGCCCTGGTTCGCCGTGCTGCACGCCCTCGTCACCACCTACGTGATCGTCTCGGGCATCATCTACGGGATCATCGTGGCCCAGTCGGCCGGTCACAACTACACGATCGGTGTGCCCTGGTCGAGCCAGGTGCTGCACTTCTACCTGTCGACGTTCGTCCTGATCGACTGGGTGCTCGCGCCCGGCCGCACGCGCATCCGCTGGCGGGTGCTGCCGCTCGTCGTGCCGTTCCCCGTCGTGTGGGGCATCGCGACGATCGTCCGCGGCGCCGACGTCGGCTGGTACCCGTACTTCTTCCTGGACCCGGCCCAGGTCATGTGGCCGGGCGAGTTCGCGTTCTACAACGGCATCGCGGTCGGCACGATCATCGGCGTCATGGCGGCGCTGATCGGGCTCAGCCATCTGCGGCCGCGACGCGACGTGTTCACCGGAGCCGTGCCTCCTCGGGTCCTGGGCGGCGCGGCCGAGGGCGAGCGCGCGCGGGGCTAGCCCGCGGGCGTGCCCGAGTCGGTCGGCGACGGGCTGTCGGTGCCCGGCGTCCCGGGTGTCGCGACCAGGTCGAGGTACGGCGCGAGGCTGGCCATCGCGGCGCTCACGGCGTCGTCGTCGCTGAGGTCGGCCGTCGCCGTCGTCGCGCTGCCGCCGGTCAGCGCCACCAAGATCGGCGCACCCGTCGACGGCATCAGGTTGAGCCAGAACCGGTAGGTCGCGGTGTCGTCGAGCACGGCCCAGACGGTCGCCTGGGTCGACCAGAACGCCTGGTCGAAACGCAGCCAGAGCGACTCCTGCGTGCCGACGCCCAGGGCGTCGATCGCGGCGGTGTAGCTGCTCGGCAACTCGGGAGCGAACTCCGTCGAGCCCTTCTTGAGGACCCCGAGCGGGATCGTCGCCACGGCGCGGTCGACCGAGAGCGACTCGCCGGTCGCGAGACGCAGGCCGACGCCGCGGTCGCCGTACTGGATGCGCACGACGTTGCTGCCCCGCAGCACGTCGAGGCCCTGCAACTGGTCGGACACGAACGACGAGAAGCCCCCCGTGACGAGCTGCGCACTGTCGGGGAACGCGCTCTCGGGGACGTCGCGCTCGGACAGGTCGCCGGCGTCGGCACCCGTCTGCGCGGGCAGGAGTTGGTCGAGCAGGAACGCGAGGCGCTGGGCGTCCGAGACCCCCGTGTCGTCGGGCACGGCCGAGACGGCACCCGCCCCGGACGCGCTGAACGCCTCGGACGCCGACACCTCGGCCGACTGCCGGGAGGCCCACGAGGAGGCGGTGGCCAGGGCGGCCGCGAACGGCTCGGTGAGCGTCGACACGGCTCCACTGCCCGTGCGCGCCTCGACGACGGTCGTCGTCGGCACGGTCGTGACGCCGTCGACACCGAGCGCGACCTCGAGGGCCTGGGAGGCGTGGCCGACGAGGAACGCCGCCCCGGTCTCGACCGGGAACGGCCAGCCGTCGCCGTCGACGGAGTGGATGCGGCCGCCGATGCGGTCGCGGGCCTCGACCACGACCACGTCGTAGCCGCGATCGGCGAGGGTGCGGGCGGCGGTGGCTCCGGCGATCCCCGCCCCGATGACGGCGATGCGCTCACCCGGCTCGGCCGTCTTCATGACGGTCTCGGCGACCTCGAACCCGGAGGCGCGGGCCCCGTGCACCGTGCCGGGGTACGACGACGCGGTCGCCTCGCCGGCGAAGAACAGGCGATCGGCGAGCGGGCCGCGCAGGGTCTGCCGGTCGAGGTCGGTGGAGTCGGGCGCCAGATAGCTGCCCGAGCCGAGGGCGTAGGGGTCGGAGGCCCAGTCGCTGCGCCGGAAGGCGGCGGGGGCGACACCGGCCGGTGCCGTCGCGGTGGGCGACGGTGTCGGCGTGGGTGTCGCGGAGGTGGGCGACGCGGTCGGAGCGGGCTTGTCGGTCGTGCAGGCCGTCAGGATCAGCACGGCGCCCGAGACGGACCCCGTCAAGAACGCGCGTCGACTGATGCCCATGGTGACACCAGTCTGACAGCCGGCGGCGAGGAGTGCGCGGCGGGCGATCTCCTGAATGGTCTACGAGGCGTCGGTCGTCTCGATGAGGGTGCGCACGAGGTCGGTGATCTCGTCGACCGGTGCGAGCGACGAGCCGTGGTGATAGCCGACGAGCGAATAGAAGGAGGCGCGGGGCATGACGCGAGCGGCCTGCTGCGCCTGGCGGTGGCGGTCGTCGTCGCGGGTGCCGGCCAGCAGCAGGGTCGGCGTCGTGACCTGGGCCAAGATCTCGAGGGGGACCCCGTCGCCGCGTTCGGATGCCTCGAAGAAGGCGACCAGCGCCTCCGGGTCGTCGGCCATGAAGGCGAGCCGCGTGGCGGGGTCGACGGGGGCGCCGATGGCGTCCTCCCATGCGGTCAGGAACGCGGCCATCCCGCCGTCGCGCAGGGCCTTCCGCCACTCGGGCGTGAAGGTCTCGGCGATGTTGCCGCGCATCGGCTCCCAGCTGCCGCCGATCGTGGTCAGCGTGCGCAGGTGCTCGGGGTGCTCGGCGGCCAGCACGAGGCCGAGGCGCGCGCCGAACGAGTAGCCGACGTAGTGCACGGGGTCGAGCCCCGTCGCCTCCAGCACGGCGAGCACGTCGCCGACGTGGAGCGGCATCGCATAGCTGTCGATGTCGTGCGGCGTGCCGCTGCGGCCATGGCCGCGCAGGTCGAGGGCGACGACGGTGAAGTCGCGCTCGAGGTCGCGGAGGTAGCCGAGCCCGCGCCAGGTGCCGCGCGAGAGTCCTGAGCCGTGCACGAGCAGCAGGGGCTCGCCGTCGCCCGAGACCTCGTAGGCGATCTCGACGCCGTCGGTCGGGTTGGTCGTGTGCGAACGCATGGAACCAGTGTCCCGCAGCGGGCGCAGCCGTGGGCGCCCGGCATGCGCGCCGGCGTGCGCACGGCGTCGGAAACGCAGGAGGTGCGGGCACGGTCGGGCGGACGGGTCCACCATGGGCGGCATGGTTGCGGGATGGTCGGCTGCTCAGGTGAAGGCGGCGGAGAAGCCGCACCTCGACGCGGGGGAGCCGCTCATGCAGCGGGCCTCCGCCGCTCTCGCCGACCTCGTCGACGACGAACTGCGGCGGGCCGACCGTTGGCCCGGCCGGGTGCTCGTGCTCGCCGGCAGCGGCGACAACGGCGGGGACGCCCTGTTCGCCGCGGCCCTGCTGGCGGCACGCGGCTGCACCGTCACGATCCTGGCCACCGGGTCGCGGTTGCACGAGGACGGTCTCGTGGCCGCGATCGGCGGGGGCGCCGTGGTGGACGATGCCGAGGTGTGGCTCGATCCTGCGGTCGCGACCGAGCGGCTCGGGCGGGTGGACCTCGTGATCGACGGAATCCTCGGGACCGGGACCAGCGCCTCCCCGGCTCTTCGCGGACGGGCACGCGACCTTGTCGAGGTCCTCCTACCCGCGGTCGGTCGGGCGGACGGGCCGCCGGTCGTCGCCGTCGACATCCCGAGCGGCATCGGCCCCGACGACGGCAGCGTGCCGGACCCCGTCGTGTTGCCCGCGCGACTCACGGTGACGTTCGGCGGGCACAAGGCCGGGCTCCTGATCGCCCCCGCGTCGGAGCTCGCCGGCGAGGTGGTGCTCGTCGACATCGGGATCGGCGACGAGCTCGCCGCGATGCCGCCGATCGTCGAGGTCTAGCGGCCGCCACCGTCCTTACCGCCGCCACCGTCCTTACCGCCGCCACCGTCCTTGCGGCCGCCACCGTCCTTACCGCCACCACCGTCCTTGCCGCCGCCACCGTCCTTGCCGCCGCCGACCACGGACAGCGGGCTCGTGATGGTCTCGAGCGACTTCCGCTCGGCGGCGACGCCGAACAGGAGCGCGATCACGCCGCCGACGAGCATGACGCCGGCACCGAGGTAGTAGCCGAAGGTCAGGGGGCCGCGGTCGGTGCCGTCGCCGATGAGGTGGCCGTACAGCGTCGGGGCCACCGCGCCCGCGATCTGGCCCAGCGCGAAGAAGTAACCGATCACCTGACTGCGCAACTCGAGAGGGAAGATCTCGCTGACCGTCAGGTACGCCGACGAGGCACCGGCCGAGGCGAAGAAGAAGGAGATGCTCCAGAGCGCGGTCTGGGTGGTGCTCGTCAGGACGTCGGCGCTGAACAGGGCGGCCGACAGCGCGAGCACGACGGCCGAGACGCCATAGGTCAGGAAGATCATCTGCCGGCGGCCCCAGCTGTCGAACAGCGGCCCGAGCACGAGCGGGCCGAGCAGGTTGCCCACCGCGAAGATCAGGAAGTAGTACTGCGTGCTGCTGGGGTCGGTGCCGTAGAAGTTCTCGAGCACGAGCGCGTAGGTGAAGAAGATCGCGTTGTACAGGAACGACTGCGTGATCATCATGGCGGCGCCGACGAAGGTGCGCTTCGGGTAGTCCTTGATCAGCGTGCGGGCGATCACCGAGAACGGGATGCGGCCCTGGGCCTTCACCTCGATCGCCTGATCGTCCGACACGGGTTCGAGGTGGTCGGTGCCCTTGTCCCGTTCGACCCGGGCCTCGATGTCGTCGACGGTCTGCTCGGCCTGCTTCTCGCGGCCGTGGGTCATCAGCCACCGCGGGCTCTCGGGGATGTGGCGGCGCAGGAAGATGATGGCGAGACCGAGGACCGGGCCGATGAAGAAGCCGATGCGCCACCCGATGTTCTCCGGGAACAGCGCCGTGTCGAGCAGGAAGATGTTGGCGGTCGCCCCCAGGGCGGCACCGCCCCAGTAGGTGCCGTTGATCGCGATGTCGACGCGACCGCGGTATTTCGACGGGATCAGCTCGTCGATGGCCGAGTTGATCGCGGCGTACTCGCCGCCGATACCCGCTCCGGCGAAGAACCGGAATACGGCCAGGAACACGAAGTTCGGGGAGAGACCCGCGATGGCGCTGGCGACGAGGTAGATCGCGAGCGTCAGGATGAACAGCTTCTTGCGGCCGAGCGAGTCCGCCAGTCGACCGAAGAAGAGGGCGCCGGCGACCTGGCCCAGCAGGTAGATCGTGCCGAGCAGGCCGACCTCGGTGGCACTCAGGCCGAGCTCGGCCTTGAAGCCGGCCGAGGCGACGATCTGGATCTCGAGCCCGTCGAGAACCCAGGAGAACCCGAGCCCGACGACGATCGACCAGTGGAACCTCGTCCAGGGCAGACGATCCATCCGGGCCGGGACGAGGCTCCGCGTGACCGCGCCCGTCCCGTCCGCACCAGCTGTCGACGTCGACATCGAGACCTCCTACGTGCTCGTTCCTCGAAACATGCAGACCCTGCAATGTCGGCACCGGTCGAAGCTACTCGCGGTGAGCCAAGGGCGCTCGCCGCCCCCGGCGGGGTCTGTCTCTGCGACCGGAGATGATGGGCCGGGTCTGTGGCTCGCACCCCTGATCGCGCTGCCCGACTCGACGATCGCGCGCACGAGGCCCGACCTCATGGTCCAGGGCGAGGACGGTCGCCCGCTCGTCGCCGGCCACAACTGGGAGTCGCACTACTACGCCCTCGACACGACGCAGCAGGAGGTGCGCGATCACCTCCGCGAGGTCTTCGAGCGCGTCACGGACTGGGGCCGTCTGGGACAACGCCGAGCGGCCCCACGACCCGTCCGGGGCTGGTGCGCTCAACTCGATCGTGGCTTCGGTGAACCGCGCCTGGATGAAGGGCCTGTACGAGGTCGACCCCGACTCGGTGTACTTCCGCAGCGTGCGGAGCCTGCTCGGCGTGCCCGAACGGCAGCTGCTGCGGGACACGGCGGCCGTGCTGGAATTCAGGTCGACGTCCGACCCCCTGGCGTGGCTGGCACCGGGCGAGCGCGACCAGCTCGCCTCGTGGCTGTCCGAGCGGCCGACGGTCGAGCAGGTGGGGCGCTACCGCTTCGACGTCGACGGGCGCGAGATCGACCTGACGGCCGTGGTCACGGGCGGGTACGAGCCCGACCCGACGGCCGTCGTTGGCTGACCCGGGGAGGCGCGCGCGCCTCCTCGGGGTCGGCGCGCCTCCGCGGGGTCGCGTCGCACCGGCGCAGATCAGCCGCGAGGGGGACACCGGCCCGCCCGCGGGTCGATGACCGCAGGCCGGCGACCGGACACGATGGTCGGATGCCGTTCACGATCAGCCATGCCGTCGTCGCCCTGCCGTTCCGACGGACGGCCCTGCCGGTCGCGGCGGTCGCGGTGGGAGCGATGGCTCCGGACGTCGTGTTGTTCGTACCGGCCCTCGCGTCGTATGCCAGCACGCATTCGTGGTGGGGCATCCTGACCCTCGATCTGCTGTTCGCGCTCGTCCTGCTGCTCGGGTGGTGGCTGCTGCTCAGGCCGGCGTGGTCCGCCGTCGTCCCGGGCGTCCGCGATCGTGTCCCGTCGGCGTGGCAGGAGCGGGAGCGGGTGGGCGTCCGGCGCCTGCCGGTGGTGGTGCTGGCGTGCGTGCTGGGCAGTGCCACCCATGTCGGCTGGGACGCGTTCACGCACCCGCACGGTGTCGCCGTCCTGGCTCTCGCGCCGTTGCGCCAGCAGGTCCTCGGGGTGCCGGTCTACTCGGCGTTGCAGATGCTCTCGAGCGTCGCGGGGCTCGCGGTGCTGTGCGGCGCGGGTCTCCTGTGGTGGCGACGGGCGCGACCCCTCCGGGATTCTCCGGTCAGCGTGCTCGACAGGGCCGTTCTCGTCCTGGCGGTGGTGGCGGTGCTCGGTGGCACAGCGGCCGTCGCGATCCGCGCCTTCGTGGTGTCGGGTGGTCAGGTGTCGAGCGTCGTGATCGCCCTGGCGTTCCGGCTGCCGGCGATCGCCGTGGTCGTGTCCGTGCTGGGCGCCGTCGTGCTGCTGATCGGGCGCCGGCGGACGAGGGCCCGCGGCGGTCGCGTCGGCCGATCGGCGAGTCGGACCGGCTAGCGAGGCCCGTCGGCCGGGACGGCGCCGACGAGGTCGGGGTGGAGCGCGGCCCATTGCAGCAGCATGATCGTCTTCCCGTCGGCGATGCGCCCGTCGTCGATCATCGCCAGGGCCTCATCGAGCGGGAGTTCCAGGATCTCGATGTCCTCCCCCTCGGCGGCCACTCCGCCCCCGGCACCGGTCCGATCGCCAGGAGAATACGGGGCGGCGTAGAAGTGCACGCGCTCGGTGACCGACCCGGGGCTCATGTACGCGTCGAAGACATGCGTCAGGTCACCGACCTCGACGCCGAGCTCCTCGTGCGCCTCTCGACGGATCGCGGTCTCGGGGTCGTCCTCGTCGAGCAGGCCCGCCGCGGCCTCGATCAGCATGCCGTCGGGGTGGTCGTTCACATAGGCGGGGTACCGGAACTGCCGTGTCAGCAGCACCGTGCCCCGAGCGGCGTCGTAGAGCAGGATCGTCGCGCCGTTGCCCCGGTCGTACGTCTCCCGCTGCTGCGTCGACCACCGCCCGTCGCGTCCCCGCACGTCGAACGTCGTCCGGCGGAGGACGTGCCAGCCGTCCGACGTGACCTCGACGTCGCGCACGCGCACGTCGGCGTTGCGGTCGAGATCACGGCCCGTCCGGTCGAGACCGGTACGGCCCCTGCTGTCGGGCGAGGAGGCGGCGGTCGCCGTGGTCACGCGCCGACCGTGTCCGAGTCGTCGGGCCGGTCGGGCCGCTTCTCGGACGCCTCGAGGGCGTTCAGTCTCTTCAGCTTGGCCCAGGGGTAGACGGCGATCCACGCTACCGAGGCGATCGCGGCTCCCATGATCATCGAGCTCAGGTCCATGAGCGCGACCCTATCGGCTTGCCTGAGGAGTCGACACGTCAGCAGGGTCAGACTGTACGGATGACGAGCACGGACACGGGCGCCGACACGAGCGCTGACACGGCCCCCGGCGCGATCCACCCCGAGCGGCGGATCGGCGCCCGAGACCTCACCGAGTGGCGGTCGAAGGCAGGACAGCGACTCGTGTCACGGCACAAGACCGTCGCGCGCAAGGTCGGGGCGCGTCGGGCGCTCGTCGCGACCCTGGCGGTGGGCGGCGGCATCGCCGTCGCCGCGACGGCCGGGGCCGCCTGGATCTACGACGGCGTCACGGGCAAGGACGGTGTCGAGACCCTCGACCGGCCTGCCCTGGATCGCGCGAAGCGACTGCGCTCGCCGGTGGCGAACGGGACGGCGGCCGTCATCTCGCGGGTGTTCGGGCCGATCGCAATGCCGGCCCTGACGGTCGGGGCGGCGATCGCGTTCGGGGTGCGAGACCGGCGTGCGACCCCGGTCACACTGCTCGTCGCGGCGGGTGCGGGCTCGCTGGCCATGACACTCGCGGGCAAGCGGTTGATCAAGCGCAACCGGCCGAGTCGTCGGGAGGCGATCCCGCCGTACGAGAAGTCGCCGTCGTTCCCGTCGGGGCACACTCTCAACACGACGACCATCCTCGGCGTGCTCGCGTATCTGCTCGCCCTGCGCCAGGAGCGGAACGGCCCGCAGGTCGCGATCGTCGGAACCGCCGCGGGCACGGCCGGCGTCGTCGGACTGTCGCGCGTGCTGCTCGGCGCACACTGGTTCACCGACGTCGCCGTCGGCTGGGTCACCGGGACGGGGTGGCTCTCGCTCATCATCACCAGCCACCGTCTGTACCTGAGCACGCAGGACGACGACGACATCGCCGAGTAGCGTCGCGTCGCGCCGCGCCGCGCGCCCGGTAGCGCCTCGCGGTCAGTCGCGGGGCGGTGCGTAGATCTGCAGGTCGTTGCCCTCGCTGTCCTTGAACGGCACGATGCGGCCCCACGGGTGCTCGCTGATCTCGCCCTCGATGGTCGCGCCGCGCGAACGCAGCCGTTCGACCTCGTCCTCGATGCTGCCGTCCGGCGTGAACGAGATGACCGCGCCGCCGTCCTGCGACACCGACGCGTCCTCGCGGGCGTTCAGGCCGAGGGTGAGGCCGCCCGCGTCGACTTCGACCCAGTCCTCGTCCTCGCTCGTGACCGTCAGGCCGAGGGTGTCGCGGTAGAACGCGGTGGCGCGCTCGATGTCCGTGACGGGAACCCACACTGTTGCGACTCCGTTTGCCATGATGCCTCCGTTGCTCGACCGCCGACGCGATGGCCGGTGGTGATGTGAGTCCTGCCTACGCCACCCGGCCACGAGATTCACGGCTGCCGACGCAGGAACTCACCCGTGCCTCCCAGGCGAATCGGCCGGCGAGCGTGTCTCGCGGCACGATGTCGCCCGTCCGGGTCGATAGGGTCCTGTCGTGGGGAACGTCGTCATGCTGACCGTCCTGTCCGCGCCGAGTGCCGAGGCGGGGAGGGACCCGTCCGTGTCACCAGGCGGGCTGGACGAGGACGCCGTCGTCGGCGAGTGGGAGGTGCAATGGCTGCTCCCGTTCCTGTGGATGGGATTCGTGCCCGACGGGTGGTGGCCGGACTACGGCGAACGGCTCCGCCGAGCCCTCGATGCCGGTGATGGCGTCGACGCGCCCGAGGTCGCCGATGTCGTGGTCGCGTGGTAGGTCGCGGAGACGGCGTTCCGATCGAGGCTGCCGACGGTCACGCGGGTGTGGCCGGAGTTCGCCGGCCCCGCCGAGAGGTTCCTCGACGACGTCGCCTCGGTCGCGGTCCGTGTCGACCATCCCGTCGTCCGACTGCACCTCGATCAGCTGGTGACGATGTCGGTCGAGGACGAGGCCGACCTCCGTCAGTTCGTGACCGATGTCATCCTCGACGCCGAGCAATGGTCGGAGCCGAATCGATCGTCGGAGGGGCGGGTGTCCGACTTCCACCGAGCGGCGGCGTCCTCGGAGCCGCAGCGGTCGTTCCTCCTCGCCGGCGACCGGACCTTCGGCGGGTCGCCGGCCCCGCGCGCCGCCCCGCCCGAGCTGCCGCCCGAGCTGCCGCCCGAGCTGCCGCCCGTCCCGCGGCCGTCGTACATCAGCCCGGCTCGCTGGGAGCGGCGATACGGAACGCACGGCGAGGATCTCTGGCAGGACGCGGCGACGGCCGCCGCGCAGAAGGCCTTCCGGGACGGCGACCAGCAGCCGTGGCCGTGGTATTGGGTGGTGATCCTGGCCATCGTGATGGCCCTCGTCGCGTGGCTGATCATCGGGATGGTCACGGACAACATGCCCGCGGCCGTCATCGGCGGTGTCGCCATCGGTGCACTGGCGTTCGGAGGTTGGCGGGCGCGGGCGCGGGGCCGACGGGCGGGAGGCCGGGCCTCGCGTTAGCGGCGATCGCGCCGCGCCCTCGCGTTCGCTCGCGCGATGTGGATGACATCGTCCAGCGCGTCTCCGACGTCGTCGTGCCACGACCCGTCCGACCAGGCCCCGGCGCGCTCGTCGGTGGCCCACACGTGCCACCGGCCGTCGACCTGGTCGAGGGCGGCGGCGTCGGCCCGGAGGGACGCCCCTGGCCACGTGATGTGTAGATTCTCGGCCGAAGCGACCTGCCGTGCCTCGTCGAGGTCGGAGAACGGCAATGCCTTGCGCCAGGACGTGATCGTGACGCCGATACGCCTCCCGGCGGTCTCGTCCCAGTCGATGTCGAAGCCTCGCTCGGTGAGCGCGGCCGCGACGCGTCGGCCGGCGGCCACCTGGGAGAGCTCGAGGACGGCGTCCTCGCCGCGGGTGGTCGCACGAGCGCGTGCGAGTTCGCCCGGTTCGATGTCGGGCGCGGGACGGAACGAACCGAACGCGAGCCGGAGGCGCGTCGGTTCGGCGCGCAATGCCTCCGTGTCCTGTTCGTGGAAGAAGACGTACGCCCACTGCTCGGAGCCATCCCCGCCGTCGGGATCGGGCGTCCGTTGCTCGCGAGCGAGGTCGTACCCGTCCTGCTGGTCGACGCCGAGGTTCATGCGCGCGACGAAGCCGTTCAAACGCAGGTGGAAGAAGACGATGTCGAGCCGATCGTGCTGGCTGTCGTCGGAGGACCAGGCCGCTTCCGCCCGCCGGCGGTCGGACCAGAGCAGTCGCGCCCGCGTCGTGACGGTATCGCGCAGCTCGGCGACGTCCGGCACGTCGTCCTCGTACCGTTCGACGACCGAGTCGACGATGTCGGCGAATCGGGTGAAGCCCGGCAGCAGCAGCTCGGTGACCGCCTCGTCGATCGTCTCGCCGTCGGGTTCGACCTCGTCGAGGATGTCGTACGCGGACTGGTCGATGCCGTCCGGTTGCACGCGGCGGGCTGGGCCTCGCTCTCGGTGTGAGCGGACGCCATCGGTGGCGGCAGCGGCCCGGCGCCCCTCCGGCTGCGCCGACGGCTCCGTCGACGCCGACGCCGGTGTCCGTGACACCGTGATGCGTGTGGTCTCCGGGTTCCCCACACGGGCGACGTCGACGACGGCGGCCGGGTCGTCCGTGCCGACCTCCCAGCGCAACAGCGGCTCGAACGGCTCCTTGCCGACGCCGCTGTACGGCTGCGGGCCGTTGTCGTCCTCGAGGAGCGTGCGCGCGAGCGCGGCGACATCCAGGTGCGGATACCCCGCGGCCACGGCGTCGGCGTCGATACGGGCCGCCGCCCGTGCGGCGATGTGGCGACGGCGTCCCCGTCGGCGGCGCGTGACGAGGTGATGCACCAGATGTGCCGCGATCGGGAACGGCACCGTCCAGGCCAGAGCGCGGCCGAACGACTCGCCGACCGGGACGTGCTCGAAGGCGTTGAGGTAGACGGCGATCCCGAGGAACGCGATGAACCCCAGCACGTAGACGAACGCGTACACCGCGGCGAATGCCGTGACGGCAGGGAGGGCGCGCACGGCCTGGACGTCGGCGGTCGAGACCACGATGTCGGGCAGATCCCGCCCGGTCATCGCACGCCCGAGGACATCCGATGCGGTCCCCACCTCATGCCCACGGCGTCCCCCTCCGGCTCGCTCCCGACCCATCATGCCGTGCGTCGGGCAGGTCGGCGAAGCCATGCGGCGCAGCGCGGCGCGGCGCGCGACGGCCGCTCCTCAGCCCCAGATGCGCGTCACGAGCGCACCCATGAGGTTGTTCGTCGGGTGGTTCGCCTGCGAGACGCTGACGACGACACCGTCGCGCATCAAGACGGTGTCGGCGATGTCCACGCCGTAGAAGGACTCCGTGTAGGCGAGTTGGCAGACGGTGCCGCCGCGGCCGGGTGCGCAGGAGTACGACGCGCCGGCCTCCTGAGCGACCGGAGCGAGGTTGCCGCGGTCGAGCAGCCACGCCTGGTAGTCCGCCTCCGTCGCCGTCCCGAGGCCGCCGATCGAGACGAACAGGCCCGTGATGTCGGCGCGCGGGTCGCGCCAGCCGCAGTCGAGCTGCGTGGCGGCCGTCACGACGTCGCCGGCCGATGCCCCCGCCGGAGGTGCACTGGGCGTGAGCTGCCCCATGGGGCGTCCGGCGAAGAAGTCAGGATCGTTCAGCGGCGTCGAGCCCATCGTCGCGGCATAGGTCGCGGAGTCGACCACATCGGTGCACGCCGTGGGGATCGACGCGGGGGCCGCGGACGGGGAGGGTGCCGGCGTCGTCGACGGGTCGACCGCCGGGGTCGATGTCGCCGCGACGGGAGGAGCCGAGGAGGCGGTGGTCCCGTTCGCGCCCGGCGTCCCGTCGGTCGTGCAGCCGGCTGCGGTCAGGCCGACGAGCAGTGCCGTCGCGATCGCGATCGTCGTCCGCTGGATCGTGTCCATGGTGATCGTCCCCTCCTGTGTCGGCGTGCCGCCCTGGGCCGGCGCGTCGCGATGGCTCTCGCGTCACGGGCACCCCCGGCGCCCCTGTCCGTTCACCCTAGGGGCGCCCCGGAGGCCTGGCGTCCTCCGCTCGGATGACGAACCCCCTGCGACGTGACGATGTCTCGCCCGGCGGTTCCCATCCCGAGGCATCGTGTCGCCGATGCGTCATCGTGTCGTGATCAGACACGACACGACGCCGCGAACGCGACAGGACGCGACCCGCGACCCGACCCGCGACCCGACCCGCGGGCTCAGCCGTGGTGGTGATGGGGCATCGGCCACGCGGGGAAGGGATCGGGGTAGGTCGCCCACGTCATGGGGCCGCCGAGCAGCTCGGCCGGGGTGAGCAGGCAGCTCGACAGAGTCCTGTCGAGCGCGTCGGCGTCGAGACCCAGGCCGAAGAACACGATCTCCTGACCGAGCGGCGAGTCGACGTCCCAGCCGGTCAAGCCCGCCGGGTCGAGGTCCAGCACGTCGCCCGCCGTCGCCCACGACCCGACCGCGCCCGGCCGGGTCGCGAGTCGCACGAACCCCCGGGAGCGGAGGATGCGGCCCACGCGGGAAGGCACGAGTCCGTCGGTCACGGCGTCGAGAAGCCGACCGGGGTGGAACGGACGAGGATCCGTGAAGACGTACGTGTCGACGACGTTGCCGCTCAGGTCGCGCGGGCGGTGGTCGCCGAGCTGGAGCTGCCACCCCATAGAGGACCCGAGGCGGTGGGCCAGCCCTCGGCCAGGCGTGGAGCGGCGGCCGTTCAGGAGGCGGAGTGCCCGCTCGTCGACGACCGTGGAGGCGGGGGCCAGGCGGGCGAGCAGGTCGCCGACCTGACGGATGTCGTCGGGCGGCAGGCGGCGAGCCGAGGCGGGCGGAACGGTCGGCGCCCGCCGGTGGATTCGGGCCAGCCGGCCCGCGGGGTCGGTCGGGTCGGCAGGAGCCGGCAGATCGGTCAGCGCGACGATGCTGGAGAACTCGAGGCGGCTCGCCAGTCGTCCTGAGTCGCCGACGTCGCCGACACCGGTGTCGTCGACGCCGATGTCGTCGATGACCGGGCCCCCGCGGCGCGAGCGGCCGAACAGCAGCCGCCCGATCTCGTCGACCGACGTGACGGCGACCACGTCCAGGATCACGATCGGCGCGACCGGACGCTGTGACTCGGCGAGGTGCTCGAGTACGAGTGCGAACTCGGCCACGTCGGCCTCCGGGTCGAGGGCGACGACGGTGTGGCCGCCGGCTCCGGCGTCGACCGCGGCGAGCAGATCGTGGAACACCTCGAGGGCGAGCTCGGCACTGTCGGCCTGCGGCTCGTCGACGGTGCGGGGCGTCTCGTGCGGCGGTCGCCCGCTCAGGAGACCCGCGATGCGCGCGTTCTCGGCGAGGCTGCTGCCGCCGACCAGCGTGACGGTGAGCGGGCCGGGGCGGTCGACAGAGGAGGGAGCCATACGACACACTGTAGTTGGTAATCATTCTCAATAGCAGGAGGCCGTGATGAAGGTCCGTAACTCACTCAAGTCCATGAAGAACCAACCGGGAGCGCAGGTCGTGCGGCGCCGTGGTCGCGTGTTCGTCATCAACAAGCTGAACCCGCGCTTCAAGGCGCGCCAGGGGTAGGTCGAAGCGCCTGCCCCACCCGCGCCTCCTCGTCGGGGTGTCGTGTCGTCGTCGAGGCGTCGTGTCGTGTCCGATCCCGACACGACGCCGCGAACGCGACACGACGCCGCGTCTCGAGCCGAATCGTGTGAACTTGTTGTTTCGAATTCGAAGCAGTGCTATCGTCGACCCAGTTGCTTCGAACTCGAAGCGCACGACGAAAGGACACGATCATGAAGGCAGTGCGATTCCACGAGGTGGGCGGACCCGAGGTCCTCCGTATCGACGACATCGAGCGGCCCGTTCCGGCGGCCGGCCAGGTGCGCCTGCGCGTCGCCGCGTCCGCGTTCAATGCGGCGGACAACGGCATGCGAGCCGGGTTCCTGCCGATCCCCGTCGTGCTTCCGCACGTCCCCGGCTACGACGTCTCGGGCACGATCGACGCGATCGGCGACGGCGTGGCCGGCCTGGCCGTGGGCGACGCGGTCATCGGGTTCCTGCCGATGGACCGCGATGGAGGCGCGGCCGAGTATGTCGTCGCCCCCGCCGAGGCCGTCGTCCCGGCTCCCACGAGCATCCCGCTCGCCGATGCCGCGGCGCTGCCGTCGGTCGCGCTGACGGCGTGGCAGGCACTCTTCGACGACGGGCGTCTCGAGGCCGGGCAGCGACTGCTCGTCGTCGGCGCCGGCGGGGTCGTCGGCAAGTACGCCATCCAGCTCGCCAAGCGGGCCGGCGTTTACGTGATCGCGACCGCGAGCCCGCGGAGCATCGACGCCGTGCGGGCCGCTGGGGCCGACGAGGTCGTCGACCACACCGCCAGCGATCTGCTTGAGGCCGTCGGCGAGCAGGTCGACGTGCTCCTGAACCTCGCACCGATCGAACCCGAGCAGTTCGCCGCCTACGTCGGGCTCGTCCGAGCCGGGGGCGCCGTGGTCAGCACGACGGCGTTCATGGCGACGCCCGGTGACGAGAGTCGCGACGTGCGGGCTGCGACCGTGTTCGTCCTGCCGAACCGCGATCGCCTGACCGAGCTCGTGATGCTCGTCGACGGAGGGACGCTCACGGTCGAGGTGACGCGGCGCATCCCGCTCGGCGAGCTGCCTGCCCTGCATGCCGAGGCGAGCGAGGGGCGGGTCGCGGGCAAGGTGATCGTCCTCGCCGAGTGACGAGCCTGCGGGCGCCGGATGGTCTCGCGAGTGGGCGGTTCTCCGGGGTGTGGGTCACGCGCACCCGGCAGAACCGCCCACTCGCGGTACCGATGCCCGCCGCGCCGCCGGTCTGCCCCGACCGCTTGACTTTCCACGACGGAAACACTTAGTGTTTCCGATATGGAAAGCCAATCGAACGACCAGCCCTCGCAGCCCATCGACCCCGTCGCCGCGCTCCAGGTGGCGCACGAGGCCCAGAGCCGCATGGCCGCCCGGGTCCGCTCGGCGTGGTGGGTGCACGTGCTCCGCGGCCTGTCCATCGTCGCGACCGTCGTCGGTCTCGCCGGCCGCCCCTCCTGGGCGTCGTGGCTGCTACCGCTCGGCGTCATCGGTCTGGCATTGCTGGCGCGCTGGCGCACCCGTGAGGTCGGCCTCAGTCGCGCGAACCCCGATCGGTGGTCGTTCCTGACGCTCGGCGCACCGTGGTCGACCATCGCGCTCGTGGTCGCGGTCGCCGCCATGGCCTTCGTCGTGTTCGTCCGGAGCGCGCCCGACTGGCAGGTGGCCGTCGCCGCAGGTGTCGCCGGCGTCGTCACGGCCGCGTTCGGGCCGTTGGCCGATCAGGCGGCCCGAGCCCACCTGGTCGACGCGACCGCAGGAGGCGCGGGCAGGTGAGCAGCGCCGCACCCGTTTTCGACGCGGTCATCCACGCGCCGCAACGACTGCAGATCTGCGCCATGCTCGCGCGGGGCGGCGACGTCGAGTTCGGCGTCCTGCGCGAGGGGCTCGACGTCTCGGACGCGACCCTGAGCAAGCACCTGAAGACACTCGCCGAGTCCGGCTACATCGATCTCAAGCGGGTGCAGCGGGCGAAGGGTCAGGCTCGCACCTGGGTCGCCCTGACTCCGTCGGGCTCGCGGGCGCTCCGCGGTCACTTCGCGTTCCTGCAAAGCCTCGCCCCGAGCTGAGGTGCCGGCGCGTCCGAGTTGAGGCATCGGCGCGGCCCCGGCCGAGGCGGCGCGCCCCGAGCTGAGGCGTCTTCCCGGGCCGAACGGAGGCGTCGGCGCGGCCCGCGTGCCGGCCCTACCGCGGCGCGGTTCGACGGAGTGTCTCTCGTGGCAGCTCGCCGAATCGCGCCGCGTAGCTCGCGGCGAACCGGCCCGCGTGGGCGAAGCCCCAACGGGCCGCCACCTCGGCGACCGACACCGTGTCGGGCAGGCTCGCCGTCAGCTCGTCGCGCACCCGGTTCAGCCGAATTCCCCTGAGGTATTCGAGCGGCGTCACCCCGAGATGCCGGGAGAACCCCTGCTGCAGGGCCCGCACCGTGACCCCCGCCGACCGCGCCGCGTCGGAGACGCTGATCGGCAGGTGTGCGGACGCGTGCAGGAATTCCACTGCCTGGCGGAGGGTGCCGTTGCGCAGACCGTCCCGAGATGTGGGGATCACGGCCATCGTCTCGGACGGGAACGTGCGCAGCACCGCTCGGGCGGCCGCCCGGTTGACCTCGGCTCGGATCAACTCGCTGGGCGACGTGCCGAGCAGGATGCGCGAGGTCGCCGCGACGGACGAGTTCCAGGCCGCCAGGTCGGTCGGCGTGAGCAGGGCGTCGTGGTCGAAGTGCAGCCGGGTCGGGAACTCGTCGGGGTGATCGCCCCGCTCTTCGCCTGCGACCTCGTCGAGGAAGGCCGCGTCGAAGTGCATGATGTTCTGTCGGTAGTCGCGGAAGTGGAACCGCTGTGGCCGCCCGGTCGGAAACATCGTCGGCCGCCCCGGCGTGAGATGCACCTCGTCGCGGCCGAGGTCGAGCGTGCCCCGCCCGGCCGTGAGCCACGTCACGAGGTACTCGTCGCCGGCCTCGGTCGTACCCGTCACGTCGCCGCCGAAAACATTGCCGCGGAGGGTCAGGCCCCCGCTGCCGGCGCTCGTGTAGCGGTAGTGGAACGGCTGCTCGGTGGCCGAGATCTCGAAGCCGCGCCCGTTGTACGCGGCCTCGTACATCTCGCGTGCCTGCTGCAGACTCCTGCCCGAGATCTCGGAAGCATCGGGCATCGGCTCAGAATCGGGCACGACGACATGTTTTCATGAGCCCCCGACATCGGTCGAGGGGGCTTGACGGCGGGACACGGGACCCAGTACGCGGCAAGCGCGATTTCGTTAATGATTATGGTTATCGATATCGTCAGTCGTGACCGACTGCAGGAGCCGATCACAGAGACGAGGAGGCGCGGGTGACGACGAGCACGACGGTCACCGACCTCGAGATCACGCTGGCCGGCCGCGCCCTGCTGCAGGGCGTCGACCTCTCGATCGCGGCAGGGGAGCGGGTCGCCCTGATGGGCGCCTCCGGCTCCGGTAAGACCCTGCTCACGGCCGCACTGCTCGGCACCCTGCCGCCGTCCGCGGTCGTGTCGGGTCGGATCGAGATCGCGGGCACGGGTGACCCGCGGCAGCGCGACGCCGTCGTCGCAGGTGTGCAGCAGGACAGCTCGACGGCGTTGAACCCGCTGGTCCGCGTCGGAGCGCACGTGGCGCGGCCCTTCCGGGCCGCGGGGTCCAGTCGGCTCGCCGCCCGCCGTGAGGCCGCCACGGTGCTCGCCGCCCTCGACCTCGACGCCGATCGGGTGCTCGACGCCTGGCCGGCCGAGCTGTCGGGCGGTCAGCGGCAGCGCGTCTGCATCGCCGTCGCCCTGGCCTGCCGCGCCGACCTCGTCATCGCGGACGAGCCGACGACGGCACTCGACGTCGTCAGCCAGGCCCGGGTCGTCGAGGCGATCGCGACCGCCTGCGACCGCACCGGTGCCGGTCTGCTGTTCGTGACGCACGACCGCGACGTCGCGGAGCAGCTCTGCACACGAGCCGTCGTGCTCGACGCCGGCCGCGTCGTCGACCGCTTCGTCTTCTCGTCCACCGAGCGGCCTCTCGCCCCGCACGCGACCGAGAGCACGGCGGCATGAGCGGCCTGCGGGCCGTCGGCGTGCGCGTCGACCACGGCGGGGAGCCGGTGCTCCGGGGCGTCGACCTCGCACTCGAGCCCGGGCAGCTGCTCGGCCTCGTCGGCCGTTCGGGCTCGGGCAAGTCGACGCTGTTGCGCGCCGTGCTCGGCCTGCAGACCGCAGCCGGCCACGTCGACCTCGACGGCGAGCACGTGGCGCTCGTCTCGACCCGCAGGAGGCCCGGGTTCCGTCGACGCGTCCAGTACGTCCCGCAGGACCCGGCCGGCAGCCTCGATCCGCGCTGGCGCGTGGGCCGCATCGTCGCCGAACCCCTGCGGCGCCTGGCCGTCCCGGGCGAGCACCAGGCACTCGTGGCCGAGGCGCTGGCCGCCGTCGGCCTCGCGGGGGACTTCGCCGCCCGGCGGCCCGGCGACCTGTCGGGTGGTCAGGCCCAGCGCGTCGCCGTGGCCCGGGCCCTCGTGAGCGGTGCCGGGTACCTGCTCGTCGACGAGCCCGTCAGCGGCCTGGACCCGGCCCTCCGTGACGACGTGCTCGACCTGCTGGCGGGGCTGGCCCGTGATCGCGGCACCGCCGTGCTCTTCGTCTCGCACGATCTGGCCGCGGTGGCGCGGCTCTGCCCGACGACGGCCGTGCTCGCCGACGGCGTCGTCGTCGAGCAGGGCCCGACGCGGCGACTGCTGACCTCTCCCGCGAGCGCCGCCGCCGCCGAGCTGGCGGCGGCGCTGCCCGACGGGGCACGACGGCGGGCGCTCGGCGCGGTGCGCGAGCCCGCCGGTTCGGTCGCGACGTGACGGCGACGTGGACCGCGGCCGTCCCCGGGGCCCGACGCCGCGCCTCCTCGTCTCGGACGGCCGCGCCGGGCGTCCTGCTCGGTGCGCAACTCGTCTTCAACGTCGGCTTCTATGCCGTCGTGCCGTTTCTCGCCGTCGTGCTCGCCGACGACTTCGGGCTGAGTGGCGCGGCGGTCGGGCTCGTCCTGGGTGTGCGGACGTTCGCCCAGCAGGGGCTCTTCCTCGTGGGCGGCACACTCGCCGACCGGTTCGGTGCACGGGCCATCGTGCTCACGGGTTGCGCCGTGCGGGTCGCCGGCTACGTCGCCCTCGCGGTGTCGACGGGGGTGCTCGCCGAGCGGTCGTCCCTCGGGCTCTTCGTGGTCGGGACGATCCTCACCGGGCTCGGCGGTGCCTTGTTCTCGCCCGCCCTCGAGACGCTCGTGGCTGCCTCCGAGGCGGCCCGGCCGGCCTCCGTCGACCGACACCGCCCGACCCTGTTCGCCGTCCTGACGGTCGTCGGCGAGACCGGTGCGGCCATCGGCCCCGTGGTCGGAGCCGCACTGCTCGGCTGGGGCTTCGCGGCGACCGCCGGCATCGGCGCCGCGGTCTTCGTCGGCGTCGGGCTGCTGCTCGCCGCGCTGTTGCCGCGGCGCGCACCGGGGAAGCGGGCCCCGGACTCGTCGCCCGCCGCGAGCGTATCCGCGACCGCGACCCCGCCTCGGCCAGCGACCGCGACCCGGCCCGCGACCCCGCCCGCCGCGACCTCGTGGCCGAGCCTGCGGCACCCGAGCTTCGTCGCGTTCGCCGCGGTCTGCGGCGTCGGACTCCTCGTGCACGCGCAGCTGTACCTCGGGCTGCCGGCCGAGCTGCGTCGGGTCGGCGCCGCACCGGCGTCGCTGGCCGGTCTGTTCGTCGTCGTGTCGGTGCTGACCGTCACGGCGCAGCTGCCGCTGGCACGCCTCGCCGGTCGGCTCGGGGCGCCGCACGCCCTGCGCCTCGGCTTCGGGGTGCTCGCCGTCGGCGCGGTCGTCCTGGCCGTCGGCGCGGCCTCGCCCGTCCTGCCCGATGCGCCGCTGGCACCGGCGCTCGTCGCCGTCGTCGTGCTCACCGTGGGGCACCTGCTCGTCGGGCCCGTCGTCCTCGGGCTCGTCCCCGTCTTCGCGGGGGCCCGGCCGCTCGGCTCCTGGTACGGCCTGCTCGCGAGCTGCGGCGGTGTCGCCGTGCTGCTCGGCAACGTCGGACTCGGCGCCCTGTACCCGCTCGCCGAGACGACCGCCCCGTCGGCCGCCCTGCCGTGGCTGGCGCTGGCCGCCGTCGCCGTCGTGCCCGCGCTCGTCGCACCCCGACTGGCGGCCTGCGCCGCGCCAACGCGTGCTGCGTCAACGCACGCTGCGCCGACGCACGCTGCGCCAACGCACGCTGCGTCGGCGCGCGCCGCGTCACCGCTCGCCGAGACGGGACGCGATGTCCCCGACCGGCCGGGCCGCGCCTCCTGACCCCTCGGCGGACGACGTCCGCCACCCGCCGCCGATCACCGGCACCCACCCCAGAGAGAGACACCCATGCCCCTGTCCCGTACCGCCGCCCGCCGACTGGCCGCCGGTCTCGCGCTCGCCGTCGGCGGAGCCCTCGTGCTCACCGGTTGTTTCTCGAGCAGCGGCTCGACCGACGCTGCGGGCTCCGACGGCCGCATCCGCCTCGCCATGCTGCAGCCCCCGCGTAGCGGTCTCAACCCGCTCAGCGACGACGCGTTCAAGCTCTCACGTTGGAGCACGGCCGAGACACTCGTCGTGCTCGACGCCGACGGCGATGCCCAGCCGGCCCTCGCCACCGCCTGGCGGCAGACCGACCCGACGACCTGGACCCTCGACGTCCGCCAGGGGGTGACGTTCCACGACGGCACCCCGCTCACGGCCGAGGCGGCCGCCGCGTCGCTCATGGCCGCCGCGGGGGCGAGCCCCAAGCCACGCATCCTCGACGGGGTCGACCTGACGGCCGTCGCGCAGGGCGATCAGGTCGTCGTCACGACGGCGGTCGCCGACCCGCTCGTGCCGCAGCGCCTGTCGAGCCCCCAGCTGGCCGTCCTCGCGCCGTCCGCGTACGGCGCCGACGGCGTCGTCGACCCCGTCGGCACCGGAACGGGCCCGTTCGAGCTCGTCGCCGTCGACGGCACCTCAGGCGCGACGCTCGACCGCTACACCGGCTACTGGGGCGAGGAGGCGCGGGCGAGTGGCATCGACGTCCGATTCGTCCCCGATGGCACGGCCCGCGCGGCCGCCCTCCGGACGGGCGAGGCCGACGTCGTCGAGGCCATCCCCGTCGGACAGGCAGGACAGATCGACCCCGACCTCGTGCACGAGGTGCCCATGCCGCGCACGAACACGCTCTACCTGAACACGGCGAGCGGCCCGTTCGCCGACCCGGGCGTCCGCGCCGCCGCCGCCGCGGCCCTCGATCGGGCGGCGCTCGTCGAGACCGTCTACGAGGGGCGCGCCGACGTCGCGGAGGGATTGCTCGGTCCGGCGCTGCCGTGGGCGGCGGGTCAGCGCGACACGGAGGCCTACGAGCGGGTCGTCGCCGGGCGGGCGGAGCCGTCGCGCGTCGACGGCGTCCCCGTCACGCTCGGTACGTTCACCGACCGCGCCGAGCTGCCGGAGGTCGCGGTGCTCGTCGAGCAGCAGCTCGAGGCGGCCGGCTTCGTCGTGACGCAGGACGTCCGCGAGTACCAGTACATCGAGGCGGATGCCCTCGACGGCGCCTTCGACGCGTTCATCCTGTCGCGGGCCACGGTGCTCGACTCGGGCGACCCGGCCGCGTACCTGTACAGCGACTTCGCCTGCGACGGTTCGTTCAACCTGTCCCAGTTCTGCTCGCCGGTCGTCGACGCGGCGTTGCAGGCGGCCGCGGCCGCCACCCCCGGCGACGAGCGTCGTACGGCCGTCGCGGCGGCCGAGGCGAGCATCCTCGCCGCCGACGCGGCCGTGCCGATGCTGCACGAGCGGGTCATCCAGGGCGAGGCCCGCGGCGTGTCCGGGGTCGAGCGCGATCCGCGCGAGCGCGCGCTGATCACGAATCGCTCCGCCGTGGCCGGCGACCGGTGACGACCGGCGGCCTCGGTCGCGCCGGCCGCGCTGGTCGCGCGGGTCGCGTGGGCAGCGCCGGCCGTGCCGGTCGCTCCCCGAAGGCGGCCGACGCCCTCGTCGTGGCACTGTCGCGCACCGTCGCGATCGGGGCCGTCGTCCTGCTCGTGGGCGCCCTGCCCTGGCTGTCGGGTCGCAGCCCCGAGTACACCGTGCTGCGGGCCCGGTACGCCGACCTCGAGGCGACACCGGAGGCGCTGGCCGCCGTCCGCGCCCAGCTCGGGCTCGACCGGGGACCCGTGACCGTGGTGCTCCAGTGGCTCGCCGGACTCGTGCGCGGCGACGCGGGCACGTCGTGGATCAGCGGCCGCCCCGTGTTGCCCGGCACCCTCGCCGCGCTCGGCGTCTCGCTCACGCTGATGGCCTTCGCCGTGGCGGTCGTCGTGATCGTGGCCGCGGTGCTCGCGACGCCGGCGCTCGTCGCGGGTGTGCGCGGGCGGCCGTCCCGCGGCTCGGGAGCGCTGGCCGTCACGATGACGGCGCTCCCCGAGTTCCTGCTCGCCGCGGTGCTGCTCGTCGTCGGCGCGGTGTGGCTCGGCTGGTTCCCGCCGTACGGCTGGTCGGGCCCCGCGTCGGCCGTGCTGCCGGCGCTCGCGCTCGGCCTGCCGGGCGGAGGTCTCGTGGGGCGCCTCGTCAGCGACGCCGTCACCGCCACGAGCGCGGAGCGGTGGCTCGTCACCTGGCGGTCCTCGGGCTGGTCGAGGCCCGAGATCGCCGTGGCGATCCTCCGCCGCGCGCTGCCGTCCGTGCTCGGGCAGATCGGCCTGGTCCTGATCGGCCTGACCGGCGGCGCGGTCGCGGTCGAGGAGGTCTACGCCATCCCGGGTCTGGGGCGGGCGACGCTCGGGGCCGCGAGCGCGCAGGACCTCCCGGCCCTCCAGGCCGGCATCCTCGCCCTGCTCGTCGTCGCGGTCGTCACGGGTGCCGCGGTCGCGCTCGGCCGGCGCCTCCTGCTCGGTCGAGCCCTGCGTTCGAACGCGTTGGCCGTCGCGGTGCCGGTCGAGGTGCGTCGCCGACGCGACCTCGTCGTGCCGGTCGGCAGTGCGGCGCTGTTGGCGGCGATCGTGCTGGCCGGTCTGCTGCGCGACCCGTTCTCGTCGGCGCATCCGCGCCTGGCCGCGCCGAGCCTCCTGCTGCCCTCCGGCGCCGACGCCAGTGGGCGCGACGTCCTGGCCCGGGTGGGGCACGGCGCCGTCACGACCCTCGGTGTGGCCGCGCTGGTCGTGGTCGCCTGTCTCGTCATCGGGCTCGTCGTCGGTTGCCTGCCCCGCGCCTCCGTCGGTCCCGTCGAGGTGTCGAACGCGGCCCCGCCGATCATCGCCGGGGTCGTCGTCGCGGCTGTGTCGGGTCCGTCGGTCGCGGGCGCGGCGATCGCCGTCGCCCTGGTGAGCTGGGCACCCCTAGGCGCGCACACCGCGGCGCTCGTGACCGAGGCCCGGGCGCAGCCGTTCGTGCGGGTGCTGCCGGTGCTCGGCGTCGGGCCGGTGCGGGCGCTGATCGGTCACGTGCTCCCGGCCGTCGTGCCGCCGGTCGCGCGTCACGCCGTACTGCGGCTGCCGGGCGTCGCCCTCGCGATCGCCGCCCTCGGGTTCCTCGGGTTGGGGCCGACGCCGCCCCGGCCCGAGTGGGGTCTCGTGTTGGCCGAGGGCATCGGCTACGTCGAGCGGGCGCCGTGGGCCGTCGCCGGCCCCGCCGCCGCGCTGGCGCTCGGGTCCGTGCTCGCCGTGTCGCTGGCGTCGCTGCCCCGCCACGCAGCGCGCTGACCTGCGGCGCACGCCCGGCGCGACACCCCCTTGGCGGCGCTACACCCCCTAACCGCCGCTACACCCCTTCTGCCGGGGGTGTAGCGCCGGAAAAGGGGTGTAGCCCCGAGACGTGAAGGCGTACTGAAGGCGGTGCCGCACGACCGGCAGAGCGAGGGCCCCGTTCCGTCCAAGGCCGCGACGATGCGGCGGATGTCGCGCTCCGGGGCGACGACGGCGACGGTGCGCCACCAGCTCAGGGCAGGGATGGCGGCTCGCGATGATCCCCCCTGCGTCCATCCTGCCGCGCCGGCATCGGCACCGCTCAGGCGGAGGATGGGACACTCGAGGCATGTCTTCGCACGCCCCCACGACGACGCCCCGGGCCGAGCTCGTCGAGCGACTGGCCGACGACCCCGTCGTGGCGAGCGTCACCGACGAGGCGCAGCTGCGCGCGGTGCTGCGCTCCGACCGCCTGACCGTCTTCGTGCTGTTCGGCGACGTGCTCACGATCGAGTCGATCGTCGGGCGGCTCGTCGCCGCGGGCAAGACCGTCTTCGTCAACGTCGACCTGCTCGACGGCTTCGCGAGCCGCGAGGTCGTGGTGCGCTTCGTCCGTGAGAAGACGGAGGCGCGGGGCGTGTTGAGCTCGAAGGCGCCGCTCGTGAAGGCGGCGCGGGCACTCGGCCTGATCGCGATCCACCGGTTCTTCCTGATCGACTCGCTCTCGTACCGCAATCTGCCGAAGCAGGTCCAGGCGTCGCAGGCGGACGCGGTCGAGATCCTGCCGGGCTGCATGCCTCGAGTCATCTCGTGGCTGCGCGACGACGTCGACCTGCCGATCATCGCGGGCGGGCTCGTCTGCGACAAGGACGACGTGATGGCCGCCCTCGGCGCGGGGGCGGTCGCGGTGGCGTCGTCCAACGTCGACGTCTGGTCGATGTAGCCAGCTCCGGCCGGGTCGGTCGAGGGCCTGTCGTGTCGCGTCCGCGTCATCCTGTCGCGGACGAACGCGACACGACGCCGCGAACGCGACACGACGCCGCGAACGCGACACTCCGGCGGCGGCCGGGCCGGGCTCAGACCCCCGCGACCCCCGGCACCGCCGCGAGCCGCCGGTACACCTCGTCGGTGTGCCCGGTGACGTCGCGGTAGACCGTCTGCAGCCGGCCGTAGAACGCGTGCCGTGCCGCATCGGGGCGGAACACGTCGCGTTCGGCGACCATCGCGACCTGCGCCTCCTCGAATCCCGGGTGCACCCCGAGTCCGACCGCGGCGCAGATGGCCGCTCCGAGACCGGCCCCGTCGGAGACCGCGTTGCGGGCCGCCGGGACACCGAACACGTCGGCGACGATCTGCATCATGAGGTTCGACTGCGATCCGCCGCCCGACAGCACGACCCGCTCGAACGCGACGCCGAGCTCGCCCGACAGGGCGGTCGTCCGCTCGTGCATCGTGAGCGCGATGCCCTCGAGCAGCGCCCGGTAGACGTGCGCGCGTCCGTGCCGGCCGTCGAAGCCCAGCAGCGAGCCGCGCCGGTACGGAGCCTCGGCGGGCGCGAGCCAGTCGAGCACCGCCACCAGGCCGTCGGAGCCGGCCGGCACGAGTGCCGCCTCGGCCCCGAGGACGTCCTCGAGCGACGACCCGGAGGCGCGCGCGGCCTCCGACTCCGCCTCGCCGAGCAGGTCGCGGAACCAGCTGATCGTCCACATGCCCCGCCGGATGCCGCCGCTCTCGTACAGGTATCGACCCGGGATCGACGCGAAGTTGCTCCAGAACGCGGAGGCGTCCCGGGCATCGTGCGTGCCGACGGTCATGCCGGCGATGTAGGTGCCGAGCGAGACGAGTACCGTGTCGGCCCCGGCGAGTCCACAGCCGAGCGCCTCCACGGCCTTGTCGTTCGCCGTCGCCACGACGGGCAGCCCCTCGGGCAGGCCCGTGTGCCGTGCCGCCTCGGCGGTGATCGTCCCGAGCACGTCGCCGGGGTCGACCAGGTCGAACAGCTGCGACCGCGCGATTCCGAACTCCGCGAGGTCGTCGTCGTCCGCCAGCCAGCGCCACGTACCCGTGTCGATCGGCCACATGCCCTGGTAGTTCGCCGCCGTGTCGCGGAACTCGCCGGTCAGCCGGTGCGTGATGTAGCCCGACGACGTCGTGACCCAGGCGACGTCGTCGCGTTCGGCCCGGAAGGGCTGCGCCACCCGCGCGTCCATCCAGCTCAGCACGGGCTGGGCGAGCGAGCCGTCGGCCCGCAGCATCGCTCGGCAGAAGCGGATGGTGCACAGGCCCACGCCGACGATGTCGCGAGGGTCGCCGTCGAACCCGGCCAGCGCCTCCCTGGCTGCCGCCCCGATCGACGTCCACAGGTCGTCGTCGGGATGCTCGACGACACCGGGAGCGGGCATGTCGCTCGGGCGCAGCGCGCAGCGACCCGTGCTGACCACGGCCCCGTGCTCGTCGAAGATCGTCACCTTCGAGCTCTGCGAGCCGTTGTCGATGCCGATCAGGTAGCGCGTCATGGACGCAGGCCCGCTCCCTCGACGGGGTAGATCGTGCCCTTGTTCATGATGCCGTTCGGGTCGAACTGAGCCTTGAGCCCGGCGAGGATGGCGTAGGCCGTGCCGTGCTCGTCGAGGGTCCACGGCGTGCGGTACTTGCCGATGCCGTGGTGGTGCACCATCGAGCCGCCGTGGCGCAGGGCCTCCTCGACGATGATGGCGTTGAGGGGCACGTGGTACTTCTCGATCTCCTCGGTGGGCTCGCAGTCGATCTCGTAGTCGTACACGAAGTACATGTTGGTGCCGGTCTGGTAGCTGTGCGAGGAGTGCCCGCCCAGCATCGTGAGATCGGCGGCGTACGGGTACTCCGTGCGGATGCGGTGCATGACCGAGTCGTAGACCTTGCCGACCTGCGACCAGTCGGCCGAGACCTCCGTGGTGTAGCCGAGCCGCTTCTGCTCGAGCATGACCCGCTTCTCGGCGTCGATCTTGTCCTGGCCCCAGTTGAGGTTGTCGAACCACGCCTCGATCAGCGACGGGTCGACCGTCTCGTGCGGGTGCTGGGCGATGACGCGATCGATCTCGTCGCTCGTGGCCCGCACGATGCCGGCCGGGCCCTCGGCGACGAACACGACGACGCACTTGCCGTTCGAGAAGTGCGCGAAGTGCTGGTTCGCATCCTCCGGCGAGTAGAGGCGTGCAACGGAGGGGCGGAACCCGTTCGTCACGACCTCGCGCAAGATGGCGATACCGGTGTCCATGTCGTCGACGAGCGCGCCGTGGAACACGTTGTTCTCGGGCTGGTAGCGGAACACCTTGACCGTGACCTCGGTGACGAAGCACAGCGCGCCCTCGTTGCCGATGATCACGTGGCGGATGTCGGGGCCGGCCGCTCGGCGCGGCACGCTCTTGATGCGCGTGACGCTGCCGTCCGCGAAGACCGCCTCGAGGCCCATCACCATGTCCTCGATGGCGCCGTAGAGCGTCGAGAACTGCCCGATCGAGCGGGTCGCGACGAGACCGCCGTACTGCGCCAGCGGCTTCGACTGCGGCGAGTGGCCGGTCGTCAGGCCCTGCTCGCGCAGGGTGTCCTCCAGGTGCTGCAGTGGGACGCCGGCCTCGACCGTGACCTGCATGTTCGTCTCGTCGATCGAGACGATCCGCGTCATGCGCGAGCCGTCGAGCACGATGGTGTCGGCGACGCTCGTCTCGAGGCCGCCCTCGGTGCCGGTGCGTCCGGTGCGGGGGACGACGTTGATCAGGTGCTCGTTCGCGAAGGCGAGGACGGCGCTGACGTCGGCCGTGCTCTCGGCGTACACGATGACGGCCGGGATCGGCCCGTCGTAGATGCCGTGCACGCTCTGGTACTTCTTGAACCGGTCGACGCTGGCCTCCCGGAGGGCCTGCTCGTCGATCTCGATCTTGTCGGCGCCGACCAGGGCGGTCAGCTGCTCGACGATCTGCGAGCGGTCGAGGGTCGCGATGGAATCGATCATGGGGGGTCTCTCTTTCTACGGGGTCTGGCAGGGGAGAAGAGGGGAGGCGCGGGCTCGTCAGGAGGCGCGGCGCCCGAGGGCGGGGAGGCGCGGGTCAGCGCACGAGGTAGCCGCCGTCGACGGTCAGCACGTGCCCGTTGACGTAGTCGGAGGCGCGGCTCGCCAAGAACACGGTGGCGCCCATCAGGTCGGCGACGTCACCCCAGCGACCGGCGGGGATGTGGTCGAGCACGCGCTGGTTCGTGACCTCGTTCGCCCGCGTCGCCTCGGTGATCTTCGTGGCGAAGTAGCCGGGCGCGATGGCGTTGACCTGGACGCCGTGCCCGGCGAGCTCGTCGCAGTACGCCTTGGTGAAGCCGACGATGCCGTGCTTCGTGGCGGCGTAGGCCGGCGACATCTGGCCGCCCAAGAAGGAGAACAGCGACGCGATGTTGATGATCTTGCCGCTGCCTCGCTCGATCATGTGCCCGGACGCCTCGTGCGCGAGGTCGAAGGGGGCCGTGAGGTTGAGGTCGATCATCGGGTCCCACTGCTCGCGGCCGAACTCGTCGACGGAGGCGAGCTTGCAGATGCCGGCCGAGTTGACGAGCGTGTCGAGTCGTCCGAACCGGTCGAGACACGTGTCGACCACGGCCCGGGCGGCCCCGGGTGCGGTGATGTCGATCTCGAAGAACTCGTAGCGCACGCCCTCGGCCTCGATCAGCGCGCGGGTCGTGCCGTCGTCGTCGGCGATGCTCGGCACGAAGACGTCGGCGCCGGCCTTGGCGAGGGCGAGCGCGAACGCCTGCCCGAGGCCGGTGTTGCCGCCGGTCACGACGGCGGTCGTGCCGGTCAGTGAGAAGAAGTCGGTCGAGAAGTCCCTGATGTCCATGGGGGTCCTTTCTGGGGGAGCGGTGTGGTGAGGGGAGAAGGTCGGTCGATCAGACGTCGACGGCCGCGGAGGCGCGGGTCGGCAGGCGACGCGCGTCGCGCCTCCGGAGCCGCTCGGTCAGTGTCGTGAGTGCGACGCCGAGCACGCCGGCCCCGATCAAGAACACGAACAGGGCGTCGTAGCCGCCGCCCTGCTCGGGAACGCCGGCGGCCGGGTCGCCGATCCACCAGGCGCAGAGCGCCGGCAGGACGGCATCGGGCAGATACGCGATGCCGGAGGCGAGACCGATGACGCCGCCGCGCTGTTGCTCGGGGATGCGGAGTTCCCCGACCGTCGCCCAGTAGACGCCGCGGCTCATGAACACGGCGAAGCACAGCACCACGAGCAGGGCGAGGGCGAGCCAGACGAGACCGGGGGTCTTCGGCAGCAGGAGGAACGCCACGGCCATGGCGGCGGACGCCACGAACATCCAGCGCAGGAATCGCGGTGTCGAGTGCGTGACCTTGTCGACGACGACCCCGCCGATCGGCCCGGCGACGAACTGGAAGACGTAGCTGCGGATCACGCCGAGCACCGCGATCGCACCGATGCCGACGCCGAACTTGTTCTCGAGCAGGGGCGAGAAGTAGCCGAGGGTCGTGTAGAAGCAGAAGGCCAGGGCGATCGTGCCGCCGATGATCCAGGTGTACTTGTTGCGTGCCGCCTCGGCCAGCTGGCGCAGGGTCACGGTGCTCGAGGCGAGGCCGTCGAGGCGCGCCCGGTCCTCGCGGACGAAGAACCAGACGAGCGCCGCGAACACGAAGCACAGCACGCCGTAGATGCGGATCAGCGTCAGCACCCCGGTCGAGGGGACGACGGCGCTCGACACGATGGCGGCGCCGATCAGGCCGACGACCGTCGACGTGATGCCGCGGGTGCCCTCCAGGAACCCGAACAGGCGACCCTGCTCGCTCTCGTCCCCGAGCATGCCGATGGCCTTGACGAGGGCCGACCAGTAGAGGCCCATGCCCATGACGGCCATGGCGACGTGGGCGATCAGGACACCGGTGAAGCCCGGCACCGTCGCGAGGTACAGGTCGGCGACCCCGACACCCACGAGGGCGACGCAGATGAGCAGCTTCGGTGAGAACTTGTCGGCGAACCACCCGCCGAAGAAGTACATGACGGCCGCGACACCGCCGAAGATCGACACGATCGTGCCGTACTGCTGGGCGGTCAACTGCAATGCCGTGTACGTGCCCTCGAGGAAGACGAAGCGGATGTACGCGACCTGGAAGATCACGCCTCCCGTCATCGAGAGCAGGACGAAGCTCGTCCATCTGCGTGCGGTGCGGGTGTTCGTCGGCATGGTGCCACCTCGTCGTGGTCGTGCCCCGGCCGGGGCGTGGATAGGAGGGTCGCCAGGGCACAAAAAAAGAGAACAGCTCACCCCTGAAATAGCGGGTTCACTGTTCTCAATGCTCTAGTGAGTGTCGCGACCGTGATCACGACGTATGAAGTTGGAGGCCTTTCGGCCGACGGTCACCCTACGCAGGGTGCCGGTGATATGTCAAGCGGTCGGGTGCTCTCGGTGTCTGCGCCGGGCGCCTGCACGAGGCGCCTGCGCGAATCTGCACCTGAGCGCCGTCACGCACCTCGTTCTGATGGACGCACCTCGCTGTAGTGAGGTGCGTCCATCAGAACGAGGTGCGCAGCATCGACGACCCGAGGAGGCGCGGCGCGAGCCTGCAGCGCCCCCTCCGGGTCAGTGCCCCATCGGCGCCGGGGCCTGGCCAGGCTCGGTCGCCGGTCGGCGCACGAAGAACGCGCCGACGATGGCGAACAGCGAGATGATCGCGCCGATCAGGAAGGCCGCGCGGACACCGGTGGCGACGGACTCGACCTGACCCGCGCCTCCGGAGGCGGCTGCGGTGGTGGTGGCGAGCGTCATCGCGGTGATGAACACGGCCGTGCCGGCCGCGCCGGCGACCTGCTGCACCGTGCCGATGATGGCGCTGCCGTGCGAGTAGAGCTTCGGGGTCAGCGAGCCGAGCCCGGACGTGAAGAGCGGCGTGAAGATGAGCGCCAGACCGATCGAGAGGGTGATGTGCGCGACCATCACGAGGGGGATCGGCGTCGTCTCCGAGACGAGCGTGAGGGCCCAGAGCACGGCGCTCACGAGGATGGTGCCGGGGACGAGCAACACGGTCGGGCCGAAGCGGTCGAAGAGTCGGCCGACGATCGGTGACAGCAGACCCATCACGAGCCCGCCTGGCAGCAGCAGCAGCCCGGTGAAGAGCGGCTCGAGGCCGTGCACGTTCTGCAGGTAGATCGGCAGCACGATCAGCGTGCCGAACAGCGCGATCATCGCGATGCCGAGGGTGATCGTCGACATCGTGAACGTGCGCGAACCGAAGGTGCGGAGGTCGAGCAGGGCGTCGTCCTTCTTCTGCAACCAGCGCTGACGCACCACGAACGCGACCATCGCGACGCCGCCGACGACGAGCGGGACCCAGGCGGGCACGGCGGCGTCATGACCCTCGCCGATCGTGCTCAGGCCGTAGACGATGCCGCCGAACGCGAACGCCGACACGATCACCGAGAGCACGTCGAGCGGGGCGTTGCGCGGGGTGGTGACGTTCTTCATGCGGATGGTGCCCACGATGAGGGCGGCCACGGCGATCGGCAGCACGAGGATGAACATGAAGCGCCACTCGAAGAAGTTCAGGATGATGCCCGAGATGGTCGGCCCGATGGCCGGTGCCACCGAGATGACGATCGAGATGTTGCCCATCGTGCGACCGCGCGTCGCCGGCGGCACGAGCGTGAGCACCGTGGTCATGAGCAACGGCATCATGATCGCCGTGCCCGTGGCCTGCACGATGCGTCCGACGAGCAGCATGCCGAACCCGGGTGCGGTGGCCGAGATGAGGGTGCCGAGGCTGAACAGGCTCATCGCCGTGATGTAGACGGGGCGCGTGTTGAAGCGCTGCAGCAGGAACCCGGTGATGGGGATGACCACGGCCATGGTCAGCAGGAACCCGGTGGTGAGCCACTGGCCCGCCGTGACCGTGATGCCGAGGTCGCGGGTGAGACTCGGCAGCGCCACGCTCATGATGGTCTCGTTGAGGATGACCACGAACGCGGAGACGAGCAGCAGCCCGATCACGAGCTTGTTGCGGGCGCCCGTCGCGGCATCGACCGTGTGGTCGCCGGTGCGGACGGAATCGGTGGGGACGGAGCCGGTGGGCGTGGGGTCGGCGGTGGCCTGGGCGGTGTCGCTCGTCATGGCGAATGCTCCTCAAGACGGGTGGCGGCGGCGCGGTGCCGCATGACAGAAGCGCACGAAAGGGTTCGGTTTATTCCCGATCGATTCAACCCCGTGCCACCGACATCGCGCCGCCGACCCGGAGCTCACACGTCGCGACGCTTGATCAGCACGGCGCCGACGACGAACGCGACGACCGCCCAGGCGACGAGCACGAGCGCGCCCTCGCCGGCGTTCAGCGTGATGGTGTCGCTGGCAGCGGCGAGCACGGGCTCGGCCGTCGGGTAGGTGAAGAGCCGCTGCCCGGCGTTCTGTGGCAGGAACTCGCCGACATCGGCCGCCCACTTCGCCTGGGTCAGGCCCGACAGCAGACCGACGAGGCCGGGCAGCACCAGGATGAGTCCGATGCTCGCCGCGATGGCCCCGGCGCTGTTGCGGATGATGGTGCCGAAGCCGAACGCCAGCAGCGCGATCAGGGCGAGGTACCCGGCGGCGCCGGCGGTGTAGCCGTAGAGCGCGGCGTCTCCGAGGTCGACCGAGACGGTCGAGCCCGACAGCAGCGGGATGGCGATGGCGAACGAGAGGGCGAGCGACACGAGCGAGACGACGAACGTCGACAGCATGAGCACGAGGGCCTTCGCCACGAGTGCCGGCGTGCGCCGCGGCACGGCCGTCATCGTCGAGCGGATCATCCCGGTGCCGAACTCGCCCGCGATGACGAGGGCGCCGAGCACGGCGACGACGAGCTGGCTCAGCCCGACGCCGGCGGTCACGACCTGCATGAAGACGGCCTGCTGCTGCTCCTGCGTCAGGTCGGTGCCGAAGACGTCGACCGAGCCGAACGTCGCGCCGACGAGCAGTGTCAGCAGGACGTTCGCGGCCGCCATGATGACGAAGCACCAGATCGTCGAGCGCAACGAGCGCAGTTTGATCCACTCCGAGCGGAGGACCCCGCCGAAGCTGACGGGGGAGAGGGGCGCGTGCGATCTCGTGGGGCGGTAGCCGGCTGCGGTGGTCATGCGTGCGCTCCCTGCGTCGGCGCGTCGGTCGCCGGTGCGGCGGCCTGCGGTTGCGGGGCGCCGACGGCGCCCCCGGTGTGGTACTCGACGGAGTCCTGCGTGAGCGCCATGTAGGCGTCCTCGAGTGACTGGACGAGCGGGGTGAGTTCGTGCAGCACGACCCCGTTCGCCGCGGCGATCTCGCCGACCTGCGACGCGGTCACCCCGCGGAGCTCGACGAGGCCGGGCTCGACGGCGGTGGCCGTGACCGAACCCGATCGAACGAGACCGACCAGGTGGTCGGCGTGCGGGCTGCGCACGCGGACGGCTTCGCCCGACGCGCCCGCGATGACGTCCTTGATGGGCGAGTCGGCGAGCACGCGCCCCCGGCCCAGCACGATGAGGTGGTCGGCGGTCTGTGCCATCTCGCTCATGAGGTGCGACGACAAGAACACGGTGCGACCCTCGCTCGCGAGGTAGCGCGACAGCTGACGCACCCAGACGACGCCCTCGGGGTCGAGCCCGTTGATCGGCTCGTCGAAGATGAGGGTCGCGGGATCGCCGAGCAGGGCGGCGGCGATGCCGAGACGTTGACCCATCCCGAGCGAGAAGCCGCCGACGCGCTTCTTCGCGACGGACTCGAGACCGGTCAGCGCGATGACCTCGTCGACGCGCTTGCGTCCGATGCCGTGCGTCGCGCCCATCGCGAGCAGGTGGTCGACGGCACTGCGGCCACGGTGCACCGCCTTCGCGTCGAGCAGCACGCCGACCTCGCGGAGCGGCGCCTTGTGCTGCGCGTACGGCAGCCCGTTGACGGTCACGCTGCCGGCCGTCGGGCGGTCGAGCCCGACGATCATGCGCATCGTCGTCGACTTGCCCGCCCCGTTCGGGCCGAGGAACCCGGTGACCATCCCCGGGCGCACCGTGAACGACACGTCGTCCAGAGCCACCTTCGTCCCATACCTCTTGGTCAGTCCGTGCGCTTCGATCATGCGTCCGTTCCCCTTCGTGACATGGTGTCAGGCTAGGCGCTCACCGGCATGACATGGCATCCGTCGACCGAACGAGATCGGGATCGCGAGATCGGGACGCGGCGCCGCCTCACACCAGGAGGCGCGGGTCGGCTTGTTAGGGTCTCTCCCTGTGACCCCGACCCTCCTCGCGCTCGTCCCCACCGCCTCCTCGGCTCTGTCGACCCTTCCGCTGGCGGGAGGCGGGTTCCTGCTCTTCAACCCCGACGAGCTGCTGCCGATGCTCGGACCCTGGGCGCTCGCCGCGATCTCGCTGATGGTGTTCATCGAGTCGGGTGTGCTGTTCCCCTTCCTGCCCGGCGACTCGCTGCTCTTCACCGCCGGCTTGCTGCACGAGGCGCTGGGGCTCCAGGTCTGGGTCATCGCACTCTGCGCGTTCATCGCGGCGGTCCTCGGCGACCAGGTCGGGTTCTTCCTCGGGCACCGCTTCGGGCGTCGCTGGTTCACGCCGAACGCTCGCGTGCTCAAGACGGCGCACCTCGAGAAGGCCGAGGCGTTCTTCGCCAAATACGGCGGGGTGTCGCTCATCCTCGGGCGCTTCGTGCCGATCGTCCGCACCTACGTGCCGCTGGCGGCGGGCACGGCCGGGTACACGTATCGCAAGTTCGTCGTCTTCAACGTCGTCGGCGCGTTCGCCTGGGCGGTCGGCATGACCGTGCTCGGGTCGCTGCTCGGCGGCATCCCGATCATCCGCGACCACGTCGACGTCTGGGCGATCGTGCTCGTCCTCGTGTCGGTGCTGCCGGTCGTGATCACCGGTCTGCGCGCCTACCTGCGCTCGCGCCGCGACCGTGCCCGCGTCGCCGACGAGCCCGCCGCGGGGCCCGTCGTCCCCGACTGACCGGCGCCCCGTCCCGCCCCGAACCCCGTTGCGGAAGATGAACCCCGTTCCACGGAGGTGCATCTTCCGCAACGGGGTTCTTCGCGCCGCCGCCCGCCGGCCCCGCGAGGACGCGCCCGATACGCTGGCCGTCTATGCGCCTCCTTCTGATCCGCCACGGCCAGACACCCGACAACGTCCGGGGAGCCCTCGGCACCACCGCCCCCGGCGTCGGGCTGACGACGCTCGGCCGGCGCCAGGCAGAGGCCCTGCCCGATGCCCTGGCCGGTGAGTCGATCGGCGCGATCCTCGTCTCGAATCTCGTGCGGACGCAGCTCACCGCCGCGCCGCTCGCCGCGCGGCTCGGCCTCGCGCCCGTGATCGACGACGGACTGCGCGAGGTCGAGGCCGGCGACCTCGAACTGAAGACCGACCACGTCTCGGTCTCGATCTACATGGCCGCGGTGCTCTCGTGGGTGTCGGGCGACCTCGACGTGCGCGTGCCGGGTGCGCAGGACGGCCACGAGTTCTTCGCGCGCTACGACGCCGGCATCGCCGCGGCGGTCGCGACCGGTCAGGAGACGGTGGCCGTCGTCAGCCACGGGGCGGCGATCCGCGTGTGGGCGGGGTCTCGCGCCGACAACATCGACGGTGACTTCATGGCGTCGCATCTGCTGGAGAACACCGGCGTCGTCGTGCTCGAGGGCTCGTTCGACGACGGCTGGCAGATGCTCGGCTGGGAGGGGCTGCCCGTCGGAGGCGAGCAGCTCGTCGACCCGTCGGCGGCCGACCCGACCGGCGAGGGCTACTAGCCCGCGGCCTCAGGCCTGCGCGCCGAGCAGCCGCTCGAGCGCCGGGCCGCGACACACCCCGCTCGGGTCCACGCGGGCCACGAGCGCGGCGAAGTCGTCGAATCGGGCGTAGCCGCGGGCGACCTCGGCCGGGTTCAGAGCCGACAGCTTGCCCCAGTGCGCTCTCGGCGAGAACGGGGCCAGCGCCTCCTCGATGCGGGGGATGAGCGCGGTCACCTCGGCCGCGTGCGGCTTCCAGGTGAACGCGAGGCCGACGCTGTCCACCGGCGTCGGGCTCAGCCAGAGGTCGTCGCCGCGCACGGTGCGCACCTCGTTGGTGAAGAGGTGCGGTCGGATCGCGTCGCCGAGCTCGGCGATCGCGTCGAGTGCGGCGGCGGCGTCGCCGATCGCCACGAAGTGCTCGCTCTGCAGCTCGGCGCCGACCGAGGGTGTCGCGTCGATGCGGAAGTGCGGCAGCCGGTCCCACCACGGCCCGACGACGCCGTCCATCGGCGTGGACTTCGTGCCCGTCACCTCGGCGTGCTCGTCGACGGGGCGCAGCCGCGCGCCGAACAGCTCGGTCGGCACGTCGACGTCGTCCTGCCCGTCGGGGATGCGCGTCTTCACGAGCACCTCGCGCACCCGTCCGTCGAACTCGTGGAACAGGCTGACGCTGTAGCCCGCCGCCATGATGTCGGCGAAGGACTCCTGAGCGGCCGACCACGGCAGGTCCACGTAGGTGTCCTGCCGCATGCGGAAACCGGGCTGAACGTCGAGCGTGACGCGGGTCACGACGCCGAGCGCCCCGAGCGCGATCACACTGCCGTCGAAGTCGGCGTCACCGCGGCGCACGACCCGTAGCTCGCCGTCGGCTCCGACGATCTCGAGCGCCGCGACCGCACTCGACAGACTGCCGAGCGCGGTGCCCGAGCCGTGCGTGCCCGTCGCGATACCGCCACCCACCGAGATGTGCGGTAGCGAGCCCATGTTGAGCAGGGCGAGACCCTGCGAGTCCGCGAAGGAGGCGGCGGTCGCGTAGGTGCACCCGGCACCGATCGTGATCGTGCGACCGTCCGGCGCCGCGACGGGGTCCGCGGGCAGACCGAGCGTGGAGACGAGCACCCCCGGCCCGTCGGCCACGTCGCTGAACGAGTGGCGCGTGCCGAGTGCCCGGATGCGCGGGCTGTCGGCCACGAGCTGCTGGAGCTCGGCCACCGACCCCGGCTGCTCGATGCGCGCCGCCCCGTAGGAGTAGCTGTGCGCCCAGTTCCAGGTGTCGTCCGCGTGCGTCGTCGTCACCCGTCGAGTGTGACACGTCGTACCCGGCCGCAGGGTTGTCGGCCTACGCCGCGATGCCCTCCTCGTCCTCGCGGACGGCGACGCGCTCGTCCGCGAGACGGGTGCGCCGGGCGCTCCACACGTGCGTGGCGACGGCGAGCAGCAGCCCGACGGCCAACCACATCGAGAGCGTCAGGGCGTCCCGTCCGATCGACTGTGCGGGGAAGTACACGGCGGTCTGCGCGGCGTGCAGCCACGCGGCTCCGTTCCAGAACGAGTTCAGCGCCGAGAAGAACGGCGGCACGAGCGCCGAGGCGAAGACCCCGCCCGAGCTCGTGAAGTTCAGCATGACGAACAGCATCGTCAGGGCCGGTGTCGTCCAGTGCCGCAGCACGGGATGCAGCCCGACGCCGATCACGATGATCGCCGTGACGTAGAGCCAGGCGAGCAGCCAGACGTTCCACGTCGAGTGGTCGATCACGTGATAGACGGGGCCGACGACGATCGCGCCGATCCCGGCGACGAGGCCGGCCGTCACGACGGACACGAGGAGGCGCCAGCCGAGTCGGACGCGCGCCGCGACGGCCGAGATGGCGGCGGCACTGGCATAGCCGCCGACGCTGAGCGCGACGAGCAAGAAGAACAGCCCCTGCCCGGTCGGGTCGCCGCTGCCCGAGGGGACGACGTCGTCGACCCGGATCGGCAGGCCCTGCTGATACGCGATGGGCAGGAAGACCTTCTCGACGACGGAGGCGGTGGTGTCGGAGGCCGCGGACGACACGTACAGGGTCGCGGACGTCCCCGAGGCCTCGAAGGCGGCCGCGATCGACCGGTCGGCCACCTGGGCCCGCGCTGCGGCGGAATCAGCGACGGTGCGGACGTCGAGCTTCTCGGGCGCCGCGTCGTGGAGCTTCTGGGCGAAGACCTCGGTCTCGGCGCTGCTGCCGACGATCGCCACGGGCAGGTGGTGCGGGCTGGGTGCGTGGAAGGCGCCGAGGTACGACAGGGCCATCCCCGCAGCCAGGAAGAGGGGGATGAGGACGTGCAGACCGAGCGACTTCCAGACCGCGGCACTCGGGGGAGTCACCCGGCGGGCGCGGGAGTGCTCGAGGTGGATGTGCACGCTGTGCCCGCCGCCCGGCCGGTGACCCGTCGGGGTCGCCCGGGTCAGGTCGGTGCCGCGCTCGGGCGGCTCGGTGCGGTAGGTCGGTGTCGTCGTCACGGGTCTCCTCGATGGTTCAGTTGCATAGTGCAACATGCAACAGTACGCCTCTATTCCGGTCGCCGCCTCGACGGCCGACCCGTGCCTCCTCGTTAGGGTTGACGGCGTGAGCGAAGAGAGCGACGCCGTCGACCGGGTGTACCGGGAGCTCGAGACCGTCTCGCTCCGAGCGGTCTCGCGGGCCCGCCGGATGAGCGCGCCCCTGTCGTTCGTCGAGCACTCGCTGCTCTCGTTCATCGCCGCGAACCCGGGGTGTCGCGCCATCGACATCGCCGCCGACTTCTCGTTGAACCGGTCGACGGTGTCGCGGCAGCTCACGGGCCTCGAGTCGGCGGGGCTCGTCGGCGTGGGCATCGGTGAGGAGCCCGACGGCCGTGGCCGACCGTTGCACGTCACGTCGAAGGGCGAAGAGCTGCTGGCGCGCTCGGTCGACGCCAACCGCGCCGCCCTCGCCGAGCGCCTGGTCGACTGGCCGGTCGAGTCGGTGGGGCGTCTGGCCGATGCCCTGAACCGCCTCAACACCGCGTTCGACGGGCGCTGACGGCACCCTCGACGGTCTCTGCACGATGCCGCGCGAGTCACACGAGTCACACGTGTCACACGAACGGGGGGTGGGTCGGATGTCAAGAAACCTTCACGCAGAGGTTTACCCTTTCGCTTCTCACGCCTAGGGTGGACGGAGTTCCCCGCCGGTCAGGGTCAGAGCGCGGTCCTCGCGTGACGGCGTCGGGAACAGATGGGTATCCCGTGACACAGCTTCACCTCTCGACGTCCTCGCGCCTCCGCCTGCCCACCGGCCCGCTGCCGGTGGTGCTCACCATGCTGCTCGCGCTGGCCGTCGTGATCGCCGGAGTGCTGGTCGGCGGAAGCCCCGCGCGCGCGATCGCCGGTTACCCCAGCTGGGACGACGTGACGGCCGCGCGCTCGAACGAGGCCGCGAAGCAGCAGCAGATCCAGACGCTGCAGGGCCTCCTCGCCCAGCTCCAGTCCGACGCGTCGAGCAAGCAGGCGGAGGCGGACCGTCTCGGCACCGCCTTCCAGAGCGCTCAGGACGCGGCCGACCAAGGCTCGCTCAAGGCCGACGAGCTCCAGTCGCAGGCCGATGCGCAGGATGCGGTCGCCAAGGCGAGCGAGCAGCGTGCCGGACAGGTCACGGCCCAGCTGGCCCGCACCGGCGGCGGCGACGTGTCCACGCAGCTGATCGGCGACACGACCGGTGCCGGCGACCTGCTCTACCGCCTCGGCGCGATGAGCAAGCTGACCGAACAGGCCGACGGCATCCGCCAGCAGGCCGTGAACGACCGCAACGTCGCCCAGTCGTTGACCGATCAGGCCAATGTCGCGAAGAAGGCGCTGACCGCCCTCAAGGACGACGCCAAGGTCACGATGGACCAGGCGCAGCAGGCCTCGGACGCGGCGGCGGCCGCCGTCGAGGAGCAGAACGAGAACCAGGGGCGCCTCGAGGCGCAGCTCTCGGCGCTGCAGAATGCGACCTCGCAGACGGAGGCCCAGTACGCCGAGGGTGTCCAGAAGGAGAAAGAGGCCGAGGCCGCTCGCCAGGCCGAGGCGGCGCGTCAGGCCGAGATCCTGCGGCAGCAGCAGGCGGAAGCCGCGGCGGCCGCAGCGGCAGCGGCGGCAGCGGCGGCTGCGGCTGCGGCAGCGGCCCGACCCACGACTCCCGCGACGCCGTCCAGGCCGTCGAACCCGGCGCCTCCCGTCTCGTCCGGTGGTGGCGGCGGTGGCGGCGCCTGGGTCCGCCCCGGTGGCGGCCACATCTCCAGCGGCTTCGGCTATCGCGTCAACCCGGTCACCAAGGAGTGGAAGCTGCACGAGGGCGTCGACCTCGCACCCGGCTGCTCGACCCCGATCTACGCGGCCAGCGCCGGCACGGTCAACTACGCCGGAGCGTACGGCGGCTACGGCAACTACGTGCGCATCAACCACGGCGGCGGCATCTCCACCGCCTACGGCCACATCGTCAACGGCGGCATCAAGGTCCGCAACGGCCAGTCGGTCGTCGCCGGGCAGCTGATCGCACTCGTCGGGTCGACCGGCAACTCGACCGGTTGCCACCTGCACTTCGAGACCCGCATCAACGGCTCGCCGCAGGACCCGATCCCGTTCATGGCCGCCCGAGGCGTCCCGATCTCGTAACGCGCGCCTCCCCACGGAACCCCGGCCGGAGGCACGGGTCCCGTCGAGCGCGGAAGGCGCGGATAATGGACCGGTGACGACCACCAGCACCACCGCCTCCTCCGCCCCGCCCGCCCTGCACGTCGAGCGCATCGACTACGACGACCCCCGGGCCGTCGCCCTGCGCGACGCCATGGGCGTCGAGATGAACGAGCGCTACGGCGACCCGCTCGAGCGGCAGGAGCCGGTCGAGATCACCCGTGCCCGCGAGGCCGCCCTCGCGATCGACCCGGCGCACGTGCACGCCAGCGTCCTCGTGGTCGACGACGCCGGGCAGGCGTTCGGACACGCCGTCCTGCACGACCGCCGGGGCGAGTGGGAGGTCAAGCGTGTCATCGTCGACGGCTCTCAGCGTGGCCGCGGCGTCGGCCGCCTGTTGATGGAAGCGCTCGAGGACATCGCCCGCGAGGGTGGTGCGCACCGGCTCGTCCTGCAGACGGGCGACCGCCAGCCCGACGCCGTCGCCCTCTACGAGAAGATCGGCTACACGCGCATCCCCGTGTACGAGCCCTACGTCACGACCATCCCGCAGTCGCTCTGTTACGAGAAGCCGATCGACGGTTCCGCCGCGACGGGCCTGACGGTAGCCTGACGCCGATGATCACGCGACGCGACGCCGCCCTGCGGCTCGACATCCCGCTCGAGATGGCTCGCCGCCACGATCTGCCGACCCGGATGACCGAGGCCGAGCTCGCCGCCATCGAGGCCGAACCGCCGGCCTGGCTGGTCCAGTCGCGCGCCAACCGCACGGGCAAGAAGGTCTGGGTCGACCTCGAGTGCGTCGTCTGCGGGTACCACGAGGCTGCGCGCCCGAAGAAGTGGTGGCCCGACTACACGTACCTCAGCTGCGACGACCACGGCGCCGACGAACTGCCCGAGCCCGAGCCGGGCCTCGCCCGACGCGAGGTCGACGGCGTGGGCAGCCGCTTCGTCGCGATCGTCGACGAGCGACCGTAGGGGGCTCTGGGCCTGAGGGCGAAGGAGGCGCGGGTCGTCAGCGCGGGTAGCGCACGCTGGCCGGTGCCTCGAGACCGCTCATCAGGTGGACCATCACCTGGCGGATGTCCTCGTCGAGCATCTGGCGCTGGATGTGCTGGTCGTGCCAGTGCACGAGATCGCCCGGCGTGACCTCGTCGACGTGATCGGCGACGAAGTAGCTGAACGCGTAGGGCTCGCCGTCGCGCTGCAACGTCTGGCGGTAGCCGAGGGTGTCGCCGTTCCGGGCGTCGACGAAGACCTCCCAGCCCGGGTCCGTGGGATCGGGCAGTCGGACGTCGACGAGGCGGGTCGCGGGGTCGACCGTGCTCGCGAGGGCCGTGCCGATCACCACCTCGACGGGTCCGTCGTCGTCGTGCGCCGCGCCTCCGATCGCGACCTGCGCGGCGGACTCGACCCCGTCGCCGCGGGCGACCCGGCCGGCCGTGTCGGACGCGGCGGTATCGATGTCGTGTTGCGCCGCCACGAGCCGGACGGCGCTGGCCCGCATCCAGCGTTCGAGGCGCGAGCGTTGCGCGGTGTCGAACGGGGTGGCCTCGAACGAGTGCACGACGAAGTCGGCGGCGTCGACCGACCACTCCCACGACAGCACGACGCGTGTGAGGGCGAGGGGCGATGGCAGCAGGGCGAGATGCCCGCGGCGGAGACCGGCCGAGAAGTGCAGCTCGGGGTCGTCGAGCAGGTCGAGCACGTCCGCGGCGGCGCCTCGCGCCGCGAGCGGCACGGCGAACGACACACGGGCGTCCCGCCACGGCGTCACCCGGATCGGCGCGACGTCCTGATGACGGGCGACGGTCAGCGAGCGGGCGAGGCCGGCGGCCGACTCGCGGCCCGCTCCGGCTTCTCGGTCTGCGGTGGACATCGCGGATCAGTGTGCCACGCCGCCCTCGGATCTCCCCGTGATCGTCCTGGGACTCGGAGGCGCACGACGGTCCCCGGGGACGACGCGGCTCATCCTCGTGGCGGATGCTGGGCGGCGAGGCGCGACCCTAGCCTGGCGGCATGATCGCGATCGAGACCGAGGCACCGCCCCGCCCGCTGCGCTCCATCTGGTCGGCGGCCGACGTCGCCCCCGACGAGCGGGCTCTCGGGCGCGATCGTCTCGCGAGCGTCCGTCGGGGCCGGTCGTCCCGGAGCCCGCGACCCGCGCGACGCGGCCCGGCGCGGATCGCCCTCGGTGTCGCGGTGGTCCTGCTCGCGGCGTTCGTCGTCGGAGGGCTGACCTCGATCGGTCAACAGCACCTGCCCGACGCGCTCGGGTCGTTGGCCAACTCGGCGGCCCCGTGGGCCCTCGTCGCCGTCGCCCTGACCGCCGCCCTGCGTCCTCGCTGGTGGCTCGGGGCCCTCGTCGCCCTGGCGTCGCTCGTCCTGATGAACGTCGGCTACGGGGTCGTGTCGACCGCCGGGGGCTTCTTCTACGACGGCGGCCTGACGAGCATCTGGTCGATTCTCGCCCTGGTCGTCGGCCCCGTGCTCGGGGTGGCCGCCGTGTGGCTCCGGTCACGGGCGGCGATCCGGACGGCACTGGCGACGGCCGCCATCGCCACCGTGCCGATCGGTGAAGGGCTGCACGGTCTGCTCCGCGTCGCCGACACGACCAACCCCGTCTACTGGGCGGTCGAGGTGGCCGTCGGGGTCGGGTTCGTCGTGGTCATGGGATTCCGTCTGCGCGGTGCGCCGTCGGCGATCGCCCTGGCCGCCTCCCTCGCCGGTGTCGGCGCCACGCTGTACGTCCTCGCGATCGGGATGATCTGAGATCTGCCACGACCACGGCCGCCCCGCCCGGCCACGGGCGCGGCCTCGACAGATCGAGCTGTCGTGGCTCGGCCCCTCAGAAGGTCAGCTGGTCGTTCTCCGTCAGGGGCACCCAGCCGAAGCGGACACCGTCGGGCGGCTGGACCGTGGGCACCGTCTGGAGCGAGTCGACGGCCGCGAGCTGGGCGAGCTCGAGGCGCGTGAGCTCGGCGATGTCGCGGATCGGCACCTGGAACGTACGATACGGCCCGAGCGGTGGCGGATCGCCGGCCTCGTGCGTCTGGGCGAACGCCGCCTCGAGGTCGATGCCGTCGAGTTGCGGCGACTGGTCGAGCACGTACCCGGCGGCCCGGAGCGCGGCTCCCCGGTCGACGGCCCACACCACGATCTTGTAGAACAGGCGCGGGATGCGGATGCCCCGATAAGGAGCATCATCGGGCTGCAACACGGGCCCGGTGAAGACGGAGACGCGCAGACGATGGGCGTCGGCGTAGGTCAGCACCTGGTCTTCGAGTCCGAGCCAGAGCTCCTTCGACTGGTTGAACTCGGCGGCCTGCGGCGCGCAGTTCGTGTACGTGAACGTGTCGAGGTTGGCGCGCGACGCGACGGACGGCTCGCCCCAGACGGGGTCGCGGCGGCGGACCTGGTGACCGCGGTCGAGATCGTTGCGGGCGTAGATCTCGGGCCCGGCCTGCTCGCTCTCGGGGATGCGCTCGTCGAGATGCCAGTCGTCGCCCCGCTCGAGGTCGACGGGATCGGCGCCGTCGATGTTGACGGCGGTCAGGGCGGGGAGTCGGCGAGCGGGGTCGAGCAGCACGCTGAAGTGCACGTAGGGCAGATCGCGGACCTCGCGGCCGCCCGAGCCCGGCAGCGGCACCCGCACGGCGAGGAACTCGGGGTCGTAGCCGGCGGCCGCCTGCGCCTCCGGGTCGGAGAGGCTGCTGTCGTAGGCCGCCGTGCCGTCGGCGTCCGTCGCGTCGGCGTCCGAGAGGCCGGCAGGGACCCGAGGGCTGTCGCCAAGGTCGGCGGGCAGGTCGGCGGGCTGGCCGGTGTGCGGGCGGTCTGCGGGATCGGTGCTGGTCATGCGGTTCTCCTCGCGTCGTCGATCGGTGGCGGGTGTCGTGGCGACACCGCGTGTCGTGCCGGCAGCGCGGGTCAGCCGGGGGAGCCGACGTGCGTGCGTCTGACTCGATCCTGCCCGTGACCACTGACACGCGACCGAAGTGGACCCGCGCCTCCGGCTGTCCGCCCTCGGCGCGCGGCCCCGTCGCGACACGACACCGGCCCCGTCGCGATGCGAGCGGGGCCGGTGTCGGTGCCGGGTTCGGCGACGATCGAGCCGTCAGGAGGCGCGGGTCAGTCGGCGAGGATGGCGTACAGCGCGCGACGGGTCTCGTCGAGCTTCTCGACCGCCGCGGCACGCTGGGCCTCGGTGCCGTCGAAGCGGAACTGCTTCACGACACCGACCAGCTTCATGACGCTGGTGGTGAACTCGTCGTGGTCGTCGGCGCCCTCGGTCGAAGCGGCCCAGGCCTTGGCGATGGCGTCGCCGTTCTCGGTGACGAACGCGCGGCCGGCCTCGGTCAGGGCGAAGACCGTCTTGGCGCCGGTGTCGTCGCTCGAGACGAGGTCTTCGTCGACGAGCTGCTGCAGCGTCGGGTAGACCGAGCCGGGGCTCGGCTTCCAGGCGCCGTCGGTGCGCTCCGCGATCGACTTGATCAGGCCGTAGCCGTTCGACGGGGCGTCGGCGAGCAGCGACAGGATGGCGAGCCGGACGTCGCCTTTGCGAGCGCGGCCGCGTCCGCCGCGGCCGGGACCGAAGCCGAAGCCGGGCCCGCCGGGGCCGAAACCGGCGCCCGGGCCGAAGCCGAAGCCGGGCCCGCCGGGGCGGAATCCGCGGCCGAACGGGCGGCCGAATCGACCGGCGTTGCCCTCGTGCTGATCGTTCTCGTGGTGGTGGTGAACGGTACCCATGAGGTACTCCTCTCGATGATGTGGGGGCGATGCGGACATCGCTCCGCGAACGACCGTTCGCGATAGCTCAACGATAGATCGTTGAATATCGTTAAGTCAACATCGAGAGGAGAATCCGATCAGGTCGCCGGCATCACTCCGAACGCCGACGCGAGCTTCTCGATCTTCTGGGCGCGTCCGAGGCGCGGCAGGTCGCTGCCGTCGCGGATGACGCGGCCGCGGGACTCGAAGTCGGCCAGGAAGTCCTGCGCCCAGGCGACGTCCGACGGCGTCGGGCTGATGACCTCGTTGATGACGGGCAGCTGCTCGACGTCGAGGCAGAGCTTGCCGGTGAGGCCGAGTGCGACGGCCACGGACGACTGCTCGCGCAGCACCGGGTGGCTGCTGCCGACGGTCGGGCCGTCGATCGGGCCGGGCAGACCGCCGATGCGGCTCGCGACGACGAGGCGGGAGCGGGGGTACGCCATGGCGAGGTCGTCGGCGCTCGTGCCGGTGTCGCGACGGTAGTCGCCGCTGCCGAACGCGAGGCGGAACGCACCGCGGGCCTTCGCGATCGAGGGGGCATCCTCGATGCCGAGGGCCGACTCGACGAGCGCCAGCACGCGGGTCGAGCCGCCGAGCCGGTCGAACGTCTCGGTCACGTGCTCGGGCGCCTCGGTCTTCGCGAGCATGACGCCCTGCAGACCGGGGAGGCCGAGGAGGGCGTCGACGTCGTCCGACCAGAACGCGGTCGAGCGGTCGTTGATGCGGACCCAGGCCTGTCCGCCGTTGGTCAGCCAGGCGACGACGTCGGCACGGGCCTCGGGCTTGCGCTTGGGGTCGACCGCGTCCTCGATGTCGAGCACGATCTGGTCGGCGCGCGACGAGGCCGCCGCGTCGAAGGTCTGCGGGGCGGTGCCCGGGACGAGTAGCCAGGACCGGGCGATGTCGGGGTTCGGACGGATGCGGGGCATCGTGCCGGTGGCGGGGGATTCGGTCATGACGTCGGTGTCCTCGTGATCGCGGCGAATGGTGTCTCGCCTCCACGGTAACGGCTCGGGAGCGTGCGGGGCGGGCTCCGAGGAGGCGCGGCGCAGGCTCTGCAGGCTGCGCAAGTCCTCTCTGTAGGCGAGGGCTCCCGGCTGAGTGCGCGCTGTGGGCGTACCGTTCACGAGGATCACAGGCGGACGTCCGCCCCACGACGGCAGACGCACGACGCGGAACAGAACGACTGAGGAGCATCATGACCGACGCGAACGACCCCCGGGGCGACCGCCCCTCGCGCCCCGAGCGCGACGACCGCCCCGCCGGCGACGACAGCCCCACCGTCGACTTCGGCACCTCCCGCGTCGACGGCCCGCCGTCGTCCGACTCGTACCCCTCCGACTCGCACCCCGCCGACACCCCGGCGGACGGCTCCGCGGCGGACGGCGCCCCCCGGTACCCCGCGGTCGACCCGGCCGACGACGACGTGACCCGCGAGGGCGACGTCACCCGCGATGGCGCCGTCACCCGTGATGACGCCGCCGACGCGCCGTCGGCCGCCGAGAACCACTCCGACTTCGAAGAGAACCTCGCCGCCCGCGTCGAGGGCGACGAGCACGTCGACGACCGGCGCGCCGCCGGCTCCGTCGACACCGCAGGAACGGCCGACACCGCCTTCTCCGACGGTCCGCGGGAGCCGGCCGTCGCCCCCGAGGACTCGGCCGTCACCCACCAGGCCACCTCGACCCGCGAGGGCGCCGCGACGCACGATGATGCCGTCGCACCCGAGGGCACCGACACTCACGACGACGCCGTGGCATCCGGGGCCGCCGCCGCGCCGACCGCCGCCTGGGCGGCCTCGACCGAGCCGCGCCGACCGCTGCACGACGACGAGGCGCTGCGGGCCGCCGAGGCGCACACGGCCGCGACTCCCGAGCCGGGATCGCGAGGCGACGACTCGCCGACGGTCGCTGCCCCGGTGACCGACACCGAGCCTCCTGCGGGTTCTCCGGCCCGTCCGTGGGCGCACGACGCACCGACGGTCGTCGCCCCGGCCGCCGCGGAGCCCGGCCTGCGACCCGCCCCCGTCGTCGACGCCGTCGACCCGGTGGAGGCGCGTCGCGACCTGCTCGCGGAGCAGAAGGAGGAGTTCGGCGGCATCCGCTTCGGAGCCGGCCTGCTCGGCTGGTTCACGGCGACGGGCGTCGGTTTCGTCGCCATCTCGATCGTGCTCGCCGTGCTCGGCGTCTACGTCTCGGTCTCGGCCCGCTCGGGCGAGGAGCGACTGCGCTTCGCCGGTGACAACGCCGAGGTGCTCGCGTCCGTGATCGGCATCGCGGTGCTCGTGATCGTGTTCGTCGGCTACTTCGTCGGCGGCTACGCGGCCTCGCGCATCGCCCGCTTCAGCGGGTTCAAGCAGGGCCTCGCGACGTGGCTCTGGGGTCTCGTCATCTCGATCGTCGTCGCGGTGGTCGGAGCGATCGCCGGGACGCAGGGGCGCGACATGCGGGCTCCGGACGGCGTCGTGCCCTCGTACGGCACGGGCCTCGACTCGTCCCTCGTGCTCATCGTGTTCGTCGCGCTGCTCGTCGTCCTGAGCTTCGGAGGCGCGGTGCTCGGCGGTCTGCTGGGCCAGCGGTACCACCGGAAGGTCGACCGCTTCGTCGCCGAGCCGATCTGAGCCGACGCACCCTCCCCCCGCTTCTCGACCGCCTCTCGCGCCGCCTCCGGCGGGCAAACCGATCAGGTGCGGGTGTCGAATCCCCGACATCCCCACCGGGAAACACAGACAAGGACACTCCATGCGCAGCATCACCCCCACCGGTCTGATCCGCAGTGCGGCCGGCATCGCCGCCGTCGGCGCCCTCGCCTTCGGACTCGCCGCGTGCGCCTCGACGTCAGACTCGGCCAGCAACAACACGGCCCCGACCCACCGCGCCAACCCGACGGTCTCGGCCGAGCCCTCGGCGACGGAGACCCCGCTCGCGACGCTGCCCAGCCTGACCAAGGGCGTCGACACGAAGGTCGCGGTCGACTCGTCGTTCGTGTCCGCGCTGACGTCGCTCGGCCTCACCCCCGGGGTGGTCGGCACCGCGACGTTCACCGACGGCACGTTCTCGTTCCCGATCACGGGCGGCAACGTCACGTACTACGACCCCGACGGCGACGTGCGTCCCTACGTGCAGGGCGACGTCCAGCACGACGGGTCCGGCCTCAGCCTCACGGCGGGCTCGACGGTCGTCGAGCTGAAGAACTTCGACATCGACCCCGGTGCCTCGAAGCTCTACGGCGACGTGGTCGTGAACGGCGAGACCGTCGCCAGCCACGCCTACCTGTTCAACCTCTGGGGCGGCTCGCTGAAGCCGCTGCAGATGCAGGGCGACAACGCCGTCCTGACCGGCACCACCGTGCACATCAGCCCCGACGCGGCCGGACTGCTGAACAGCACGTTCAAGACCGACGCCGTCCAGGACGAGATGCTCGTCGGCGTCGCCACCATCACGGTCGCCACCAAATAGCGTCTCCTCTCTCGAACCGCCCCCGTCGCCCTGGTCCCACGGCGACGGGGGCGGTTCGTCGTTCGGGTTGCGAGGGGGCGTAAGCAATTATTCGGCACGCCGAAATTCACGCTAGGGTCGACGCATGACGACGACCGACGCTGCCCCGCCGGCCACCATCCGACCTCCTCGGCCGCGAGGCCTGCTGCTCGGACCGGCGTTCGTCGCCGCCATCGCCTACGTCGACCCCGGCAACGTCGCCGCCAACCTCACCGCGGGCGCGTCGTACCAGTACCTGCTGCTCTGGGTGCTCGTGCTGGCCAACGCGATCGCCGTGCTCGTGCAGTACCTGTCGGCCAAACTCGGCATCGTGACCGGCCGGTCGCTGCCCGAGGTCCTCGGCCAGCGCCTCCCACGCTCCTCCCGGCTCGCATTCTGGGGTCAGGCCGAGATCGTCGCCGCCGCCACCGACGTCGCCGAGATCATCGGCGGGGCCCTCGCGCTGCAGCTGCTGTTCGGCGTGCCGCTCGTCGTGGGCGGGCTCCTCACCGGGGCGGCGTCGCTCGGGCTGCTGCTCTTGACGCGGTACCGCGGTGGGCGCGTGTTCCAGAACGCCGTCATCGCGCTGCTGGTCGTGCTGTCGATCGGGTTCTGCGCGGGGCTGCTGTTCGCACCGCCCTCGCCGTCGGGCATGCTCGCCGGGCTCGTGCCCCGGTTCGAGGGCACGACGAGCGTGCTGCTCGCGACGTCCATGCTCGGCGCGACGGTCATGCCGCACGCGGTCTACCTGCACTCCGCGCTCACGCGCGACCACCACGGCCACGTCGCCGAGGGCGTCGACCGCCGTCGCGTGCTGAAGGCCACGCGGGTCGACGTCGTCCTGGCGCTCATCGTCGCGGGCGCCGTCAACATCGCCATGCTCGTGCTCGCCGCCTCGACCCTCGCCGGGCGGAGCGACACCGACACCATCCCAGGCGCCCATCGCGCCATCACCGAGACCCTCGGCCCGCTCGTCGGCCTGCTGTTCGGCATCGGCCTGCTCGCCTCGGGGCTCGCCTCGACCTCGGTCGGCGCCATGGCCGGAGCCGAGATCATGCGGGGGTTGCTGCACGTGCGCATCCCGTTGTTCGTCCGTCGCGTCGTGACGCTCGTGCCGGCGCTCATCCTGCTCGGGACCGGGGTCAGCCCGACGTGGCTGCTCGTGCTGAGTCAGGTCGTGCTGAGCTTCGGCATCGTGTTCGCCCTCGTGCCGCTCGTCCGGGCGACGAGCGACCCCGCGCTGATGGGGTCGGGGCGCAACCGGCTGCCGACCCGCATCGCGGCCTGGGCGGCCACCGGCGTCGTCGTCGCGTTGAACCTCGCGCTCATCGTGCTGACGGTGACGGGGCTGGGGTAGCGGGGGGCGCGGCTCGGGAGAACGGACGGGGTCAGTCGCGTCGGCTGGCCGCGGGGCTTTCGTCGCCGTGCTCGGCACCGGCGGCGTCCGGGCTGGCGTCGTCTGCGTGCGCGTCTGCGTCTGTGTCTGTGTCTGTGTCTGTGTCGTCGAACGCGTCGGCCATCGCCTCCGCGTGCCTCGACTTCGCCTCCGCGATCGCATCGTCGTCGTTGCGGACCGACGCCGACATCTCCGAGATGCGGGCCGCGACCCCGCGGACGAACTCGAGCGGGCTGGGCCGGTACTCGCGCTCGGAGGCCTCGGGCGCGCCGTCGTATCGGTGCACGAGGCGCGGCTCGTCGGCGGAGATCGGCTGCTCGGCGTGCTCGACGCAGAGTCGGGCGACCTCGTCGGCGTGGGCGTGCATCACCGAGTGCGCAGCGCCGGGGATCTCCCAGAGCCGGGACGACGGCAGCAGCTGGCCGACGCGCTCGATCCACGCCCGCGGTGCGACCGCGTCGTACTCGCCGCGGATCACGAGCGTGTCGGCCCGGACGGACGGCAGACGCTCTTCGATCGGGAAGGTCATCATCTTCGGCAGGATGCGCGAGAACCACCGGAACCCGCAGACGAGGTAGGCGCTGACGGCCAGGAACTTGACCCGGCCCGGCTCGTGCCAGGACGCCTGCAGGAACCGCACCCCCTGGGTCAGGACCTTCCGCTCGGCCGCGTTGACGACGGGGCCGATGAGCACGAGCGTCGAGAGGTCGGATCGCCGCGCAGCCAGCTCGACCACGACCTGGGTTCCCATGGAGTGACCGACCACGATGGGGTCGTCGAGTCCGAGCTCGTCGATCGCCGCGCCGACGAGGTCCGCGTACTCGCGGATCGACAGGGCGTGCTCGGGGTGCGGCACCCCGGCGAAGCCCGGCAGGTCGAGGGCATGCACCGGCCCGAACTCGTTGAGGTTCGGCGCCAGACGTTCGAAGTAATCGGACGAGACGCCGATGCCGGGCACCAGCACGAAGGCGCGGTTCGAGGTATCGCCGATCGTGCTGACCCGGACCGACATCGAGCCGCGCTCGACGCGGGAGACGCGCACCTGCGTGTCGAGGCGTTCGCGGTCGTCGTCGTCGCGCCTCCTGGTCATCGGATCAGTGTGGCAGAGCGGGGCTCGGCGCGTGCTGACGGGCGCGTCGCGGGCCGGTGCCGTGTCGGGGCTTTTGCGTGTCAGGGCCGCTGCTCGTCGGGTCGATCGCCTGTGGGGTCTGCCGGTGGCGCGGTCGCGCGTGGCAGGATCGGCTCGACCGGCCGCCACCGACGGTGGCCGAAGCATGAGGAGCCGACATGCCCGAGTCCGAGATCGTCCGCGACGTGTCGCTGGCCGCCGCCCCCGAGGTCGTCTTCGCGGCCGTGACGACGGGGACCGCCGGCTGGCTCTGGCCGATGGACCTCGAGGAACGCGAAGGAGGCGCGGTCGCGTCGGTCGGACGCGTCACGCACTGGGACCCGCCGCACCGGTACGCCAACCGCACGGACGGCGAGGACGGCTGGTTCAACGTGCTCGACCACGTCATCGCGGACGACGAGGGTACGACGACCCTGCACTACGTCCACGCGAGCGTCTTCGCGGACGAAGCGCAGCTCGACGCCGCCCAGCGGCACACCGACTTCTACCTGCACACGCTGGCGCAGTACGTCGCGTACTTCACCGGGCGCGCGGCCGAGTACGTCGCCGTCGACGCGCCTGCCGCGTCGAACGCCCCGGGGTCCCTGGCGCGCGTCGCGGACGCCCTCGGGTTGGACGGCGTCGAGGTCGGCGACGCGCTCGTGGTCGACCTGCCGGGTGTGGGGCCGGTGACCGCCGGACTCGACTACCGCACGGAGGACTTCATCGGTCTGCGGACGGGCGATGCGTTGTACCGGCTGTTCGGGCGCGAGCGGTGGGGCGCGGGGGTGAGTCTCGCGGTGCACCGCTTCGGCGGTGACGCGGGTGCCGAGGGTGGCGCGGGCGCGGGCGCGGGTGCGGGCGCGGGCGCGGGCTCGTCAGGCTCGGGTGCGCTCGGCGGCGCGTGGGCGGCGTGGTTCGGCGAGGTGTTCGCGTAGCGGCGGCGCGCCACGAACCTCGTTCCGGCCAACGAACCTCGGTACATCGAGGTTCATTGGCCGGAACGAGGTTCTGCGGTGCCTCAGGCCTGCGGTGCGAAGAACGCCGCGGCCGCCCGCGACAGGTAGGCGGGGTCGTTCACGCCGCAGAGCTCGCGCGCCGAGTGCATGCTGAGCAGCGGGGTCCCGACGTCGATGGTGCGGATGCCGAGCCTCGTCGCCGTGATCGGGCCGATGGTCGAGCCGCACGGGACGCCGTTGTTCGACACGAACTCCTGGTACGGCACGTCGGCCTGGGCGCAGGAGCGAGCCCACTCGGCCGCCCCCGGGCCGTCGGTCGCATACCGCTGGTTGGCGTTGATCTTGAGCAACGGGCCCCGGTTCACGACGGGCTGGTTCACCGGGTCGTGGCGCTCGGGGTAGTTCGGGTGCACGGCGTGACCGGCGTCGGCCGAGAGGCACCACGAGGCAGCCATCGACCGGAACCGATCGGTCTCGTTGCCACCGAGCCCGATCGAGATGCGGGTCAGTACGTCGGCGAGCAGGGGGCCGGCCGCACCCGACGGGGTCGCCGAACCGACCTCTTCGTGGTCGAAGGCCGCGAACACGGCGATGTGGTCGAGCGGCGTCTCGGCCGCCGCGACCTCGAGCAGCGCACGGAGACCGGCATGGGTCGACGTGAGGTTGTCCATGCGGCCGGCCGCGAACAGCTCGTGCTCGAGTCCGATGACGGCGGGCGCGGCGGTGTCGGCGACCATGACGTCGTACCCGGCGACGTCGGCACCGGTCAGGCCCGCGAGTCCGGCGAGGTGGCCGAGCAGGTCCGTCGAGGAGAGATCGCCCGCGCCGATGACGGGGTTGAGGTGCCGCTGCGGGTCGAGGGACAGGCCGTCGGAGTTGACACCGCGGTCGAGGTGCACGGCGAGCTGCGGGAAGCGCAGCAGCGGACCCGTGCGGACGAGGTGCTGAGCGCCGTCGCGCGTCACCAGGCGCCCGGCGAACTCGAGGTCGCGGTCGAGCCAGGAGTTGTAGAGCGGGCCGCCGTAGACCTCGACTCCGGCCTGCAGCCAGCCGCGGGTGCCCGTCGTCGGCTGCGGTTTGAGCTTGAACCCGGGGGAGTCGGTGTGCGCCCCGACGACGCGGTAGGCCGTCGTCGCGGTCGCCCCCTCGGGCTCGACCCACGCGATGACCGCACCGTCGCGGATGACGTAGCGCCGCCCGGGGCCGGTCGGCCACTCGGCGGTCTCGTCGAGTGCCGTGAACCCGGCCTCGTCCAGACGTCGGCCCGCCTCGGCGGCCGCGTGGTACGACGACGGCGAGGAGCGGATGAAGGCGGCGAAGTCGTCGAGATACGTGTCGTGAGTAGTCATCCCGTCCAGCATGCCATCTCGCTCCCCGCCGACAAGAGGGCCGGCCCGTCGTCGCCGCGGCAGAATGCGACCGTCTCGCCGCCGCAGGCCGCGACACGCCGCCTCCACGCCCCGTCCACGCCGGAATGGTCGCAAATTCGCGACCGTTCCGGTGCAGTAGCGGGTGGCGGGCAGTAGGCGGCAGGCGGCAGGTGGCAGGTGGCAGGCGGCGGGTGGCAGGTGGCTGGCCGCAGGCGGCAGACCGTGCCCGCCGGCCGGAGGCGCGGGTCGGCCGGGCCGGGTCAGCTCACGTGGACGTCGGGGCGGCGCGCCGGCACGGGCTCGGCTCGGCGGAGGACCTCGCGTGTCACGGGCGCGACCTCACCGCCGCCGGTGACCAGGAACCGGAACATGTTCGACAGCGGGTTGCCCTCGGTCCACTCGAAGTAGATGTCGGGCACGACGCCCGTCTCGTCGCGGATCTCGAGCATCACGGTCGCGAGCGTGTTCGGCACGTTGCCGCTGTTGACCCGGAGCACGCGATAACCGTGCACGGTCTCACCGCGCACGACGAGGTCCTCCTCGAAGTTCGACGAGTCGGCGGAATGCACCTCGACGAAGATGACGGGCGCCCGGTGGGGGATGCCGCTGTCGCGGCGCTCTCCGGCGATCTTGTCCTTGTACTCGCGGGCCGAGCCGTCGTCGGGCTCGTTGGCGACGAGCCGGATCGCGCCGTAGTCGTCGGCATCGGCGGTGACGAACTCGCGGGCGGCTTCGTCGAGCGTGACCGACGTGGCCCTCAGTTGGAACGACCTCTGCACGCGCGACACGATCGACACGACCAAGATGCCGACGATGAACAGCGCGGCGATGCGGACGCCGTCGGGTCGCTCGAACACGTTCGTGACCGTCGTGTAGGCGAAGACGGCCGCGATGACACCGAACCCGATGGTGCGCTTGCGCTGTCGTTTGTGCCGTGCCGACAGGGTCACCGCGACCGAGGCCGAGGTGATGAGCACCAGCACGCCGGTGGCGTAGGCCCCGCCCTGGGCGTCGACGTCGGCGTCGAACACGATCGTGATGAGGAAGGCGATCGCCGTGAAGACCAGCACCAGGGGCCGCACCGAGCGCGCCCACTGCGGAGCCATGCCGTAGCGGGGCAGGTACCGCGGCACGAGGTTGAGCAGCCCGGCCATGGCGGAGGCGCCGGCGAACCACAGGATGCAGATCGTGCTGATGTCGTAGACCGTGCCGAAACCGGCGCCGAGGTAGTCGTGCGCCAGATAGGCGAGCGCCCGGCCGTTGGCGGCCCCGCCGGCCTGGAACTCCCGCTGGGGGATCAGCAGCGTCGTGACGATGCTCGACAGCAGGAGGAACGACGTCATGATGATGGCGGCGGTCGCGAGCAGGCGCTTGGCACCGCGCACGCGGCCGCGCGGGTCGGCGTTCGTATCGCTCGCGTCACCTCGGATCTGCGGCATCACGGCGACCCCGGTCTCGAACCCGGACAGGCCGAGCGCCAGCTTCGGGAACACGATCAGCGCGATGCCGACCATCACCAGCGGGTTGCCGTGCTGCCGGTTGAGCGCGGCCCACCAGTCGGTGATGACGGCCGTGTTCTCGAAGACGTGCGCCAGGGACACGGCGATGACGACGACGTTGAGCAGCAGATAGACCCCGACGAGCACGACGGCGATCGAGATGGCCTCTTTGAAGCCCTTCAGGAACACGGCCGCGAGCAGGGCGATGATGACGAGGGTGATCGGCACCTCGGCACCGTGGAACCAGCTCGGCGTGAACGGGTTCTCGACCGCGTGCGCCGTGGCGTCGGCCGCCGACAGCGTGATCGTGATCATGAAGTCGGTCGCGGCGAAGCCGAGCAGCACGAGGACGAAGAGCTTGCCGCCCCACCACGAGAGCAGCTTCTCGAGCATGGCGATCGAGCCCTCGCCCCGCGGACTCTCACGGGCCACGCGTCGATAGACCGGCAGTGCACCGAGCAACGTCAGCAGGATGAGCACGATGGTGGCGAACGGCGACAGCAGACCGGCCGCCACGGCGGCGATGGCGGGCTGGTAGCCGAGGGTCGAGAAGTAGTCGACGCCGGTCAGGCACATGACGCGCCACCACGAGTGCGTCTTCTCGACCCGTTCGGCGTGGGGCCCCTGATGCGAGGCGACGTCGTCGGAGATGCCGTCGAGGAGCCAGGCGCGGAGGCTGTCGCGCCGGGGGCGCGGGTGCACGCCGTCGCGGAGGGCGTCGGGGTGCGGGGTCGAGGTGCTCACAAGGCCAGTTCTACACGTACCGGGCGTCGGCGCGGGGACGTTCTCACGGCGTTGGGGACGAGACGGCCGGAGGCGCGGGCTGGGGAGGGCCTATCGCATCGGCCCACAGGTGGAACAGCGCGTACGCGCGGAGCGGCGACCACGGCAGAGACGCCGTCTCGGCCGCGGCCGTGCTGATGCCGCCGAGGACCCGTCGGAGCACCAGGTCGCCCGCAGGGAAGGCATCGCGATCGGCGAGGGCACGGACGGCCACGTACTCGACCGTCCACGGGCCGATGCCGGAGACCGCCAGCAGTCGACGCCGGGCGTCGTCGTGATCGACGTCGGGCGCGAGCTCGAGACCGTCGACGAACGCCGTCGCGACGGCCCTCAGGGTGCGGGCCCGCGAGTTCGTCACACCCACGGCGGCCCGCAGCTCGTCGTGGTCGGCGTCGACGATCTGCTGCGGTGTGGGGAAGGGCGTGAGTCCGTGGACCTCGTCGCCGCCGGGGTAGTGGGCGACGAGACGCCCCACGAAGGTGCGCGCGGCTGCGAGCGAGACCTGTTGGCCCAGCACGGTCATCGTGGCGGCCTCGAAGCCGACCGGGTGCCCGGTGATGCGGATGCCGGGACGGGCGGCGACGAGGGGCGCCAACAGGGCATCGTCCGCGAAGGCGGCGGCGACCCGGTCGAGGTCGGCGTCGAGGTCGAGCCAGCGCCGGATCGTCGCCGACAGCTCGGCGGCGTCCGCGGCGGTGAGCCCATCCGGTGCCCCCGTGCGCACCTCGACGTCGACGACCTCGGGGGTGAACCGGAGATCGACCCTGGCGGGCGCCCCGCCGACCGAGAGGAGGCGCGCGTGGGTGCCCGACTCGACGTCCGTCCGCTCTGCTCCCGGCACGGTGTGCGCCGCGAGCAGCCCGACGGCGTGCGCGGCGTCGTACGGGCCGTCGACGGTGAGCCGGAGACGCGTCGGTATCGGTGCGATCACGACCACACCCCCGAGCTGCCGCGCCGATGACTGTCGACGAGATGCGTGTCGACGATGCCGACCGCCTCCATCAGCGCGTGCATGGTCGTGGGGCCCACGAACGCGAAGCCACGTCGCTTGAGCTCCTTCGACAGCGCCGCCGACTCGGGCGAGGTCGTCGGGACGTCCGCATAGGTGACCGGCATCGGTGTCTCGGTGGGGCGGAACGACCAGATCAGGTCGACGAGACCGCCGTCGTCGCGCAGCGCCAGCGTGGCCTGCGCGTTCGTGATCGTCGCGTCGATCTTGAGGCGGTTGCGGACGATGCCGGCGTCGGCCAGGAGCCGTGCTCGATCGGTGTCGTCGTAGCGGGCGACGAGCTCGGGGTCGAAGTCGTCGAACGCGGCCCGGAAGGCGGGACGCTTGCGCAGGATGGTCGCCCACGACAGCCCTGACTGGAACGCCTCGAGGCTGAGCCGCTCGAAGAGGCCCTGCTCGTCGCGGACGGGCATGCCCCACTCGGTGTCGTAGTAGTCACGCAGCAGCGGGTCGACGGAGGCCCAGACGGGCCGTTTCAGCCCGTCGTCGCCCAGCACGACCCCGCTCATGCCGTGGCCTCGAGATCGAGCAGGACGCGTTTCGCGGCTTCGCCGCCGCGGTACCGGCCATCGGTGCCGTCGCTCCGGACGACGCGATGGCACGGGACGACGACCGGCAACGGGTTGGTGGCACAGGCGGTGCCGACGGCACGGACCGCCCGGGGGCTGCCCGAGGCCGCGGCGACGGAGGCGTAGGTCGCCGTCGCTCCGTAGGGGATGTCGGGGAGGTGTTCGAGCACGGTTCGCTGGAATCCTTTCGAGAGGCGGCGATCGAGGGGCACGTCGAACGACCGGCGTCGTCCGGCGAAGTAGTCGTCCAGTTCGCGCATGACGGGGTCGAGGCGCTTCGGGTTGCGGAGGATCAGGGGGCTGACCGCGTCGGCCAGACGGTCGAGCACCTCACGATGCCCTTCGACGTCGAAGGCCACGCGCAGCAGGCCCGTCGTCGTGGCGCAGAGCAGCAGCGACCCGACGGGCGTGTCGACGGTGGTGTACGCGATGGCGATCAGCCCCTCCTCGTCGGCGCTGACCGTGAGATCGCGAGCGAGCATGCTGAGACGGCGGGGCGTCGGACGCACCACCTCGGTCAGTTCGCGGACGAACGCCGAGGGGGCCTGGTCGGGTGACGGGATGTCTGTCATGATCGTCCTTGCGGAGCATCGTGTCGGGTGGATCTCGGAGGAGGGGGCCGACGCCGCGGAGGGGCGGCCCCGGTGCCGGAGTCGACCACGAGGCGGCGGAGCGCCGCCATCCCGTCCGAGGCGGCTCGGCGGGCGGCGTCGTGGCTGATTCCGACCAGGTCGGCCACCTCGCGATGGGGCAGCCCGACGAGGTGGTGATAGACGACGGCCTGTCTCTGCCCGAGCGGGAGACGGGCCAGTGCCGTCATGAGCAGCTCGTGGCGGGCCACCTGGTCGTCGATCGCGACCACCGAGCGGGTGTCGTGCACCCCCGGTCGATCGGGCAGCAGCTCGGTCGGCGTCGGCAGACGGGCCCGTGCGCGGTGGATGTCGAGGGCCTTGCGATGGGCGATGACGACGAGCCAGGCCTTCGTGTCGGAGCCGGCCGGCAGCGACTCGTACGCGCGCAGGGCGGCGAGGAAGGTCTCCGACCACGCGTCGTCGGCGTGGACCGGGTCGAGCACGGCTCGGCAGACCCGCCAGACCAGGTCGCCGTGTCGCTCGACGAGGCGTTCGAAGGGCTCCATGGAGAGCGGATCAGAACAGGCGAGACGGATCGACGGCGGACGACCCCTCGAGGGCGAGCAGGAGTCGCTTGCGATCGAGCCCACCGGCGTAGCCGGTCAGGGCCCCGGTCGAGCCGACGAGGCGGTGGCAGGGCACGATGATGCTGATCGGGTTCGCCCCGGTGGCGGTGCCGACCGCCCGCGCGAGGCCGATGTCCCCGAGCTCGGTCGCGACGGCACCGTACGAGCGCGTCTCTCCGTACGGGATGGCGGCCAGCAGACCCCAGACGCGGCGGGCGAAGTCGTTGCCGCGCGGTGCCAGGGGCACCGAGAACGAGCGACGCTCGCCCGCGAAGTACTCGCCGAGTTGTCGTTCGACCTCGTCGAACGACACGACGCCGATGCCCTCGGTGGAGACCGGCCCGAACGTCGCGCGGTCGGGCAGCCGTTTGTGCTGGTCGTAGTAGACGGCCGTGAGGCCCCCGGCCCGCGCCACGAGGGTGAGCGGACCGACGGGAGTCTCGATCACGCGATGCACCGTGTCGTCGTGCCCGGGAGACGGCTCGGCCGCCTTCACGCGTGCGGCCCGCACGGCCGAGCCCTCGGCACCCTGTGTTTCGATCACGGTCGACTCCTCACCCCAGCTGATGCTATCTACCCGGTAGACGCACGCCGAGGTGCGGATGTGAGCACCGCACCCGAGAAAAGTGTCGGGTCAGTGCACGGTGCGGAACTCGGCCTCGCCGACCGGAGGCTCGTCCGAGATCTCGACGGACGTCACCTCCGCGCCGAGCGGCCCCTCGCGGAGCCACGCCAGCATCTCGTCCACGACCGACGGAGCGCCCTCCACCTCGACCTCGACGGTCCCGTCCGCACGGTTGCGGACGAACCCGGCCGCTCCGAGCCGGTCGGCCTCGCCCTCCGTCGAGAAGCGGAAGCCCACTCCCTGCACGCGCCCGTGCACGATCGCGCGCCTCCTGATGACATCTCCCGTGGTGTCGTCCGCCATGTCGACGACCGTACCCGCGCCTCCTCGGCTCCGCCGCCCGCCCGGGCTCAGCGGTCGACGGTCGACATGTCGGCGTACCGGTCGCCGCGCGGCGCCGCCACGTCGTCGAGCTGCGCGACCTGCTCGTCGCTCAGGACGATGTCGTCCGCGGCGACGTTCTCGTCGAGATACGTCTGACGCTTCGTGCCCGGGATCGGCACGATGCCCTCGCCCTTCGCGAGCAGCCAGGCGAGCGCCACCTGGCCGGGCTTGGCGCCCACCTGACGGGCGACCTCGTCGACCTGCTCGACGATGCGCACGTTGGCCTCGAGGTTGTCGCCCGAGAAGCGCGGGTTGAAACGACGGAAGTCGTCGGGGTCGAGCTCGTCGACCGAGCGCAGGGTGCCCGTCAAGAATCCGCGGCCGAGCGGCGAGTACGGCACGAAGCCGATGCCCAGCTCGCGGACGGTCGGCAGGATCTCGGCCTCGGCGTCGCGACTCCACAGCGACCACTCGGTCTGCAGGGCCGTGATCGGGAAGGTCGCGTGCGCTCGCCGGATCGTCTCGGGAGACGCCTCCGACAGTCCGAGGTGCCGGACCTTGCCGGCGGTGACGAGCTCGCCCATGGCGCCCACCGTGTCCTCGATGGGCACTCGCGGGTCGACGCGGTGCTGGTAGTACAGGTCGACGTGGTCGAGGCCCAGTCGGGTCAACGATCCGTCGATGGACTCGCGCACGTACTCGGGCCGTCCGTCGACGCCACGCTCGGCGCGCTTCTGCTCGCTCGTGGCGTTGCCGAACTTGGTGGCGACGACCACGTCGTCGCGGCGGGTGCCCTTGAGCGCCCGGCCGAGCAGCTGCTCGTTCGTGAACGGCCCGTACATGTCGGCGGTGTCGAGCAGGGTCACGCCCTTCTCGAGCGCGCGGTTGATCACCCGGATCGACTCGGCGTCGTCCGTGCCGCTGCCCGTGTAGAACGCCGACATGCCCATCAGGCCGAGGCCGATGCGTCCGACGTCGAGGCCGCCGTCGACGCGGCCGAGTGCGGTGTGCTTCATGAGTGCTCCTTCTGGGTTCGGGCAGCGCTCCGGAGGCGCGGCGCCCGCACACAGGAAACACCCGTGGGCAGGGTGCCAGCCCAGAGCGGGTCAGCCCGGAGCGGGTCAGCCCAGAGCCCGTCGGCCCGCCTGCCGAGGATCTTGACGCCCGCGCACCTCCTCGTCATGCTGACCGGAGGATCGACGGCGTCCGCCGCCGGCAGAGGAAAGGCGCGGTGACGCAATGCCCAAGTCCATCTTCGTCAGCATGGCCGTCGAGGATCTGTCCGTGTCGCGGTCGTTCTACACCGCGCTCGGCTTCGAGATCAACGAGACCTTCAGTGACGACAAGGCGATCTGCGTCGCCGTCAGCGATACGATCTTCGCGATGCTCCTGCGGAAGGACTTCTTCGCGACCTTCACCGACAAGGAGCTCGTCGACGCCAAGGTCGGCAACGAGGTCCAGCTCAGCATCACGCACGACAGCCGGGCCGAGGTCGACGAGATCGCCGGCAAGGCGCTCGCCGCGGGAGGCACGGAGGCCGACACGCAGGACCACGGCTTCATGTACTCCCGCAGCTTCGAGGACCCCGACGGCCACCGCTGGGACGCCCTGTGGATGGACCCGCAGGCGGCCACCGACGGTCCCACCGAGATGACCGTCGAGGACATCCAGGCGGGCATCACGAGGCCCTGACCGGAAGCACTCAGCGGGCACTCGCCCCGGGGCGTCGACCCCGGGGCTTCTACCCCAGGGCGGCGACCCGGGTCAGCGTCGACGTCGGGCGATCAGCCCACCGCCGACGGCCACCAGGCCGACCAGCACGAGGGCGGCGCCGACACCGAGCGGGACGACCGGCTCGCTGCCCGTGTAGGCGAGCCGTCCGGCGGACGCGACCGGTACCTGTCCCGCGGGGACCACGGGGGCGGTGGTCGGCGGAGTCACCGGCGGCCCGACCGGTGGCGTCACCGGCGGGTCGACGGGCGGTGTCACGGGCGCCGGGACGAGCACGAGCGCCCCGACATCGGTGGTGTCGGTGCCCGTCGTGATCGGTCGCGGTCCGGTCGTGTCGCCGTCGATCACGAGGCGGTAGTCGGTCTCGGGTTCGAGGTCGGGGAGCACGAACGCGCCCGTCCCATCGGTGACCGTCGTCGCGATCGGCGTGTCACCCGCGCCCTCGGCGGGCAGGACGCTCACGGTGGTGTCGGCGACGGGAGTGCCCTCCGGTGTGACGACCTGACCGATGACGTCGACCGGGGTCGGCGGGACGACCGCGCTCGTGAACGCGAAGTCGAGTCGCGTGGCGTCCCCGGCCGTCAGATCGAAGGCGAGCGGTGTCGGGTCGGGACTGCCCGCCGGGGGCGTCACCGTGACGCGGTACCCGGGGGCCGCGGTCAGCGCCGGCACCGAGTACGCACCGGAGCCGTCCGTCGTGGTGGTCGCCACCGCGCGCCCGGAGGGGTCCGTCACGGTGACGGTCGCGCCCGCGAAGCCCGCGCCGTCGAGGGTGGCCGACCCCGACGCGGCGAACGTCGTCGTGCCGAACCAGGTCTGGTACACGGGGAACCCGGAGCGCTGCTGATACGTGATCGTCAGGGTCGACAGCGCGACCGTCGGGCTGAACCACCCCGTGGCGCCGTCGGTGTCGCTCGCCGTGCCGTTGCCGACGAGCGTGCCCGTCGCGGCGTCGTACGTCGGCACGTCGTTCAGGTCGTCGGCGTCGCACGACGGCCCGCCGGTCTGGTGGCAGTAGTTGTAGACACCCTGGAACCCCAGAACAGAAGGAGGCACGGCCGCGCCGGTCGCGTCCGTCGCCGACACCGTGGCCTGGTCGGCGTCGATGTCGCCCAGCACGAACGACCACCCGGCCGTCGGCGTGGGCGCGGCGAACGTGTACGTCGTGACGGATGCTCCCGCCGGAGTGGGCGTGTTGGCGGCGGGTCGGAGGTTCAGGTACGGACTGGTGCGGCTCGACCCGTACTGGGCGCCGGGGGGTGTGGTCGCGGCCTGCCAGGTAGAACCACCTGCCGGCATGGTCGCCCCGCTCGCCGACGATGTGAACGTGGCCTGCGGGAATCCGCCGGGCAGCGTCATCGTCCCCGTGTACGCCCCGCCCGATCCGGTGAGGGTGAAGCTGCCCCAGCCGCCTCCCTGGGCGGCGCTCGCGGATTCGGCACCCGCGCCTCCGATGGCCAGCGCGCCGGCCACGACCGTCACGGTCGCGGCGCCGATCAGCGCTCGCAGGGCGCGTCGCCTCCGGGCGCTCGGGGCGGGGTTCGGGCTCGTCGTCATGCTGATCCTCTCGAGACGGTGACCCGAGGTTATTTCAGAACCGATCCGTCTGCCACCCGGGAGGGGGGTAAGCCGTGGTCCACGGCCGCGATACCTCCGCGATGCCTCCGCAGACGGCAATCGCCCCGGGCGTGGTGCCCGGGGCGACGAGATGATGCCTGGTCGAGGAGCGCTAGCGCTTCTTGACGTTCGAGACGATGTCCTCGGCGTGCGAGGTGGCGTCGTGCTTTGCCTTCTTGTCGGCGCGCTTCTCCTTCAGCGAGCGCACCGCGGGTTTCGCACTGCCCTTGTGGGATGACTTCTCTGCCATGATCGTGCCTCCGTCATGGGCCGGGGTGGCCCTGTGCGCCGAAGCGTACGCGGCGCACGACCATCCGTGGGGAGAACGCGGTGCTTTGGCAGTTAGCCGTCGTGTCGGCGGCTCCCTCTAGCCTTGCCGCATGCCCGACCACGTCATCACCCTGCCCGTCCTCCCGTGACGGCCCGTCGTCGACGGCGACGCCGGTCGACCCGCTCGACCGTCCTCGGCCTGCTCGGGGTCCTCGCCCTCGCGGTGGTCGCGATCGCGTTCCCTCAGGTGTTCGACCGCCTCTCCCCGGGTGGCTCGCCCACCCCCGTCGCCATCCCCACCGGGGTGCCCGCCGAGGCCGTGGCCGCGACGGTCGACCGGGTGGTCGACGGTGACACGGTGATCGTGGTCCTCGACGGCGGTGCCCGCGAGCGGCTCCGGCTGATCGGGGTCGACACTCCCGAGACCGTCAAGCCGAACGCGCCCGTCGACTGCTTCGGGCCCGAGGCGAGCGCGTTCACCACGGCTCACGCGGCGGCGGGGTCGACGGTGTGGCTCGAGAGCGACTCCACCCAGGGTGACCGCGACCGCTACGACCGGCTCCTGCGCTACGTCTGGGTCGACGACGGGTCGCTGCTCAACGAACAGCTGATCGCGGGCGGGTTCGGCCGCGAGGACACCTACGACGCCGCGTACCGGTACCGCGACGCGTTCGTGCAGGCGGAGAAGACGGCGGAGGCGCAACGCGTCGGGCTCTGGGGCGCCTGCGGCTAGGCGCCGCCCGATCCCGAAACCGACCCCGAAGCCGAAACCGACCCCGATCCCGGCGCGACGGAGCCCCGCCGCCCCGGCCACCAGAACCGGTCGCCGACCGTGAAGACGATCGCCGGGACGAGCACCGTTCGGACGACCAGCGTGTCGAGCAGCACGCCGATGCAGACGATCACGCCGACCTGGGTCAACGCGACCACGGGCAGCACGCCGAGCACCGCGAAGACCGCGGCGAGCACGATGCCGGCGCTGGTGACGACGGCACCCGTCGACGACAGCGCCCTGATCATGCCCTCCCGCGTGCCGTGGGTCAGGGACTCCTCGCGGGCCCTCGTGGTCAAGAAGATGTTGTAGTCGACGCCGAGCGCCACCAAGAACAGGAACGCGTACAGCGTGACGCTCGTGTCCAGGGCCGGGAAGCCCAGCGCGTGCTGGAAGATCCAGGTCGACGTCCCCAGGCTCGCGGCGAACGTGGCCATGACCGACGCGATCAACAGCACCGGGGCGACCAGCGAGCGCAGCAGCACGGCGAGGATCGCGAACACGATGGCGAGGATGATCGGCGCGATCAGGTCGAGGTCGTGCTGGGCCGCGTCCTTCTGATCGAGGGCGGTCGCGTCGCTGCCGCCGACGATCGTCGTCGAGAGGGGCCCGTCGGCGTCGGCGTAGGCGGTGCGGAGGCGCTCGATCGTCGCGAAGGCGGCGTCACTCTCGGGCTCCGCGCTCAGCTGGACGTCGATCCGCGTCAGACCGCGCGCCGTCTCGGAGGCCGCGGCCGTCGAGACGCCCGTCGTGTCTGTCGCGAGGGTGATCGCCGCATCCGCCTCGGCGTCGGGGGCCAGCACGGTCGTGCTGCTCGTGAGTCCGGCCGAGAACGAGCGGTCGATGATCTGCTGACCCGTCACCGACTCGGGCGAACCGAGCAGCTGGGCGGTCTGCGACAGCCCGACGGCGTAGCCGCCGAGTCCGAGGCACAGCACGGCGAGTCCCACGACGGAGGCGCCGATCACGACGACCGGACGGCGTGCGACCCGTCGACCCAGGCCCTCCCAGAACCCGTGACGAGCGCGGCCTCGCCGACCCGCGCCTCCTGCGGTGCCGGCGGAGGCCGAAGTCGCGGTCTCGAACCGCGGTACGAACGGCCAGAACAGCCCGCGGCCGCACACGACGAGCGCGGCGGGCAGGGCGATCAGGGCGAACAGGATCGCGACGACGACGCCGATGGCGCAGGCGAAGCCGAGCGCGCGGTTGCCCGAGAGTGACGCCAGCAACAGGGTGATCAGGCTGAGGGCGACCGTCCCGCCGCTCGCCGCGATCGCGGGGCCGGCGCTCGTGACCGCCGTCCGCATGGCGCGGTGCCGATCGGGCTGTCGCGTGAGCTCCTCTCGGTAGCGCGCGACGAGCAGCAGCGCGTAGTTCGTGCCCGCGCCGAAGACGAGCACGGAGAGGATGCCCGAGATCGAGGCGTCGACGTCGATGCCGAGCGGCCCGGCGAGGGCTCCGACGACACGACCGGCCAGGGCGTCGGCGGCGCCGACGACGGCGAGCGGGACGATCCACAGCACCGGGCTCCGGTAGGTGACGATGAGCAAGACGGCCACGACGATCACCGTGACGAGCAGCAGACGGAAGTCGGCGCCGGCGAACGCGTTCGAGACGTCGTCCTGGAACCCGACCGGCCCGGTCAGCGAGGCCGTGACCCCGACCGGCAGATCGGTCGACGCCGCGGTGCGCAGCATCGACGCGACCGTCGAGACGTCGTCGCCGACCTGGGCGGCATCGAGCGGCACGGCCACGAGCACGGCCGTGCCGTCGTCGCTCACCTGCGGCCGGACGGCCTGCGGTGTCGACGACAGCTTCGCCAACGAGGAGGCGCGGGTCTCGATGGCCGCGACGTCCGCGTCGTCGAGGCGGTCGCTGCCGGCGCTCCACACGACAATCGCGACGGTCGACCCCGCCGACGGGAACGACGCGAGCTCGTTCGTCACCTGCGCCGCCTGACTGGAGTCGGGCAGCCCCGACGGCGGCGACGACTCGCTCTTCGCCCCGGGCAGCAGGGCGAAGAGGAGGCCGGTGAGGACGAGGGCGCCGGCCAGGACGGCCCACGCGGTGCGGTGACCGCTGACGATTCGGGCGAGTGCGCGCATACTTTTATCTCACGATCTTGAAGTCTTAGTAGCTAAGACTAATGGAGATCGCGATGTCTGTCCGCGCCGATCGAGAACCGCGCGAGAATCGAGAGCAGGAGGTCCCATGCCCGACCACGTCGACCCCACCCCGATCGCCGCGCCCCCGGCTGCCGCCCGCGGAGCGCTCGAAGCCGACATCATCGTGCAGATGCAGCGGCTCAGCACCGAGTCCCAGCGCGTCGCACAGGCGTTCGCGACCCGGCACGGCCTGGGCCAGATCGACCTCGAGGCGCTGCTGCACGTCATGCAGGCCGAGCTGCGGGGCGACCCGCTCACCGCGGGAGGTCTCGGCGACGCGCTCGGCGTCACGTCGGGAGCCGCCACCGGCGTCATCGACCGCCTCGTCAAGGTCGGCCACGTGACCCGTGACCGCGACGAGCACGACCGGCGCCGGGTGCTCGTGCGCCGCGCCGACAAGGCGCGGGTCGTCGCGGGGGAGTTCTTCGGGCCGCTCGGTGCGCTCGCCGACCGGGTGATGGACGACTTCGACCGGGCCGAACTCGAGACGGTGCAGAGGTTCCTCGGGGCGATGGCCCCCGCCCTGGCCCGCCATGCCGAGTCGGTCGCGGGCCGTCGAGCCGAGACGGACACGCCGCGCGCGTAGACTCGCGGGGTCGTCCCCACGAGCGAGGGAGGTGAGCGGATGACCGACTACGTCTCCGCTCTCGACCTGTTCTCCATCGGCATCGGGCCGTCCAGCTCGCACACCGTCGGGCCCATGCGGGCCGCCCTGTCGTTCGTCGAGGCGGTGCTGCACTCCGGTCGACTCGACGACGTCGTCCGCGTCGAGGCGGTGCTCTACGGCTCGCTCGCCGCGACCGGGCTCGGGCACGGCACGCCGTCCGCTGTCCTGGCGGGTCTCGCCGGCATGGAGCCCGAGACGTGCGACCCGCTCGTCGTCTCGCGCATGACGGAGGCCGTGGAGCAGGGCGGCGGCATCCGCCTGCTCGGCACGCGCCAGATCGCGTTCTCGCCCGGCGACCTGCGCATGGCGCCGCTCACCCGCATGCCCCGGCACCCGAACGCCATGAGCGTCGAGGCGTTCGACGCGGCCGGCGAGTCCCTCTCGCGCGAGGTCTACTTCTCGATCGGCGGCGGCTTCGTCGTCCGCGACGGCGACGACGAGCACGCCGTCCCCGCCAGCGAGGCCCCGCTCGCGTTCGTCGACGCCGACGACCTGCTGCGCCTCTGCGACGAGAACGGTCTCACCATCGCGCAGCTCGCCTGGCAGAACGAGGTCGCGCTGCACGGAGCCGACACGGTGGCCGCGGGGCTCGACGCCCGCTGGCTCGCCATGGAGGACTGCGTCGACGTCGGTCTCTCGACCGAGGGCGTGCTGCCCGGCTGGATGAAGGTCCGTCGTCGCGCCCGCGCGACCGCCGACCGACTGCGAACCCTCGAGGAGGCGCAGGTCGCGTCCCCCGCGTCGGTCCCGTCGACCGTCGGCGGGCCTGCGTCCCCGGCTGCCGCCGCGACCCCGGCACCGTCCTCCCTGCTCTCGTCCGACCTGCCCGCGCAGTGGCTGCAGGCCTACGCCATGGCGGTCAACGAGGAGAACGCGGGCGGCGGCCGCGTCGTGACGGCGCCCACGAACGGCGCCGCGGGGATCATCCCGGCCGTCGGCTATTACGCGATGCGCTTCCATGGCGTGACCCGCGCCTCCTTGGCTCGCGAGTATCTGTTGACGGCCGCGGCCATCGGTTCCCTCTACAAGCGCAACGCCTCGATCTCGGGTGCCGAGGCGGGCTGCCAGGGCGAGGTCGGCTCGGCGTCGTCGATGGCGGCCGGCGCGCTCGCCGCCGTGCTGGGCGGCACGCCGCGACAGGTCGAGAACGCCGCCGAGATCGCGATGGAGCATCACCTCGGTCTCACCTGCGACCCGGTGGGCGGCTTCGTGCAGGTGCCCTGCATCGAGCGCAACGCGATCGCGGCGGGCACGGCCGTCGCCGCGGCACGCATGGCGCTCGGCGGGGACGGCAGTCACGTCGTCAGCCTCGACACGGTCATCGAGACGATGCGGCAGACGGGGCGCGACATGAAGGACAGCTACAAGGAGACCTCGCGCGCCGGGCTCGCCGTCAACGTCATCGAGTGCTGACGGGGCGTCGGCCGCGACTCAGCGGCGACGCGCCCGTATCAGCGGCCACGCGCCGGTATCAGCGGTGACGTGCCCGGAGGAACGCGACCGCGTCGGCCGTGAACTCGGGGTCGGTCGAGACCGCACGGCCGTCCAGCTCGACGACGGGGGCCAGCAGGCGCCCGCTCGAGAGCAGCCACAGGGCGTCGGCCGCCCGGATCTCGTCCACGGTCATCGCGCGGTACTCGGTGCTGAGACCGACCGCGATCGCGTGCTCGAACAGGGATGCCTGCGTCGTCCCCTCGAGGACGCCGAGCGATGGGGGAGTCGTCACCAGCGTCGAGCCGAGGCGGGCGACCACGGTCGAGTTCGGCCCTTCGAGTACGACGGCGTCCGAACTGACGAACACGACGTCGTCGGCGCCGCGGCGACGGGCCTCGCGGAGGGCCGCCAGGTTGACGGCGTACGAGAGCGTCTTCGCGCCCTGCAGCAGCCACGGCGAGGTCTCGGCCACGTCGCTGCGGTAGCCGCGGTCGAGCGTCACGGCGCGGATGCCGGCCGTCTGCTCTGCCGTGTGGTCGGGCATGACGAAGGCGTGCGCCCAGGCCGTGGGGCGGTCTCCGCCCTCGTCGCCCCGGGTCAGGACGAGCTTGATCAGGAAGGCCTCGTCGTCGGCCCCGGCCGCGACCGCCTGGTCGATGGCGTCGCGCCAGGCCGCCTCGTCGGGCACGGGCAGGTCGAGCAGTGCCGCGGATCGGGCGAGCCGCGCGACATGGGCGTCCACCGCCTGCGCGCGCCCGCCGAACACGCCGATGCTCTCGAAGATGCCGTCACCCCGCGTCGCGGCGAGATCGGCGACGGAGACCTGTGGGTCGGAAGGGTCGGCCTGCTCGACCGACGCGACATGCGATCGGGTGGTGCCATCGGGCTCGGCCGGAGCCGTGGCGTCGTGACGGAGCAGGAACAGCGCAGGGAGACTCACGCTCCGACCGTACCGCCGCGCGCCCTGCGAGCGCGCGAGGCCACGACTGTCGGAGGCGCGGGTTAGCGTGATCCCATGCCGTCACGTCGATCCACGCCCGACTCCCGCCCCGGCCCCTCGACCAAGGGCACGGCGGCGCCCCGGCTCGACGTCGTCGATCCCGATGGTCTCGTCGACATGGGCACGGATCTGCTGACGGCCCGTGAGCACCGCGAGCTCGAGCGCTACGCCGATGCCGATCTGACCGACCGCGACCTCGAGGGGGCGACGTTCTCCGAGTGCGTCTTCGAGGCGGTCCGGTTGGGCGGTGCCAAGCTGCGCGGCGCGCGGTTCGTCGAGTCCGTGCTGTCCGACTCGTTCGCGCCCGAACTGTCGGCGCCGCGGACGACCTGGCGCGACGTGCGTATCGGACGTCCACGATGGGGCTCGGCCGAGCTGTTCGACGCGAGCGTGCAGTCGGTCCGGCTCGTGGGCGGCAAGATCGACTTCCTCAACTTCCGCGGCGCCGAGCTCGTCGACCTGCAGATCGAGGGGTGCAGCATCGGCGAGCTCGATCTGGGCGGGGTGCGGGCTCGTCGGGTCGCCCTCGTGGACTGCCGGGTCGGAGTGCTCGACGTGACCCGCGCCTCCTTGTCCGACGTCGATCTGCGCACCACCGACATCGCGCGCATCGACGGTGTCGAGGGGTTGCGCGGTGCCACGATCGACGACCTGCAGCTGTCGCTGATGGCGCACGCGTTCGCCGACCACCTCGGGGTGCGCGTCGAGTGACCGCCACGCTGGCGGGGCCCCGCGCCGGCGGCTAGGCGATGTGTGCGGCGTCCGCGGTCACGAGTGCGGCCGCCCGCACCGCGTTCCGCACGACGCGGGCGACGTCCGGTGACGTCGACGCGGCCGGCCAGGCGACCACCGTCGTGGCGAGAGGGGCGTCGAGCACCGGTACGGCGACATGCTCCGGCCACTGCAGCGTGCGGCTCGAGCGGGGGATGACGATCACGGTCCGGCCGAGGGCGACGAGCTGGGCCAGTTGTGCCTGTGTGTGCACCTCCGGCCCGGGGCCGTCCGGGTAGCTGCCGTCGACGCGGGGCCACCGTGCCGCGGGCAGGTCGGGCACGTCGCGCAGGTCCGCCACCGAGAGCGACGTGCGGGAGGCGAGGCGATGCGACCGGGGCACGATCGCCACCTGCTGCTCGCTCCGCAGGTCCTCGGTGTCGAACTCGGTGAGGTCGTCGTACGTGCGGTGCATGAGGGCGACGTCGGCCCTGCCGTCGCGCAGGAACGCCGCCTGCTCGTGCACCTCGCCGAACTGCACGTCGATCGGCAGCCCCTGCGGGTCGGCCCCGTGCACGTCGAGCAGCGCCTGCAGGAGTTCGTGGTCGGCGCCGGCCTTCACGGCGAGCACGAGGCGCCGCTCGGGACTGCCCGCGCGGCGGGCCCGTCGGCCGGCGGCCGCCATCGCTGCCAGGGCCGGCCCTGCTTCGGCGAGCAGGACCGTGCCTGCGGGGGTGAGCTGCACACCCCGTGGGGTGCGGTCGAAGAGCGGCGCGCCGATGCGGAGTTCCAGCTGGCGGATCGCGCGCGACAGCGGCGGCTGGGTCATGCCGAGCCGGGCGGCGGCGCGACCGACGTTCCCCTCTTCGGCGACGGTCACGAAGTAGCGGAGTTCGCGGGTCTCGAGGTCATCCACGCCGACGAGCCTACGTCCCTGCGATACCCGCCGGGTATCGACCTGCACCCGATCGGTCTTGGACGTGGACGTCGGCGCGGACCGAGGATCGGAGCATGACATCAGCAACCACCGCCCTGGTCACCGGGGCCAACAAGGGAATCGGATTCGCCATCGCACAGGGACTCGGGAGGCGCGGCCTGCGCGTCGTCGTCGGCGCGCGTTCCGAGGCGGCCGGCGCGGAGGCCGTGGAACGGCTCGCTGCGCAGAGCATCGACGCGTCGGCCGTGCGGCTCGACGTCACCGACGACGCGAGCGTCGCGGACGCGGCGACCGAGCTGGACGACCGCTTCGGCACGCTCGACGTCCTGGTGAACAACGCCGGGATCTCGGGGGCGTTCGACCCCGTGACGTGGGAGCAGGACCCGACGACGATGGACCTCGACGAGCTGAGGCGCGTGGTGGACACGAACGTGTACGGCGTCGTGCGGGTCACGAACGCGATGCTCCCGCTGCTGCGACGGTCGAGTGCTCCCCGCATCGTCAACACGTCGAGCAGCATGGGGTCGCTCGGTCGGCAGCCCGGCCCGGTGATGGCGGCCTACTCGTCGTCGAAGACCTTCCTGAACGGCATCACCGTGCAGTACGCACGCGCTCTCGCCGACACCCCGGTGATCGTCAACGCGGCCTGCCCCGGACTCGTCGCCACCGACTTCAACGGGTTCGCCGGTGACCGCACCCCGGAGCAGGGGGCCGCGATCGTCGTCCAGCTGGCGACCCTGCCCGATGACGGTCCCCGCGGTGGGCTCTTCGACGACGGCGGTGTCGTCCCCTGGTGACCTGCGGCAACCGGATGAAGGCACGCTCCCACGCCGCGCGTGCCAAGGCCTGATCGCACCGAACGAGGTCGACGCATCTACCTACCGTTAGGTAGGCTACGATCATGACTTCTCAGATTTCTCCCGACGCGTCGTCTCGGCCGCGCGGGGCCGAGACGCGGCGGCGCGCCCAGAAGGTGGCGCTGGAGCTGTTCACCCGGCAGGGGTACGAGGCGACCTCGTTACGCGAGATCGCGGACGAGCTCGGTATCAACAAGGCATCGCTGTACTACTACTTCGCCAGCAAGGAGGCGATCCTGCAATCGCTCTTCGACGAGCGGGGCACCGAGGCGGCAGACCTGCTCGTGTGGCTCGGCGAGCAGCCGCGGAGCCCGCGCCTGCTCGAGGAGGCCGTGCTGCGATGGGTGGACTCGTTCTCGAGTGAGAAGCTGGCCGCGATCCGCTTCATGACGGCGAACCCCCTCGTGTTGCGCGGGCTCGCCGATTCGACCGGCGACCGCGTCGGTGCACCCTTGAACGACCTCGTCGACGAGCTCGCCGGGTTGCTGCCCGAGAGAGCGGACGGCGACGTCGTGCTGCTGCGGATGGCAATCCTCAGCATCAATGCTGCCGTGCAGGCGGCTGCGCAGACCGACGCCGCCGACGCCGAGATCGTCGCCGCGGCCCGGCGGGCGGCGCGGGCCTTGATCGCCGAGATCGGGGCTGCGCGATGACCGTCCTGCTCGTCGTCCAGTTGGTGCTCGTGGGACTGCTCGCCGGCGAGGAGTTGATCGTCCGCTGGGGCATCCAGCCTGCCCTGCGGCGGCTGCCCGACGATGCTCACGTCCGCACGCGCATCGCGTTGGTGAAGTCGCTCAAGGTCGTCGTGCCGATCGTGATGGTCCCTGCCGTCCTGGCCTCCGTTGCCGTCGTCGTCATCGCGGGCGCGGATGACGGGCTGGGCTGGCGGATCGCCGCGATGGCGGCGCTGGTGGTGTTCGCGCTGGCGTCGTTCGTCGGGACCGTCCCGATCAACATCGGCGTCAACGACTGGGATGCGGCCGATCCGCCGGCTGACTGGAAGCACGTCGTGCGGCGCTGGGAACGCATCGACGTCGTCCGCTCGAGTGCCGCCGGCCTCGCCTTCGTGCTGTTCACCATCGCGCTGGTGCAGCTGCTGTGACACCCCTGCCCAGCGTCGGATCGCGCCGGTCGCGTCGCCACAGGACCGGCGAGATACGCCGACCTGTCGCCTCTCACCCACGTCTCGCCATCGTCACCGCCGACGCTGATGATTCACGGAATCCACGACGGCATGGTTCCGACCAGTCAACGTGAACGCTTGGCCACGGCGCTCGAGGAAGCAGGCGTCGAGCACCGACTCGTCCTGATCGGCGGAGCCCAGCACGGCTTCGACATGATCTATGGCACACTCGCCGGCCAAGTCGCACGGGCCGAGGTCATGTCCTACATGCAGGAACACGTCATCCAGTGATCTAGATCCCGTCCCGATCTGGGATGACGGGTTTGCTCCTGTCGCAGCGTCATGTGGTCTCCTCGACGGAGGTCTTGTTCCGTCCCGCTCCGAGAGGTCCGCCATGCACTCGTTCCCAACCCCGCCCCGTGAGGTCCTGATCGGCGACGCCGCGGCGTTCGTCGGCACCACTCCCCGGGCGATCCGTCACTACCATCAGGTCGGCCTGCTGCCCGAGCGCGAGCGGGGCAGTGACGGCCGCCGACGGTACGGCTACCCCGAGATGATCCGGCTGCTCTGGATCAGACGCGTGGCCGATGCCGGGATCGCCCTCGACGACATCCGCGAGGCGTTCGCCGACATCGCACCGGTCGGGGCGGGCGTCGCGGACGAGGTCGACGACGTCCTCGCTCGGCTGGAGGACGCGCTCGCCGCGCAGGAGGCCGAGCTGCGACGGAAGCGGGCCCTGGTCCGACGCATGAGGAGCCTCGGGAGCCGGCTGGGGCTCCTCGACGACATCGTCTCCAGCCGCCTCGAGGCCGCGCCGGAGGGGTCGTTGCGCCAGGACGACCTCGATGCCTTGCTGGTCACCGAACGGATTTTCGGGCCCCTCGGCGCCGCCGTCCAGGCGGGCCGGTTCCTCGCCCTGGCCCGTGATCCCGCGCTGCGCTCGGAGTCCGATCGTGTCGATGCGGCTGAGAAGGCGCTCGACGACACGGTCGCCGTCCACGACCCCCGCGTGGCACAGGTGGCCGCCGAGCGCCACGCTTTCGAGACCGCCCTCATGCGCGTCATCGAGGAGTCGGGTCAGACGGAGGAGGATGAGGCCCTCTTCGACACCTGGGACGAGCTGCACCCGTCCGACGACGCCGACACGGTACCCGAATCGAGTCCGGGGGACGAACGCCGCATCAGGAGCGCGGCGGACGCGATCCGCAGCATGCCCTACGACTTCTCGCCGGCTCGACTCCGCTGCATGGAGCTGGTAGTGCAGCTCGGCGCGGCGGCACCGGCGAGAGGCTGAACGACGGAGCGGACGGGCCCGACGTCCGACGGCCTACGCGGAGGCGCTGAACCCGACCGCCCTCGGCAGACGTCGTCCCAGGAGGGCGGCACCACCCGCCGTGACGAGGAGCCCTGACGTCATGACGACGACCCACGAGATCGGGACCCCGCTGCCGAGGAGGACGCCCGCCAGTGGCGGGCCGAGGAACGTCGAGACGGGTAGGTCGCCGAGTTCAAGGCGTGGTACCGGCCCCGGAGCCGATCCGAGGCAAGAGCGTTGGGCATCGCGGCGCAGGCGATGAGCAGGCGGCTGCGACGCATCGCCCGGGTCGCTCGCTCCACCGGACGTTGGAACACAATGAGCGTCGCGGAGAAGGTCCTCGGCTCCGTCAGCCGATCCGCGCTCACGAGCGGGCCTCGACGCTGTCGGCCAGGGCGGGAGGCCGGAGGCTCGGGTCAGGGAAAAGAGAACGGTCCACGATGCGTGTCCAATCCGGAGGGTGTGCTGTCAGGCGCAACCAGCATCAGAAAGGAGACGTTGCCTCGGAGGAGGCTAGACGCCGACGCGTTCGAAGGGCAACTCCCGTTCGCTCATCGAGAAGCGCTGCCAGACGGCTGGGGCCCGGTCGACGCCCGTGCGCTGGGCCGTCGCGCTTCGAGTGCGCCGAGAGATCGGTGGGGGCGACGAGGGCGGTGCTACTGTACGTGTCGAGCAACGCGCTCCGGGGTCAGTGAAAATCTGAACCGGCGGTCATAGTCCGCGACCCGGCGTGAGAGCCCCATCGGGGTGATCGTGTCGGTTGAACCGGTGGAACTCCGGTACCGACGGTCATAGTCCGGATAGGAGGCAGCGCGGGCCCGGTGTCGTCCGTTCGTGGACGCTCGGGCTTCTCGCGACCTCGCGTCGTCCCCGGAGCACCCGACCGGAGAAGACGACATGACACGCTCCCTGCGATCCGCGCACCCGACCCCTCGCTCGTCGATGGTGGTGGCCTAGATGTTCACGGGTCTCGTCGAAGAGCTCGGACGCGTCGACCGCCTCGACGACAACGGCGACAGCCTGCGTCTCACGGTGCACGCGCCTCTGGCCGTGGCCGATGCCGAGCACGGTGACTCGATCTCCGTCAGCGGTGTCTGCCTGACCGTCGTCGATCGCGACACCGCGTCGTTCACGGCCGACGTGATGAAGCAGACGCTCGACATGAGCACGCTCGGCGGCGCGATGGTCGGCACCCCCGTCAATCTCGAGCGCGCGGCCCGGGTCGGCGACCGGCTCGGCGGCCACATCGTGCAGGGGCACGTCGACGGCACGGCCGCCGTGCTCGAGGTCGAGGACGGCGACGCCTGGCGGCGGGTCCGGTTCTCGCTGTCGGACGACCTCGCACCCCTGCTCGTCGACAAGGGCTCCGTGACGCTCGACGGCGTCAGCCTGACCGTCAGCGCGATCAGCGAGCCCGGGGCCGAGCAGGGCTGGTTCGAGGTGTCGCTGATCCCCGAGACGCTGACCGCGACGACGCTCGGGCAGCGGGTCGCCGGCGACCGGGTCAACGTCGAGACGGACGTCATCGCCCGTCACGTCCGCCGCATGCTGCGCCTCGACGAGCTGGCGGGCGGCCGTCCGACGGCACAGGTGGACGCATGACCGACATCGCCCTCGACCTGAGCACCATCGAGGTCGCCCTCGACCACCTGCGTCGAGGTCGACCGGTGATCGTGGCCGACGACGAGTCGCGCGAGAACGAGGGTGACGTCATCCTGTCCGCCGAGCTGGCGACGCAGGAGTGGCTCGCCTGGCTCGTGCGGGTGTCGTCCGGCTTCGTCTGCGCGCCGATGACGGCCGAGATCGCCGACCGGCTCGACCTGCCGCCGATGGTGGCGCAGAACGAGGACGTGCGGGGCACGGCCTACACGGTCAGCGTCGATGCCGCGACCGGTGTCAGCACCGGGATCAGCGCCTCCGACCGTGCTCGCACGCTGCGCGTGCTGGCCGATCCGGGTTCCGTGCGCGACGACCTGCACCGACCCGGGCACATCCTGCCGCTGCGGGCGCGAGCCGGCGGGGTCCGGGTGCGCAACGGACACACCGAGGCGGCCGTCGACCTGATGCTGGCGGCGGGCCTCCGGCCGGTGGCCGCGATCAGCGAGATCGTGGCCGAGGACGGTGAGATGATGCGGCTGCCGGGTCTCGTCGAGCTCGGCCGCCGCGACGGGGTCCCGGTGATCACCATCGCCGCCCTGGCCGACTGGCTCACCGCGCGCGACGCCGCGGCCGCCGCCCCCACGACCACCACCAGCCCCAACACCGAAGGAGTCACCGCATGAGCGGAGAAGGCGCACCCACCGAGCTCGACGTCGACGGGGCGGGCATCCGCGTCACCGTGGTCGCCGGCACCTGGCACACGACCATCGCCGAGGGCCTGCTGGCCGGGGCGCTGACGACGATCGAGCGACTCGGGGCCGAGGCCACCGTCGTGCGCGTGCCGGGCAGCTTCGAGCTGCCGGTCGTCGCGAAGGCCGCGCTCGACGCGGGTGCCGACGCGGTCGTGGCACTGGGTGTCATCATCCGCGGGGGCACCCCGCACTTCGACTTCGTCTCCGACGCGGCGACCGCCGGGCTGACCCGGGTCGCGCTCGACACCGGCAAGCCGGTCGGCTTCGGCGTGCTGACGCTCGACGACGAGCAGCAGGGCCTCGACCGGGCCGGCCTGCCCGGCTCGAAGGAGGACAAGGGCGCCGAGGCCGCCCACGCGGCCATCGCCACGGCGATCACGTTGCGCGGTCTGACCGCCCCCGTGCCCGAAGGGGTCGGGGCCTCCGCCTAGGCCAGCACCTCGTCGAAGAACGCCGTCATCTGCGCCCACGACCGACGATTGGCCGTGGCGTTGAACTGGGCACCGTGCTCGGGGGCGTCCGTCCCCGGTACGGCGAACGCGTGCATCGCGTCGCTGTAGCTCACGAGCTGCCAGTCGGGGGCGTCCGCCGCACGGAGCTCGTCCTCGAAGGCGGTGACGGCCTCGTCGGGGACGATCGGATCGGCGGCGCCCGTCATGACGAGCAGGGGAGCCGAGATGGCTCCCTTCTCGGCGGGTGCGCCCGTGCCGAGCGCGCCGTGGAACGACGCGACGCCGGCCACGTCGGCGCCCGAGCGGGCGAGCTCGAGCGCCCCCGAGCCTCCGAAGCAGTAGCCGATGACGGCGATGCGGGCCGGGTCGACGCCGGGCTGGGCGCGCAGGCGCTCCAGGTTGGCGGTCAGCCGCGAGCGGAACAGCTCGACGTCGCCGTAGTACTTTCCCGCCTCGGCCGAAGCCGTCTCGGGCGTGGGGCGGACGCCCTGCCCGTAGATGTCGCCCGCCAGCGCGACATAGCCGAGCCGTGCCAGCATCTGGGCGCGCACCTTGACGTGGTCGATGACGCCCATCCAGTCGTGCAGCACGAGCACGGCGGGCAGGGCCTCCGACGAGGAGGCGCGGGTCGGCGTCGCGAGGAACCCCTCCAGGGGCACGTCGGCGTCGTAGACGACGGTCTCGGCGGTGACGCCGCCCGTATCGGGCACGCTGTCGAGCAGCTCGCGGAGTTCGGGGGACAGGTCGGGCGTGGGATCGGTCGTGGTCACGCCGTCACGCTACGCCCCGGGCACCTCGACGGTCGCGACCAGCTGCCGGACGGCCTGCTCGACGACATCGCGTCGCCGTTCGTCGGGGCCGACGTGCAGGTTCGTGGCATCCGGTGTCACGAACCAGGCGAGCACGAGCCCGAACAGCATCGTGAGCAGCTCGTCGGCGTCCCACCGGGCGTTGACCTCGCCGCTCTCCTGAGCCTGTCGGACGGCCTCGCGGCGTGCCTCCAGCTGGTCGTGGTCGACGACGCCGGGGCTCGGCAGCGAGGCGCCCTCGATCTGGCCCCAGAGCAGCAGGCGGGCGTCGTCGGCGTGCGTCGCGAGGTGTTCGTAGAGCCGCGATGCCCAACCCGGGAGGTCGTGTGCATCGAACGGGATCGCGCTGAGCCAGCGATCGATACTCTCGCCTAGGGCGGCGTCGAAGAGATCGCGCTTCGTCGCGAAGTGCGCGTAGAGGCGCTCCTTGCTGGCCTCGGCCTCGCGCGCGATGGAGTCGATGCGGGCGCCGGCGAGTCCGCGGGCGGCGAACTCGGTGTGGGCGGCGGCGAGGATTCGTTCTCGTGGCGGGGTGGCGCGGCGGGGCATGGCCCGAGTGTAGGGCCGAGCCGCGGGCCGCGACACGGTCACCCGGCGGCGCTGGCCGCGGTTGCCGGGCGTTCCATAGGAAGGTGCGGGATGCCGTCCTCGTAGAACAGCGGCCCCGACGTGGTGAAGCCGAATCGGCCGTACCAGCTCTCGAGATGCGCCTGCGCGTCGAGGCGCACGACGCGGTCGCCGCACTCGACGAGGGCCCGATCCATCAGGGCAGCCGCGAGACCTCGACCGCGGGCGTGTGCCGCCGTCGTGACGCGCCCGATGCGTCGGTCGTCACCGTCGGCCAGGACGCGGACCGTCGCGAGGACCTCGCCGTTCTCCTCCGACCAGAGCAGACGCGCCTCCGGTTCGATGTCGCGGCCGTCGAGCTCGGCGTAGGCGGCCTCCTGCTCGACCACGAAGACGTCGACGCGCAGACGGAGGATGGCGTAGAGCGTGAGCGGTTCGAGGTCGGCGACGCGAGCCGTGTGGTGGGTGACGGTCATCGGGACACCCTACCGGCGCCTCCGCCCTCCGACGGCTGGTCCCAGGGCTCGCCGAGCGGCCGGGCCGCGAAGTCACCGCCGACGACGTCGGGCCGCGGCGTCGTGCTCGGCGACGCGTCGGGGAAGTTCGCGGCGAACGTCTCGCCGTCGTCCTGCGGATAGAACCCGATGCGGTGGCCCGCCGCCAGCGACACGGCGCGGCGCGTGTTGTGCGAGACGCCCCAGACGATGTGGTGACCTCGTTCGCTCGTCGTGAGCGCCGCCTCCACGAGTCGGGCGGTGTCGGCGGGGGACAGCCAGGTGCCGAGCGAGCGTTCGTCGTAGGGCTCGGGTTCGGCCGACATGATGCGGGCCGACACGACCGTCGTACCGTGACGATCGGCGTAGAGGCTGCCGAGTGCCTCGAGCACGACCTTGCCGACGCCGTAGAACGAGTCGGGACGCGGCGAGGGCACGATCACGTCGCGGGCGCGCTCGTTCGGCACGAGGCCGACGGCGTGCACCGAGCTCGCGGCGAGCACGCGGCCGACGCCGGCCCGGTGCGCGGCCTCGTGCACGGCGTGGGCCGACTCGATGTTGACGTCCACGATCTCGCGCCAGGTGCGCTCGCCCGGGTAGGACGCCAGGTGCACGAGCAGGTCGGAACCCGCGATGGCGTCGGTCAACGCGTCGACGTCGGTCACGTCCACGACCTCGAACCGCTCGCCGTCCGCGAGCCCGACCGACGGCTCGACGACATCCAGCAGCCGCACGTCGTGTCCCGCATCGCGGAGGAACGGCCGGAGGAGCGTCGCGACTCGTCCTGAGCCGCCCGTGATCGAGATGGTCGCCATGTGTCATGTCTACGCCCCCCGGGCGGAGCCCGGGAGCGCGACGACCGGCGCCTAGTGCTCGGTCTCGGCGCGGACGTTCACCGTCTGCACGCGCGGTGGGTCCTCCGGCGTGAGCCGGATCTCGACCCGGAGCACACCGTGCGCACCCGGGAGGCGCCAGACGAGATGCGAGGGAGCCTTGGACTCTTCGCCCGCAGCCGGGTCGAGTGTCTCGCGCGCGCCTCCGGACGGCGCGGCGGTGACGCCGCCGATCGACGCGATCGCCTCGGCCCAGAGCGCGCGCCGGTGCTCGAGCGGGACGTCCCACTCGACGTTCTCGCTGAACAGGCCGTCGGGCACGTCGCCGCCGAGCACGATCGCCGAGACAGCCGCCTGGGCCGCCCGGGTCTCGGCCCACGGCGTCACGGAGACCCGCGACGCCGGCGACTCCGACAGCAGCCCGTCGAAGGCCGAGGTCACGGGCACGGACACCTGGGCGTAGGTCGCGTTCTCGAACCCCAGCACGCCGACGCCGGTCGCGGCCTGCCAGCGCATGTGGGCCGAGAACCCCGGGTAGCCGCCCGAGTGCGAGATGACGGGCCCCGCCTCCGGGTACTGCTCGACGAACAACCCGAAGCCGTACCCGGCGGGGTGCGCCCCCAGACCGGGCGCCAGCCGGTGCAGCTGCTGCATCTCACGGCGGGAGGCGCGGGACAGCACGCCGTCGACGTCGCGTCGGCCCTCGGGGTCGAACGCCGACGCCAGCCAGGTCGCCCAGCGGGCGAGGTCGCGGGCCGTGCTGAACAGCCCGCCGATGGGCGAGAACGCGCCGGGCGCGCTGAACGGCAGCTCGTACCAGGTCGTGCCGAGTCGGCGATGGCCCACGGCGACATCGGCAGCCGGACGCACCGACGCGTCGAAGCCGGTCGAGGTCAGGCCGAGCGGGCCCAGGACGGTCGTCTCGATCACCTCGCGGTAGGGGAGCCCCGCGGCCACCTGCACCGCCCGGCCCAGCAGGGCGTAGCCGAGGTTCGAGTAGGCGAACGTCGTGCCCGGGATGCTGTCGAAACGCAGCCCGCGTCGCAGCAGCGCGTCGAGCTCGTCGTCGGTGATGGACTCCTGACGGTCGCCCCAGGGGTCGTCCGTGGGCAGGCCACCCGACATCGTCAGCAGCATGCGCAGTGTCGGCACGGGGGAGTCGTCGGTGGGCAGGGCCACGTCGGCGAAGGCCGGCACGACGTCGGTGATGGGCTGGTCGAGCTGCAGGGCACCGGCGTCGCGCAACGCGAGCAGGGCTGTCGCCGTGAAGCTCTTCGTGCACGAGGCGATGCGGTAGGCGGTGTCGGCACCGGGTGTCGAGCCGCCCACGGTGCCGCGCCCGCCGACGTGCTGCAGGCCGTCGCGGTCGAAGCGGGCGAAGACGACACTGGGGGCGCGATCCTCGGTCTGGCGGGCGTCGAAGATTGCGTCGATTCCGGTGCTCATGACTGCTTTCGTGGAGGGGTGCTGAGAGAGTGCGCGGCCGCTGACCGGCCGACGGTCAGTCGCTGCTGCGACGCATGGCCTCGTACGCGTCGAGCGCGTGACGTCGCGACGCCTTGAGGTCGACGATCGGCTCGGGGTACGAGTCGTCGTCGATCTCGGGCACCCACTGGCGGATGTAGTCGCGGTGCTTGTCGAACCGGTCGGCCTGCAGTTCGGGGTTGAAGACCCTGAAGTAGGGCGCGGCGTCGGCGCCCGACCCCGCGGTCCACTGCCAGTTGCCGGGGTTGTTCGCCTCGTCGGCGTCGACGAGGCAGTCCCAGAACCACTGCTCACCCACGCGCCAGTCGACCAACAGGTTCTTGACGAGGAAGCTCGCCGTGACGAGCCGCACCCGGTTGTGCATGTAGCCGGTCGCCCAGAGCTCGCGCATCCCCGCGTCCACGAGCGGGATGCCCGTCCGGCCCCGACGCCACGCCTCGACCTCGGCCTCGTCGACGTCGCCCCACGGGAACCGGTCGAACTCGGGCCGGTAGTTCTTCGTCGCGAGCTCGGGGTTCGAGAACAGGATGGTGTAGTTGAACTCACGCCAGACGACCTCGCGCAGGAACCCCTGTGCCTGGTTCTTGGCCTCGGGCGACAGATCCCTGCGCATGCGGTGCCAGACCTGGAAGGGGCTGATCTCGCCGAAGCTGAAGTGCGGCGAGAGGTGGCTCGTCGCCGCCTGCGCCGGTTCGTCGCGCTTGTCGTAGTCCTCGAGCACCTCGCGGGCGAAGTGCTCGAGGGTGCGATGGGCCGACGCCTCGCCCGGCTCCCACCGGTCGCGCAGGCCCCCGGCCCAGTCGGGCGTCGTCGGCAGCAGGCCCCACCCGTCGAGGTCGTCGCTGGCGGGAGCCTGGGACGGTCCGTGGATCTCACGGGGCTCGGCGACGGGGTGCCGTGGCTCCGGCATGTCGAGGCAGGCACGCCAGAACGGCGTGAACACCTTGAACGGCTGCCCCTGCCCCGTCTGCACCGTCCACGGCTCGAAGAGCAGGTTGGCCTGGTGGCTCTCGACCTGGAGGCCGCGGTCGCGCAGCGACGCCTTGAGGCCGGTGTCGACCTCGCGTGCCCCGCCGCCGTAGCGCCGGTTCCAGAACACGGCGCCCGCACCGGTCTCGTCGACCAGCCGGGGGATCTCGGTCGCCGCGTCGCCGCGACGCAGCGTCAGCGACGCGCCCTTCTCGCGCAGGGCCGTGTCGAGGGCGAGGAGGCTGTGGTGCAGCCACCAGCGCGACGCACCCCCGAGAGGACGGAACCCGGGTGAGACCTCGTCGAGCAGGTAGAGCACGATGACGGGTTCGCCCCGATCGACGGCCGATCGCAGGGCCGGATTGTCGGCCAGGCGGAGGTCGTCGCGCAGCCAGACGATCGACGGGCCCGTCATGCCGTGCCCGGTGTCGCGTCGGAGCCGGACAGCGCGTCGGGGGACAGGGCGTCGCGCGACACGGCGTCGAGGGCGGCCGTCGTCGCGACGGCCTCGCGGGTGAGCTCGTGCCCATCGGTGACGGCGGTGGTCTCGGTCGCCGAGTCGGCGCCGTCGAGACGCAGCTTCGTGCAGAGCTCGGTCAGCGCGATGAGCTCATCGGTGTCGAGGGCCCCGCCGACGCGGCGCTTGATGGCGGCGGCGTGGCTGACGGCCGTCCGTCGATAGAGATCGAAGCCGGCTTCGGTCAGCGAGACGATGATGCCACGGCCGTCACCGGGGTCGTTGTGCTTCTCGACGATGCCGCGTGAGGCCAGCCGATCGACGAGGCGGCTGATGCTCGGCTGCGTGAGCAGCAGGTGTCGCGTCAGGTCGCGGATGCGCGCACGCCGATCGGGCTGACTCGACAGGTTGAACAGCACGTCGTACTCGTTGAACGACACCTCGCCGGTGGGGAAGCAGTTGGTCAGCTCGCGCATGACGGTGACCTGTGCCCGGAAGAGTGACTCCCACGCACCGACGGCCAGAGACGTGTCGCTCATCGTTCACCTCGCGTTTCTTTCCCACGAGTCTAGGGACGGGAGCCGACATCGGGCCGGTCGAGTGGCAGCGCCGAGGCCCGGACAGACCGAAGGCCGGTCGCATGGCGACCGGCCTTCTCCCTTGCACCAAGAGTGTCCTGCAATCACATTCCTGCTTCGGCTGCCACAGCAAACAACGTCAGCGGGATCAATCTATAACGGCTTGGTAACGGTGGTCCAGTTACCGAATCGTTATTTTCCTGTGAGCTTCCCCAGAGCAGCGGGAGAGGGGGACTCGGTGGTCCGCCACGAGGCGGACACGGCTCAGAAGACGTCGGGCGACGGCGTGGAGGCCTGGCGGATCGAGACGTCCGCGTGGCGGTCGAAGCGGTATCCGACGCCGCGCACGGTACGGACGATGTCCTCGAAGGCGCCGAGCTTCGAGCGGAGGCGGCGCACGTGCACGTCGATGGTGCGCTCGTTCGGGGCCTCGTCGTCGGCGGCCGACCAGAGGCCCGAGATGAGCTCGGCCCGTTCGATGGTGCGGCCCTCGCGCAGGACGAGGTACTGCAGCAGCTCGAACTCCTTGTACGTCAGGGGTGCCACGTCGCCGTCGAGCAGCAGGCGCTTGCGCGAGATGTCGACGACGACGCCACCGCGGGCGCCGGGCTCGTCGTCCTCCACCACCGGGCGGTGCTTGGCGAGGGCCGATGGGTCCTGCAGGGCCAACCGGACGACGTCCACGTCGCGGCCACCGGCACCCTCGGGTGCCAGGGCGACGGCTGCGTGCGTCTCGGCCGAGGGGGCGATCTCACCCAGCAGGCTCTTCAGCTGCGCCACGATCGCGCCGAGGTCCGTGCCGTCGCCGGCGGCCTTGAGCTGGTCGATGCCCACGTAGAGCACGAAGCCGCGTGCCTCCGTGCCGTCGGGCACGGCGCGGGATCGGTTCGACGACTCGGTGGTGGTCGCGGCCGGGGCAGGCGAGGGCGCGACGGCCGATGCGGTACGAGCACCAGCCGAGGTCGACGTCGCCACGGCCGAACGTCGTTCGGTCGGGCGGAGGGTCGCGGCCTGCGTGGACGCGGGGCGGAGGGCGGTGACGGGGCGGTCGAGGGTCAGAGACATGGGGAGGCCTTTTCAGGTGGTGAGGACTCGTCCCCGGCCTGGCGGTACGCCGAAGGGTGAGGAGGCGGGAGAGCCCTCGAGTGTGTCGGTACCCCGATCGGGGACGACGGAATCGCGAGAAGCGAATCGGCGTCCGTGCTGATCGGGCGGTGCGGGGGCGCGACGTCGATGTGGTGACGTCAGATCGCCCGGGAGTCGACGGGCTCAGTGAAGGTCGTTCACGAGCGCCGGGTCGACTCGGCGAGGAGTGGCCGGATCAGGCACACATTCGACACATGACAGCGTGCATCGGCATCATCATGCCGGTGCTCCCGAGGGCCTCAAAGGAGGTCGGGGTGTGCACACTGGTAGTCATAGGGGAGATTTTGTTACACCGTGCGTCGTGCTGTCAAGGCCGACGCACGGGGGAGCGGCTCAGGCGAGGCCGTAGAGGCGGTCGCCCGCGTCGCCCAGCCCGGGCACGATGTAGCCGTTCTCGTTCAGCCGCTCGTCGACGGCGCCGAGCACGATGGTGACCTCACGGCCGTGCATCGCCTTCTCGACGGCGGCCAGGCCCTCGGGCGCGGCCAGGATGCACACGGCGGTGACGTCGACGGCCCCGCGGTCGAGCAGGTAGTCGATCGCGGCGATGAGCGAGCCACCGGTCGCCAGCATCGGGTCGAGCACGAAGCACTGGCGGTTCGACAGGTCGTCGGGCAGGCGCTCGGCGTACGTGGTCGGCTGGAGGGTCTCCTCGTCGCGCACCATGCCGAGGAACCCCACCTCGGCCGTCGGTACGAGCTTGACCATGCCCTCGAGCATGCCGAGACCGGCACGGAGGATCGGCACGACGAGCGGCCGCGGCGAGCTGATGGCGAGACCGGTCGTCGGCCCGACGGGCGTCTCGATGTCGATCGGCGTCGTGCGCACGGCGCGCGTGGCCTCGTAGGCGAGCAGCGTCACGAGTTCTTCGGTCAACGCCCGGAACGTCGGCGACGGCGTGGTCTTGTCGCGGAGCACCGTCAGCTTGTGGGTGATGAGGGGGTGGTCGGCTACGTGCACTCGCATAGGCTCAACGCTAGCCCAGTCCGCGACCGCCGCGGGGGCAGGAGGACCGGTGCCCGCGATACCGAGCGAGTTCGACGCCTGGATGGGGCGCGCCCTGGACGAGGCCCGCGCGTGTCGCGTCTCGCTCGACGTCCCGGTCGGGGCGATCGTGCTCGACGCCGCCGGCGAGGTCGTCGGGGTGGGGCGCAACGAGCGCGAGCTGCGCCAGGACCCGACGGCACACGCCGAGGTGCTCGCTCTGCGCGCCGCGGCCGAGCACACCGGCGACTGGCACCTCACCGGCACGACGCTGGTCGTGACCCTCGAGCCCTGCCCGATGTGCGCCGGGGCCATCCTCGCCGCCCGGGTGCCCCGGGTCGTCTTCGGCGCCTGGGACGAGAAGGCCGGAGGCGCGGGCAGCGTCTACGACATCCTCCGCGACCGCAGGCTGCCGCACCGTTCCGAGGTCTACGCGGGCGTCCGCGAGGCGGAGTGCCGTACGGTGCTCGACGACTTCTTCGCCGAGCGACGCGGCTGACGGGACGGCTCCGCGGGGAGGGACGGCTCGGCGCCGTCAGTCGGCGGCGCGGATGACGATCGCGTCGGTCGGCGGATCGATCTGACCGGGGCGCACCCAGACGTCGGGCTCGATGTAGATGACCCGCGTGATGGGCACGGCCTCCCGCACCCGCGCCTCCACCTGGTTGATGGCGGCGGCCACGTCGCTCAGCAACGTCCGGCCCGGCATCGAGACCTTGACGCCGAGCAGGAGCTCGTCCGGCCCGAGGTACAACGTCTTCATGTGGATGATCGACTCGACCTCGGGGCCGTCGACGATCGCCGCGCGGATCTTCGCGACGTCTTCGTCGGAGGCCCCCTCGCCGACCAGCAGGCTCTTCGTCTCGATGCCGAGTATCACGGCCACCGCGACGAGCAGCAGGCCGATCAGGATGGTCCCGATGGCGTCGAAGACGCCGTTGCCCGTGATCCAGGTCAGCACGACACCGAAGAACGCGAAGACGAGGCCGAGCAGGGCCGCGGTGTCCTCGAGGAGGACGACGGGCAGCTCGGGCGCCTTGGACCGGCGGATGAACTGGAACCACGACCTCGAGCCCTTGCCGGGACGGGCCTCTCGGACGGCCGTCCGCAGGCTGAAGCCCTCGAGCGTCATGGCGACCAGCAGGACGAGCACCGGCAGCCACGGGATGTCGAGCGGGTGCGGTTCGCGGAGCTTCTCGACGCCCTCGTAGAGCGAGAACACGCCGCCGATGGTGAACAGGATGATCGACACGACGAACGCGTACACATATCGCTCGCGACCGTGCCCGAAGGGGTGCTCGGCATCGGCCGCCTTCTTCGCCCGGCGCCCGCCCAACAAGAGGAGCAGCTGGTTGGCCGAATCGGCCAGCGAGTGGACGCCCTCGGCCAGCATCGACGCCGACCCCGAGAACGCCCACGCGATGAACTTCGTGACGGCGATGCCCAGATTGGCGCCAAGCGCCGCGAAGATCGCCTTGTTGCCACCCGATGTGCTCATGACTCGGTCCCCTCGTCGTTCCGCGGTCGATTCTAGGATGGCCTGATGGTCACCTCCCTTCCCGCCACAGCGATTCTCGGAGCCGGCTCGATGGGCGGTGCGATCCTCAGCGGTCTGCTGTCGCCCGACGTCGTGGTCGACGGCGGCATCCGAGTCACCAACCGCACCGAGGCCAAGGCCTCCGCACTGCGCAAGAGCGACGTCTCGTCGTTCGCGACCGAGACCGACCCCGCGGCGAACGCGTCGGCCGTCGTCGGAGCGAAGATCGTGCTCATCGGTGTCAAGCCGCACATGGTCGTCGACCTGCTCCGCGAGGTCTCACCCGCCCTCGAACCCGGCACCATCGTCGTCAGCGTCGCGGCCGGCATCACCATCGCCGCGATGGAGGAGGCGCTGCCCGACTCCGTCTCCGTGCTGCGCGCCATGCCGAACACGCCATCCGTCGTCGGTCTCGGCGTCACGGGCCTCGCCGCGGGCACGCGGTCGTCCGACGACGACCTGGCCGCCGCCCGCGCCGTCTTCGCGGCGGTCGGCGACGTCGTCGTCGTGCCCGAGGACAAGATCGACGCCCTGAGCACCATCTCGGGCTCGGGCCCCGCCTACGTCTTCTACCTGATCGAGCAGATGCAGGAGGCGGCGGTCGCCTTGGGCTTCACGCGCGCCCAGGCGGCCACCATGGTCCAGGGCACGTTCCGTGGCGCGTCGGAGCTGCTCGCAGCGAGCGACCTGCTGCCGAAGGACGCCGCCCCGACCGAGCTCCGACGCCGGGTGACGAGCCCGAACGGCACGACCGAGCGGGCGGTCGCCGAACTGGAGGCAGCCGGGCTGTCCGGCGTGTTCGATCGGGCCGCGGCGGCCGCGCTGGCGCGGGCCCGCGAGATCGCCGCCGGGTCGTAGGGCGGCCCGCTACCCCTCGATCGCCGCGAACTTCTCGAGCGCACGACTGTCACCCGACACGATGATCAGGTCGTGGTTGCTGATGACCGTCTCCGGCGTCGCCTCGTGGAACGCGCCTCCGGGGCTGCGGACACCGACGACGGTGACGCCGTGCTTCTTGCGGATGTTCGACTGGGCGAGCGAGATGCCGCGCACCGGCTTCGGCGGGTACATCTTGACGATCGCGAACTCGTCGTCGAACTCGATGTAGTCGAGCATGCGACCCGAGACGAGGTGGGCGACGCGCTCGCCGGCCTCGCGCTCGGGGTAGATCACGTGGTTGGCGCCGATCCGGGCGAGGATCTTGCCGTGCGACTGACTGATCGCCTTGGCCCAGATCTGGGGCACCTTGAGGTCGACCAGGTTGGCCGTGATCAGCACGCTCGCCTCGATGGACGAGCCGACGGCGACGACCGCGATCGAGAAGTCCTGGGCGCCGATCTGCTTCAGCGCGTCGATGCTGCGGGCATCGGCCTGGACGGCGTGGGTGACACGATCGGCCCACTTCTGCACGAGCCCTGCGTCGGTGTCGACCGCGAGGACGTCGCGGTCCTGTCGTTCGAGCTGGCCGGCCGTCGCGGCGCCGAAACGGCCGAGGCCGATCACGAGGACGGGGGCGTCGTGCTTGATCCTGTCAACCAACGATCGGTCGCTCCTCGGGTCTCGTGAACAGCTGGCGGCGCTGGCTGGCGGCCAAGGCCACCGAGAGTGTCACTGTACCAACGCGGCCCATCCACATCGTGACCGCCAGGATGTACTTGCCGGAGTCGGGTAGCGACTCGGTCAGGCCCGTGGTCAACCCCGATGTCGCGAAGGCCGAGATGACCTCGAACAGCACGTGGTCGAGTGGCGCCTTGGTGATCTGCAGGATGAGCACGCTCGCCACGGCGACGATCGTCGCGCCCCACAGCACGACGCTGACCGACAGTCGCAGCACGTCGCTCGGGATGCGGCGACCGAAGGCCTCCATGCTGCGATTGCCGCGCGCCTCGGCGAACGCGGCGAGGAACAGCACGGCGAGCGTGGTCACCTTGATGCCACCGGCCGTGGAGGCGCTGCCTCCGCCGATGAACATCAGCATGTCGGTCACCAACAGGCTGGAGCCGTTGAGCTGGTCGACGTCGATGGTCGAGAAACCGCCCGACCGCGTCATCTGGCTGAGGAAGAGCGACTGGAAGACCGTCTTCCAGGCCGCGTCGGTGCCGAACGTCTCGGGGTTGTCGTACTCGAGGACGAGGTAGAGCACGGCACCCGCCCCGAGCAGGATGAGGCTGGTGACGATCGTGAGCTTGACGTGCAGCGACCATCGGCGGGGGTGCCACGGATTGCGGGCCAGCGCGTAGATGACCGGGAACCCGATGCTGCCGAGGAAGACGCCGAGCATGATCAGCGACATGAAGAAGTAGTCGTTCTCGAACGGCTCGAGCCCGGCCGCGTTCGGGGTGAAACCGGTGTTCGTGAACGCCATCGCCGAGTAGTAGAAGCTGTCGAGGAAGGCGTCGCCGAACGGGATGCCGTCGATGAGCATGCGGGGCAGGAGGAGGAGGGCGATGACGAGCTCGATGACGAGGGCGCTCACGGCCACCGTCGCGAGCAGGCCGCCCACCTCGCCGAGCCGCACGGCCTGGCCCTCGGGCACCGGGCCGGCGTGGATGCGCAGGGGATTGCTGTCGCTGGCCGCCATGAGCTTGGCCCGGAGGCCCAGCTTGCGCGAGACGACGAGACCCATGATCGAGGCCAGCGTGAGGACGCCGATCGCTCCGATCTGCACGCCGATGAAGATGACGGTGTGACCGAACAGCGACCAGTGCGTGGCCATGTCGACGGTGGCGAGACCGGTGACGCAGATGACCGAGACGGCCGTGAAGAGCGAGTCGACGAGCGGCGTCTGCCGGCCGTCGGCGGCCGCGATCGGCAACGAGAAGATGGCTGTGAACACCAGGATGAGCCCGGTGAAGATGAGGATGGCGAAGCGCGCCGGAGACTTGCGGCCGATCTCGTCGATGTAGTCGGTCAGCCGACCCCACGGCCCTCGCCTCACGCCGGAGACACCGCGACCGCGACCCGTGGAGGTGCCCCGGAAGGCGGAAGGGGCGCGCGTCACGGTCGTCATGGTACTCCCGGGCCCCGGTCAGTACTGTTGCTGCATGCCTGACATCTTCGCCGTGATCGCCGACGGGACTCGCCGGGACCTCTTGAAGGTGCTGCTCGACCGCCGCCTCGGCGCGGCACCCGCGACCGCATCGACGACGGGTGCCGGCCCCGGCGAGATCAGCGTGGGTGAGATCGTGACCGAGCTCGGCCTCAGTCAGCCGACCGTGTCGAAGCACTTGCGCGTGCTCCGCGACGCGGGTCTCGTGCACGTCCGGGAGGTCGGCCAGCACCGTTACTACGGCATCGAGCTCGCGCCCCTCGACGTCGTCGACGACTGGCTGCTGCCGTTCACGAGCGTCGACGCGCTCGAGTCCGAGCCGACGCTCGACCCGGCGGCCACCGCGGTGTTCGCCGCCTGGGCCGGTGTGGCGGTGCCTGCGCCCATCCGGCGCGCCGCCGCGAGCCTGCCCGAAGCGGAGGACGTCGCGAGCACGCTGGGTCGTGCCGTCGCCGATGCCCAACACCGCGCCTCCTCGGCTCTGCACGACGCGCAGAGCGCGCTCGACGAGCGGGTCATCGACCCCGTGCTGAAGCGCCTGGGTCGCAAAGACTAGGGGCTCCGGGGCGCTCGTTCGGGGTCTTTACAGTCCGTCACATGCGCCCCTAGAGTTTCGGCAGACACACGAGACACTCTCGTGTGTCGTTCGATGCCCCGGCTGCCGGGCCCGAGTCGAGGCAGGACAATGTCGCAGGATCTGTCGGACGTACGCTTTCTCACCGTCGCCGAGGTGGCGGACATGATGCGCGTCTCGAAGATGACCGTCTACCGCATGGTGCACAGCGGCGAGATGCCGGCGATCCGGTTCGGCCGGTCGTTCCGCGTGCCTGAGTCGGCCGTCGAGGCCGTGCTCAGCTCGCGCGTCGCCGACGTCGGCTGAGGCCGTTCGGAGTCAGCTTTCGACATTGGCCGGTCGCCCTAGTACACTGACCCGAGGCATTTTTCCGCGGTTCTGATTCGGACCCGGTCGGTCCAATCCAGAAATCAGTGAGGTCCTGTATGGGTTCTGTCATCAAGAAGCGCCGCAAGCGTATGGCGAAGAAGAAGCACCGCAAGCTGCTTCGTAAGACTCGTCACCAGCGTCGCAACAAGAAGTAGTACTGCACCACCCGAAACACCGTCGAAGCCCCCGGCAGCCACAGGTTGCCGGGGGCTTCGCTGTGTCCGCCGACACCGAGCCCGCGGGACGGCACCCCGGGTTCGTCCCTGCGGCGTTCGCTAGGGTGAAGCGCGTGACCGCACCCCTCATCACACTGCTGACCAAGCCCGGCTGCCACCTCTGCGATACGGCCCGGGGCGTCCTCGAGAGCGTGCTGGGCGACGACGAGTTCGCGCTCGGCTACGAGGAGAAGAACATCCTCGACGACCGGGCGCTGTCGGACGAGTACGCCGAGGAGATCCCCGTCGTGCTGATCGACGGTCGCGTGCACACCATCTGGCGCGTCGAGCCCGACCGCCTCCGCACCGCTCTCCGAGAGGCCGTCGCATCATGACCGTCAAGCACATCGTCATCTGGAAGCTGTCCGCGACCGAGGAGGCCGACAAGGCCCGCGACACGGCGCGCATCACCGAACTGCTCACCGGGTTGGTCGGGGCGATCGACACGATCCGCTCGCTGACCGTGGGCGTCAACGGCGCCTACCCGGAGAAGAACAGCGACATCGCGATCGTCGCCGACTTCGACGACTACGCCGGGCTCGACACGTACCAGGAGCACCCCGCGCACCAGGCCGTCGCCGCCGAGATCCGCGCCCTCGTCTCGGGTCGCGCCGCGATCGACTACGAGTACTGAGCGCCCGCCCTCCACGAGCGAGACGCACGACAAGGGACGCTGCACCCACGGGACCGTGGGTGCAGCGTCCCTTGTCGTGTGTTCTGGTACGGCCTACGGCGTGAGGCGCGTCGGGCCGCGGAACAGGAAGGTCACCTCGCGCAGGTTCGGCTGGTGCAGCATCAGCATCAGCACGCGGGCGAGCCCCATGCCGAAGCCGCCGTGCGAGGGCACGCCGTGCCGGAAGAAGTCGAGGTAGCTCGCGAGCCCCTCCAACTCGAGACCCTTCTCGCGGACCTGCGCCTCGAGCACGTCGATGCGGTGCTCGCGCTGGGCGCCGGTCGTGATCTCGGTGCCGTTGAAGATGAGGTCGTAGCTCTTCGTCAGCGACGGGTCGTCTTCATGACGCATGTGATAGAACGGCCGGATCGACGCGTCGTAGTCGGTCAGGAAGACGAACTCGTGACCGTAGGTCTCGCGCACGTACTCCGCGATCTGGCGTTCGCCCTCGGGGTCCATGTCGGCGTCGGCGCGGGGCACGACGTAGCCGCGCTCGGCCACGATGCGCTTGGCCTCGGCGAGTGGGATGCGGGGGAACGGCGTGGTCGGCACGACGACGTCGACGTCGAACAGCTCCTTGATCTCGGCGCCGTGCTTCTCCTTCACCGCCGTGAACGCGGCGACGAGCACCTCTTCGTGCATCGCCATGACGTCTTCGTGGCTGTCGATGTAGCTGATCTCGGCGTCGACGCTGGTGAACTCGGTCGCGTGACGCGACGTGAACGACGGGTCGGCACGGAAGACGTCGGCGATCTCGAAGATCTTGCCGAAGCCGGCGGCCTGGGCCATCTGCTTGAAGTGCTGCGGGCTCTGCGCGAGGTAGGCGGCGCCCTCGAAGTACTCGACCTTGAACAGCTCGGCGTTCGACTCGCTCGGCGTCGCCATCAGCTTGGGCGTGTGCACCTCGACGTAGTCGCGTTCGACCCAGTAGCTGCGCATGGCGTGCTCGAGCGTGGTCTGCACACGGAAGATGAGAGCGTTGCGCGGCACGCGCAGGTCGAGGAACCTCCAGTCCATCCGCTTGTCGATGCCGCTGTCTGCCGCGATCGGCGTCTCGGGGTCGGCGAGCGAGTCGACGAGGAGCGTCTCGACCTTGACCTCGATGCCGCCGAGCTTGACGCGCTCGTCGTGCTTCAGCTCACCGGTGACGGTGACGAAGCTGCCCTGGGACAGGCCCGAGATGGCGTCGGCGATCTCGTCCGTCTCGCCGTTCGCGGCGAGCACGTCGGCGGCTGTGCGGGGGCGGACCAGCTGCAGCGCGCCGGACTCGTCGCGCAGCACGACGAACTGCACCTTCTTCTGATCGCGGACCGTATCGACCCATCCGCTCACGGTGACGGTGCCGTCGGGCAGGGGTGCGAGGTCTTTGATAAGGGTGCGATTGATCACGAGGCCCGAGTTTACAGACCGGAGGAGGCCGCGCCTCCTCGGCTCCCGCCTCGTCGTCACCCTCTGCGATCGCTGTGTGGGAGGTGTGCGACGGGCGCCGACCTAGACTGGAGGGCATGCCCGCGCAGCAGATCCACCTCGTCCGGCACGGTGAGGTGCACAACCCCGAGCACGTGCTGTACGGGCGCTTACCCGGCTTCGGGCTGAGCGAGCTCGGTCACCGCATGGCGGCCGCGTCGGCTGCGAAGCTCGTCGCGCAGGGCGCCCCCGTCACGTCCCTCTACGCATCGCCGCTGCAGCGGACGCAGGAGTCGGCGGCCCCCTGGGCCCAGGCGTTCGGCCTCGATCCCGTGCTCGACGAGCGCCTGATCGAGCCGACCAACAAGTACGAAGGTCGCCGGTCCAACTTCTCCATCTCGCGCCAGGTGCGGAACCCCGCCGAGTGGCCATGGATCATCAACCCGTTCAAGCCGAGCTGGGGCGAGGCGTACGTCAGCATCGCGTCCCGCATGCTCGCGGTCATCGAGGACGCCTGGAGTTCCACCGACCACGGCGACGTCGTGCTGGTCAGCCACCAGCTGCCGATCTGGATGACGCACCGCAGCGTCACCGGGGCGCGCCTCTTCCACGACCCGCGTCGTCGACGCTGCGCTCTGTCGAGCGTGACCACCCTCGAACGTCGAGGCGACTCGTTCGTCGAGGTCGGCTATCAGGACCCTGCCGCAGAATTGGGCGAGAAGGCCGTCGATCTGGGGGCCGTATGACCGCGCCCGACCCTCTGCTGGAGAACTCCGTGCCCGATTCCCGAGTGCCCGACACCCGTGTAGCCGTCACCCGCACGCCCGCCGACCGTGGTCCCCGTGGCCGTGCACGCGCCGCGGGGCGCCCCGCCTCGTCGCGTCGACGGGTGCGACGCGTCGCCCGCGTGCTGGCCGCGGCCGCGATCGTGGGCCTCGCCGTGACCGGCTGCACGAAGAACGACTCGCTCGCGCAACAGTACGGCGACGGCACGACGAAGAACTACATCTCGGGCAACGGCGCCGTCACCGAGGTCGACCCGGCCGACCGGGGTAAGCCCGTCGACTTCACGGCGACGACCGACACCGGCGACAGCGTCTCACGGAGCGACTTCGAGGGCGACGTCGTCGTCCTCAACATCTGGTACGCGAGCTGTGCGCCCTGCCGCCTCGAGGCACCCGATCTCGAGAAGCTGCACCAGGACTACGCCGACAAGGGCGTGACCTTCCTCGGCGTGAACGTCCGCGACCAGGCCGATACGGCGCTGGCGTTCTCCCGCAAGTTCGGCGTGACGTACCCGTCGATCATCGACACGAACGACGCGACCGTTCAGCTGTCCCTCGCCGGCACGATCGCTCCGAACTCGGTGCCGACCACGATCGTGCTCGACCAGCAGGGCCGGATCGCTGCGCGCATCCTCGGCGGGCTCGACGGGCCGAGCATCCTCAACACCCTCGTCTCCGACACGTTGGCCGAGAAGTCCTAGGTGTATCAGGGCAATCCCTTCTTCGACGCGGTCGCGGGCGGCCAACTGGCCGTCGCCTTGCCGGTGGCGCTTCTGGCCGGGCTGATCTCGTTCCTGTCACCGTGCGTGCTGCCCCTCGTGCCCGGCTATCTCGGGTACGTCGGCGGCCTGACGGGTCGCGCTACCGACGCCCGGGGTGCGCGGCGCGACCGACGTCGCGTCGTGCTCGGCGTCCTGTTGTTCGTGCTCGGCTTCTCGGTGGTGTTCGTCGGCGCGAACCTCGCGTTCGGGGCGGCCGGCTTCTGGCTCATCCAGTGGCGTGACCTGATCACCCGCCTCATGGGGCTCGTCGTCATCGCGATGGGGCTCGTCTTCATCGGCCAGTTCACGTTCCTGCAGCGGACGTTCAAGCCCGGCTTCACGCCCGCGACCGGTCTGGCAGGCGCGCCCCTCCTCGGCATCGTCTTCGGCCTCGGCTGGACACCCTGCGTCGGCCCCACCCTCGCCGCGATCACCGCCATGTCGCTGAACAGCGGCTCGGTGGGTCAGAGCGTTCTGCTCGGCGTCTTCTACTGCGTCGGTCTCGGTCTGCCCTTCCTGCTCGTCGCACTCGGCTTCGGCTGGGCGACGCGTTCCATCTCGTTCGTCAAGCGGCACATCCGCGTCGTCAACATCGTCGGAGGCTCCCTGCTCGTGCTGATCGGTCTGCTCATGGTCACGGGACTCTGGTCCGACATCATGTCACGCGTCGGGGCGGTGATCGCGGACTATGGCACCATCGTCTGACCCCGGTCGCGAGACGGGCGCGCCCGACGACACGGACGCCCGAGACAAGACCGACGCCCGAGACCACACCGACGAGTCGAACGACCCGCTGCGTCCGAGCGACCACGTCGACTACGTCGCCCCGGCCGCGACGACCGCCGGAGGCGCGGGTGGCGAGATCACGCAGCCCCGGCTCGGTCTCGTCGGCTATCTGCGCTTCTTCTGGCGTCAGTTGACGAGCATGAAGACGGCGCTCTTCCTGTTGATGCTGCTCGCGGTCGCGGCGATCCCCGGGTCGCTCGTGCCGCAGCGCACCTCCGACCCGAACGGTGTCGTCCAGTACAAGCTCGAGCACCCGCAGCTCTATCCGGTGCTCGACCACCTCGGTGTGTTCGAGACGTATTCGTCGCCGTGGTTCTCCGCCGTCTATCTGCTGCTGTTCATCTCGTTGATCGGCTGCATCATCCCGCGCACGAAGCACCACTTCGAGGCCCTGCGCGCCCGGCCGCCCAAGACGCCGGCACGCCTGTCCCGGCTCGCGGGCTATCGCACGATCACCCTCGAGTCGGCGCCCGGCGCCGAGTCGTCGGGGTCGGTCACGGCCGCCGAGGCCGTGGCCTCGGCCCGCGCTCAGCTGAAGCGCTCGGGCTACCGCACCGAGGTGTTCGGCGACTCGGTCAGCGCCGAGCGCGGGTACCTCCGCGAGACGGGCAACCTCGTCTTCCACACTGCGCTCGTCGGTGTCCTGGTCACCGTGGGTGTCGGCGGCGGTTTCGGCTACACCGGGCAGCGTGTCGTCGTCGAGGGGCAGACCTTCTCGAACGTGCTCGGGTCGTACGACTCGTTCAACCCGGGCCGCTGGTTCGACGAGTCGCAGCTGCACCCGTACAACGTGACGCTCGACAAGTTCTCGACGACGTACGAGGAGTCGAACAAGAACGCCCTCGGGCAGCCGACCGACTTCAACGCCGCCGTCACCACGCAGGTGCAGGGTCAGAAGCCCGAGAAGGCCGACCTCAAGGTGAACAGCCCGCTGCAGATCGGCGGCACCAGCGTCTACCTGCTCGGCAACGGGTACGCCGTCGACGTCACGGTCCACGACGGCAAGGGGGACGTCGCCTTCCAGGACACGATCCCCTTCTTGCCGCAGGACACGAACTACACGTCGCAGGGCGTCATCAAGGTGCCCGACGCACTGCCGTCGCAGCTCGGCATGATCGGGTTCTTCTACCCGACGGCCGTCGACGCCGGCAACGGCCTGCTGAACTCGAGTTACCCCGACCTGCTCAACCCGGTGCTCAGCCTCAACGTCTACAAGGGCGACCTCGGGCTCGACGCCGGAGTGCCGAAATCGGTCTACTCGCTCGACGTCGACGACATGACCGAGATCAACGGCATCAACGCCAAGAGCGCCGCTCTGAAGCTCTCGCCCGGCGACACGGTCGACCTGCCCGACGGCCTCGGCTCGGTCACGTTCAACGGCGTGAAGCGGTTCGCATCGCTCGACGTGCACCACGATCCGTCGCAGGTCTGGGTGCTCGTGTTCGCAGGGCTCGCGTTCGCCGGGCTCCTGACGGCCCTCTTCGTGCCGCGTCGCCGCGTCTGGGTGAAGGCGACGACCACGGGCGCGGGTGTCCGTCTCGAATACGCCGGTCTCGCCCGAGGTGAGGACCCGATCCTGGTGCGGGCCGTCTCCGACATCTCTCGGACCCACCTCACGGGTCTCGGTGTCCCGGTCGACATCGCTCGCGAGGTCGCCGGAGACACCCCCGCTCCCGGCTCGCACTCAGAGTCGAAGCGCGGCCCCGGCGGACGTAAGCTGTCCTCGTGACCGCCGACCTCGCCTACTACTCGCTCGTCGCCGTGTACTCGGCGATGGCCATCTACACGATCTCGTTCGTGGCGTTCGCGCTCGATCTGGCGAAGCGTTCGGCCGACTCCCAACTCGCTCAGAATCGTGCCGCGGCGGGCTCTGCCGACGCGTCGGCCACCGCTGCGGCGGCGTCCAGCGCCACGGTGACCCGGTCGGCGGCGGGTGGTGCCACGGTCGTGCTCGACCGCCCCGTGACGACCCAGGGCACGGTCGACACCTCGCGCCGCGCCTCGAAGTTCGAGCGTGTCGCCATGTCGATGATGGTGCTCGGCTTCGTCGTGCACGTCGCCTCGGTCGTGCTCCGCGGTCTGGCCGCGGGTCGTGTGCCGTGGGCCAACATGTTCGAGTTCTCGCTGACCGGCACGGCGATCATCGTCGGCGTCTACCTGCTCGTCCAGTTCTTCGTGCCGATCCGGTACCTCGGCGCGTACGTGATGGGCTTGAACCTCATCCTGCTCGCGATCGGCACCGTCAACTACTACGTCGACGTCGTCCCGCTGCCGCCGGCACTGCAGTCGGCCTGGCTCGTCATCCACGTCTTCGTGGCGATCCTCGGCACCGCGTTCTTCGCGATCGCGGCGGGTCTCTCGGCCGCTCAGCTCGTCCAGGCCCGGCGCGAGCAGGGCAAGCTGCAGAAGGCCACCTTCCTCGACACGATGCCCGGCTCCGACCGTCTCGAAGACCAGGCCTACCGCATCGCCCTGGTCGGCTTCGTCCTCTGGACCTTCACACTCATCGCCGGCGCCATCTGGGCCGAGCGCGCGTGGGGCCGTTACTGGGGCTGGGACACCAAAGAGGTCTGGACGTTCATCATCTGGGTGCTCTACGCCGGTTACATCCACGCCCGCGCGACCCGCGGCTGGCGCGGCTCGCGGTCGTCGTGGCTGTCGATCATCGGCTTCGCGGCCGTCATGTTCAACTTCTCGGTCGTCAACATCTTCTTCAAGGGTCTGCACGCCTACAGCGGCCTGTGAGCCTGGCGCCGCCTCGGCCTACCGCTCGGTGAGAACCGCGTAGGAGGCACGGAGCCGGTCGAGCCACCACGCACGCCGGTCATCGGTCGCCGCGTGCTCCCGCAGCAGGTCGACGTCCACGTCGACGCGACGCACGTCGACCCCGCCGTCGACGGGCAGCAACGGCTCCGGCGTGACGTCCGCCGCCAGCAGGGCGGCGGTGCCGAGACCGCAGTCGTGGGCCAGCCCCGGGATGCTCGCCGCGAGGTAGGCGCCCATGCTGAGCCCGACGGACGTGTCCAGCGCGCTCGAGACGACCACGGGCAGGCCCGCCTGCGCGACGATGTCGAGGGCCGCCGTGACACCGCCGAGCGGCTGGGCCTTGATGACGAGCAGATCGGCGGCTCCGGCCCGGGCGACCGCCAATGGGTCGCTCGCCTTGCGGACGCTCTCGTCGGCGGCGATGGGCACGCCGAGGCCGGCCGTGCGACGACGCAGCTCGGCGAGCTCGGGCACGGAGCGCACCGGCTGCTCCGCGTATTCGAGACGGTAGGGGGCCAGGGCGACCAGCGCCTCCTCGGCCTCGTCGACCGACCAGTTCGCGTTCGCGTCGATGCGGACGCGGCCGTCGTCACCGACGAAGGCCCGGGCGGCGGCGACCCGCGCGATGTCGTCGGCCAGGGTCTGGCCGCGCTCGGCGACCTTGACCTTGACGGTGCGACAGCCGGGGAACCTCGCGAGCACGCCGGCGAGCTGGTCGGGGCCGACCGACGGCAGGGTCGCGTTGACGGCGACGCGGGGTGCGACCGGGTGGCGGTCGGGCCCCCAGCCGAAGTCGATCGCGGCGGCGAGCCAGGCCGCCGATTCGACGGGGTCGTACTCGACGAACGGGCTGAACTCGGTCCAGCCGCGGGGCCCCTCGACGAGCAGCGCCTCGCGCACGTCGATGCCGCGGAACCTCGTGGTGAGCGGCAGGGCGACGACGTGTGCGTCCCGCAGCAGATCGTCGAGCGGGGGCAGCGGCGGGGCGAGATCGGGCATCCGCCCAGTGTTCCACGCGGGCGGGGGGCCGGCAGCGGGCCCGACCCGCGCCCAGAACCCCGTTGCGGAAGATGAACCCCGTTCGAACGGGGTTCATCTTCCGCAACGGGGTTCCGCAGCCGGCCGCTCGGGCTCGCGCGCCGGGGTCCTCGGCAGCGGGGTTCGCTAGGGTCGGCTGTCATGAGCGACACCGAACCCGGCCTGGGGGTCTTCGACGAGGCGAACCACGACCCTGCCGCCGAGGCGCCGCGAAGCCGCCGTCTCGGCCTCGTGACGCTCGTGCTCGCGGTCGTGCTGCTCGGCCTCGACGGTCTCGCGATCGGCCTGCTCGCCGCCGACGTCACCACGGCGGCGGCCGGGCTCGCGCTCGTCACGACGCTCGCGTCGATCGTCGTCGGCGTGCTCGCCCTGCTGGCCGTCGCCCTGCGTCGCGGCCGGGTGTTCGGGGTGATCGGCGTGCTGCTCGCGGTGCTGTCGAACCCGTTCGTGCTCGTCTGGCTGATAGGACGCCTGAACCTCGTCGGGCCGCTGTCCTAGCATGAACCCCATGCCCCACGACGTCTCCGACCTGTTCGACCCGACCGTCTGGCGCGACGTGCCGGGCTTCGACGACCTGACCGACATCACGTACCACCTCGACGTCACGGGCCGCATCGCCCGCGTGGCGTTCGACCGGCCGGAGGTGCGCAACGCCTTCCGTCCGCACACCGTCGACGAGCTGTACCGAGCCCTCGACCATGCGCGGCAGAACAGCCGCGTGGGCGTCGTCCTCGTCACGGGCAACGGCCCCAGCCCGAAGGACGGCGGCTGGGCCTTCTGCAGCGGCGGCGACCAGCGCATCCGCGGCCGCGACGGCTACAAGGCCGAGGGCACGGAGGCGCACGTCGCCGACCCCGCCTCGGCCGGTCGGCTGCACATCCTCGAGGTACAGCGCCTGATCCGTTTCATGCCCAAGGTCGTCATCGCCGTGGTCCCCGGGTGGGCCGCCGGCGGGGGCCACTCCCTGCACGTCGTCTGCGACCTCACGATCGCCAGCCGGGAGCACGGCCGGTTCAAGCAGACCGACGCCGACGTGGGCTCGTTCGACGGCGGCTACGGCAGCGCCTACTTCGCCCGTCAGATCGGGCAGAAACTCGCACGCGAGGTGTTCTTCCTGGCCGAGGAGTACAGCGCCGACCGGGCCCACGAGATGGGTGCCGTCAACCGCGTCGTCCCGCACGCCGACCTCGAGCGCGAGGCCCTGGCCATGGCCGAGACGATCCTGACGAAGTCGCCCACCGCGATCCGCATGCTGAAGTTCTCGTTCAACGCGGTCGACGACGGCATGGTGGGGCAGCAGGTGTTCGCCGGCGAAGCGACCCGTCTCGCCTACGGCACCGACGAGGCCGTCGAGGGCCGCGACTCCTTCCTCGAGAAGCGCGAGCCCGACTGGGCGCCCTTCCCCTGGCAGTACTGAGCGGCTCGGCAGCATGAGCAGGCCGTTGCGCGTCGTCGACGCGCGTCACCCCGAGGAGGTGCTGGTCGCCCTGCGAGACGCCCTCGCCGGCGGCCCCGCCGTCACCCCGCGCGTCGATGGCACGATCCCCGCCGACCTGCCCCCGACGGTCTCCGCCCCCGTGGCGCTCGTCGTCGAGACGAGCGGCTCCACGGGGCGCCCGAAGCGCGTCGAGCTGACGTCGGACGCGCTGCTGGCCGGGGCCGCCGCGGCCGACGGCGCCCTCGGCGGGCCGGGGCACTGGCTGCTCGCGCTCCCCGCGCACTACATCGCCGGGCTCAACGTCCTCGTGCGCTCGATCGTGGCCGGCACCGAGCCGGTCCTCCTGCCGACGGGGCACTTCGACCCGGCCGTCTTCGCCGAGGCGGCGTCCCGTCTCGACCCGCCGACCCGCTACATGTCGCTCGTCCCGGCTCAGCTCGGTACCCTGCTCGACGCGGCGGCCCGGGCGTCCGGCGAGTCCGTGCTCACGGCACTCCGGTCGTTCGACGCCGTGCTCGTCGGCGGGCAGGCGACGCCCCTGGCACTCGTCGAGCGGGCCAGGGCCGCCGGGGTGCGCATCGTCCGGACCTACGGCTCGAGCGAGACGAGCGGAGGCTGCGTGTACGACGGCCGACCGATCGGGCAGACCCAGGCCGAGGTCGTCGACGGCGAGATCCAGCTGGCCGGGCCCTCGCTCGCGTCCGGCTATCTCGGCGACGGCGCCCGCACCGACGCGACGTTCGTGATGCGCGACGGGCACCGCTGGTATCGAACCGGCGACACCGGGGCTCTCGACGCCGACGGCACGCTACGGGTGACGGGGCGACTCGACGACGTGATCGTGTCGGGTGGCGAGAAGGTCTCGCTCGCGGTGGTCGAGCGGGCCGTGCGGGAGCAGCCCGGGTTGTCCGACGCCGTCGTGGTCCGCGCGGCGCACGATCGGTGGGGAGAGGTGCCGGTCGTGGTGACCGACACCGTGCCTCCGGCGCTCCAGGCCTTGCGTGCCGCGGTCGTCGCCGAGACGGGCCGCGCGGGCGCGCCCGATCGGATCGTGCGCGTCGACGCGGTGCCCCTGCTGGCGAGCGGCAAACCCGATCGGGCGGCCCTCACGCGGCTCGTCGCCGGGTCCCGCGTCTGAGGCACGTCGGGGCTGCAAAGTAGAATCGCCGGGTGGCGAAGACCAAGACGGCGACGAAGACACCGACCAAGAAGCGCAGCGGCAGGCCCGGAGGGCGACCGGGGCGTCAGCCCGTCCGCCGGGTGACGGCCCGCGACTGGATCGGCGGAGCCCGCCTCCGCACCCTGCCGCTCGGCATCGCGCCCGTCGCGCTCGGCACCGGCGTCGCCCGCGCGAACGGCAGCTGGGACCTGCCCCTCGCCCTGCTCTGCCTGGCCGTCGCCCTCTTCTTGCAGATCGGCGTCAACTACTCCAACGACTATTCGGACGGCGTCCGCGGCACGGACGACTTCCGGGTCGGGCCGTCGCGTCTGACCGGGTCGGGTGCGGTCAAGCCGAAGACGGTGCTGCGGGTCGCCCTCGTGTTCTTCGGTCTCGCGGCCGTGGCCGGCCTCGTCATCGTCGTCGTGACGCAGTACTGGTGGATGCTCGCGGTCGGCGCCGCCTGCGTCGTCGCGGCCTGGTTCTACACCGGGGGCAAGCGGCCCTACGGCTACAACGCGCTCGGCGAGGTGTTCGTCTTCGTGTTCTTCGGCCTCGTGGCGACGGTCGGCACCACGTTCGTGCAGCTGCACGAGTTCCCGTTCGATGCCTGGGTCGCGGGCATCGTGGCGGGCCTGTTCGCCTGCGCCGTGCTGATGGTCAACAACATCCGCGACATCCCGCAGGATGCGGCGGCCGGCAAGCGCACGCTGGCCGTCGTCGTGGGCGACACGGTGGCCCGGGCGCTGTACGCGCTCTTCCTGCTGCTGCCGTATCTGATCCTCGTGTACTTCGCGCTGCTGTACTTCCACGCGCCGTTGGTCTACTTCACACTGATCGTCGCGGTGCCGGCCGCCGTGATCGGGGTCACGGGAAAGACGCCGCGGGAGCTGATCCTCGCGCTGCAGCTGTCGTCGCTGTCGGCGCTGCTCTACGCGCTCGGACTCGGCGCCGCGATCTTCTTCTAGCGGCGGGGGTCCGGCGCGGCGAGGGGTCAGCGCGGCCGGGTTCAGCGCGTCGAGGTTCAGCGCTCGTCGAGCGCGTCGTCCTCGGCGACCGAGTCGTCGTCGCGCTTCTCCGGCGCGGCACGCCGCGTCGCCAGGCTGAGGGCGACCTCGCGCCGCAGTCGGTAGAAGAAGATGTACGACAGGCAGAGGCCTACGATGGCGGCGATCAAGGTCGCCCACAGGGGGTCGATGCCGATCACCAGCAGCACCGCGAGCACGACCGCGAAGAGGCCGAGGCGGACGATCGTGTAGGTGATCCAGGGTTTCACCCGAGAAGTCTACGACCGGTGCGCTGACCGCTCTCCACGTACCAGGCATCCCCAGGTTCGGCAGCCTAAGATCGTCGGCATGGTGAAGTTTCTCATCGTTGCGATCGTCGCCGCGGCAGCCTTCATCATCTATGCCCTGATCGACTGCCTGTTCGCCGAGTCCTCCCGATTCCGTGCTCTGAACAAGCCCCTCTGGGCCCTCATCATCGTCGTGCTCCCCGTCATCGGTGCCGTCCTCTGGCTCTGGCTCGGTCGTGCGAGAAAGAACGACCAGCCCGCACCCCGCCGCTTCATCGCCCCCGACGACGACCCCGAGTTCTCCGGTCGGTCACGGCCCATGCCGGGCGACCTCGATCGCGAGACGACCGACGAACGCATCCGACGCCTCGAAGAAGAGCTCGCCGAGCTCGACGGCGACGACAAGTCCAGCAACGCCTGACGCGGCGACCGCCTTTCCCGTGGCCCGAAGCACCAGTCCCGCGACCGATTACGCGGTCGCCCTCCTCGCCGAGCTGATGGACGCGGGTGTCCGTGACGTCGTCCTCAGCCCCGGGTCGCGATCCCAGGCCCTCGCGCTGGCGGCCGCCGAGTTCGAGAAGGCCGGGCGGGTCCGTCTCCGCGTGCGCATCGACGAGCGCTCGGCCGGGTTCCTCGCGCTCGGGCTGTCGATCGAGACCGAGACGCCGACGGTCGTCGTGACGACATCGGGGACGGCGGTGGCGAACCTGCACCCGGCCGTGCTCGAGGCGCATCACTCGGGTGTGCCCCTCATCGTCGTCACAGCCGACCGCCCGGTGGAACTGCGCGGCATCGGCTCGAACCAGACGACGCAGCAGCCCGGCATCTTCGGGGCCGCCGTTCACTTCGAGCGCGACATCGAGGCGCCCACCCACGAGGGCTTCGACGACGGCGCCGTCCGGTCGCTCGCCCGCGAGGCCGTGAGCAGTGCACTCGGCCGATCGTCGTCACCCGGTCGACCGGCCGCGCCGGGCCCCGTCCACCTGAACGTCGCGTTCCGTGAGCCGTTGTCGGCCGTGGTCGCCGAGCTGCCCCCGTCGAGTCCGGCACCGATCGAGCCGGCTCACGACTCCGCTCGGCTCCGCGCCCACGGGACGTCGATCGATCTGGCCGTCGACGACGTGCCCGCCACCGTCGTCATCGCCGGGCATGCCGCCGGTGCCGAGGCCGAGCGGGTCGCCCGCGAGCTCGGAGCCCCCCTCGTCGCCGAGGTCTCGAGCGGTGCCCATTTCGGGCCCCAGCTCGCTCTGTCGTACCGTCGGCTGCTCGCCGACGCCGACTTCGGCGGCGCCGTCCGCCGCGCCGTCGTGTTCGGGCATCCGACGCTCAGCCGAGAGATCCCGGCGCTGCTGAAGCGGAGTGACGTCGAGGTGGTCGTCGTCCGCGGGCGGGCGGCCGAGGCGTACGACCCGAGTCGCTCGGCGACCGTGGTCGACGCGGTCGAGGTGACCCGTGCCTCCTCGGCGTCCCGGGGGAGCGACGACGACGCGCCCTCGCCCGACGATCGGGCGCACCGCGCCTGGGTCGGTCAGTGGGTGCACACGGGGCGTCGGCTCGTCGGCGACGACGCGACCGCGCCCGATCTCGACGCGGCGACGTCGGACTCGGCGCGCGAGCGGGCGGCGTTCATGCGGGGCGAGGTCGAACTGCTTCGCCGGGCCGTGACGCGCGAGTACCTGGCCGACGCGCTCTGGGGCGTGACCTGGCCGCACGATCGACTCGTGCTCGGGGCATCGCGGCTGATCCGCGAGGTCGATGTGCGGGTGCCCGGCAAGCGCATCTCGGTGCACGCCAACCGCGGGCTGGCCGGCATCGACGGCACCGTCGCGACGGCGTCCGGCATCGCGCTGGCACACCAGGCCGACGACCCGAAGGCCGGGGTCACCCGCGTGCTGGTCGGCGACCTGACCCTGTTGCACGACGCCGGGTCGCTCCTGTTCGGCGACGGCGAGGTGAGACCGCGCGTGCAGGTGATCGTCGGCAACGACGGCGGGGGCACGATCTTCGACGGGCTCGAGGTGGCGGCATCCGCACCCCACGACGCGATGACGCGCGTGCAGTTCACCCCGCAGACCGTCGACCTGTCCGCTCTGGCGTCGGCGTACGGCTGGCGGTACGTCCGCGCCGAGAGCCGGTCGGATCTCGATCGCGCGCTCGTCGCCCCCGGCGACGGTCCCGTGCTGATCGAGGTTCCGCTCGCTCGCTAGTGCGGCTTACCGATCTGACTCGCTGACGAGGCCCTCGTGGGTTCCAGTCGTGTCGGGCGTCGGTGCGCGTCCGAATGCGCGTCGCAGTGTGCGTCGCCGTTCCCGGTCGCCGGTCATCCGGCGGTCGTAGGCTGCGGACATGGCCAAGACCTGGACGACCCCGCCCTCTGACGCTCTCCGCGCCTCCTCGGATCTCGTGCTCGCCGATGTCGACACCCGGTCGACACCCGGGTTCGCGGGTGACAAGGCGTACGCGGCCCAGACCCTCGAATCGGGGCGCGAGGCCCTGTCGGAACTCCAGGAGAAGCTCTTCGCCGGCAGCCGCACGGGCGGTGACCGGGGCAACGTGCTGCTCGTGCTGCAGGCGATGGACACCGCAGGCAAGGGCGGCATCGTCCGGCACGTGGTCGGCGCGGTCGACCCGCAAGGTGTGCACCACCACGCCTTCAAGGCGCCGACCGAGGACGAGCTCGCCCACGACTTCCTGTGGCGGATCCGGCGAGAGTTGCCCGGGCCCGGGATGCTCGGCGTCTTCGACCGCTCGCACTACGAGGACGTGCTCATCGGCAAGGTACGCGAACTCGCCCCGCTGGATGAGATCGAGCGCCGCTACGCGCAGATCGTCGAGTTCGAGGACGAGCTGGTCGCGAACGGCACGACTGTCATCAAGGTGATGCTGCACATCTCGTTCGAGGAACAGAAGAAGCGCCTCGCCGAGCGCCTCGAACGGCCCGACAAGTTCTGGAAGTACAGCCCCGGCGACGTCGACGAGCGCAACCTCTGGACGGACTACCAGGGGGCGTACGAGACGGCGATCCAGCGCACGTCGACGGATCGGGCTCCGTGGTTCGTCGTCCCCGCCGACCGCAAGTGGTACGCCCGCGTCGCCGTGCAGCGGCTGCTGATCGACGCCCTGCGCGGTCGCGACCTGAGCTGGCCACCGGCGCACTTCGACGTCGAACTCGAGAAGACGCGACTCGCCGCCTCCTGACCCGCCCGCCGACTCCTCTCGAACGATGTGACCCGTCGGGTCGATGTTTCCGTCCGACATCGGCCGGAAGCGACACTTCGTTGGGGGTGGTGCAGGCGGGGGCTCCTCGTGACCCGACTCCTCCCGAACGATGTGACCCGTCGGGTCAATGTTCCCGTCCGACATCGGCCGGACGCGACACTTCGTTGGGGAAGGGAATCGCGAGCTACGACGCCTTGGCGATGCGGACGGCGTCACCGGCCCCCCGGGGGAGTCGGAACCCCTCGACCATGCTCGCCAAGGCGACGACGGCGAGCACGATGAGCGCGACGCGGTAGCCGATCAGATCGGTCCCGTCCCCGCCGGGCGCGAGAATGCCGTCGGCGGCGCGGACGGCGAGGGCGCTGAGCGCGACGCCGAGTCCGATGGCGAGCTGCGACGTGATCGACGAGATGGCGTTCGCGGACGACATCTGACCGGTCGGGACGTCCGCGAACTGCAGCGTGTTGTACGCGGTGAAGCCGACCGACCGGAACGCCCCGCTGAGCACGAAGACGACCGCGATCAGGACGACCGACGTGTCGGGTCGCAGCAGTGCCGCCGCGACGAACGTCGCCGCGAGACCCACCGTCGCCACGAGCGCGATCGGCACGAGTCGGAACCGCCGCATCAGCGGAGTCGTCAGCGGCTTGATCGCGAGGTTGCCCGCGAACACCCACATCAGCATCAGGCCGGCCTCGGTGGGCGTCCAGCCGAAGCCGTCCTGCAGAAGCAACGGCAGCAGGAACGGGGCACCGTTGACGACGGCCCGGTAGACGCCGCCGCTGAGGTTCGTCACCCGGAAGGTCGGGATGCGGAACGCCGCGAGATCGAGTAGCGGTCGAGCCCGACTCCGGAACCACCGGGACGCCCCCAGCCAGAGCAGCAGTGCGACGACCAGCAGAGCGACCCCGAGCCAGACCGTCGACACGTCGGGCAGCACCTCGAACGCGAGGACGAGTGCCACGATCCCCGCGACGAGCAGCAGAAGGCCGACGACGTCGAGCGGTGCCCGGTCGAGTCGGGGCACCTCGGGCACCACGCGTGCGGCGACGACGAGCAGGGCGACGCCGATGGGCACGTTGACGAGGAAGATCCAGGGCCACCCGGCGTACTGCGTGAGCACGCCGCCGACCAGCGGGGCGATGATCGGCGCGACCAAGGCCGGCCAGGTCAGGTACGCGATGGCGCGGATCAGTTCGGTCTTGCTCGTGCCGCGCAGCACGATCAATCGGCCGATCGGCACCATCATGCTGCCCGCGAGGCCCTGCACGACGCGGGCGCCGGTCAGCCAGCCGAGACCCGGGCTGAACGCGCAGGCCAGCGACGCGACGGTGAACAACACGACGGCCCAGAGGAACACGCGTCGCGCGCCCCACCGCTCGGCCAGCCACGCACCCAACGGGATGAAGGCGGCGGTCGCGACCAGATAGCTCGTGACGGCGATGCCGACGGAGGCCGGCTGCACCCCGAAATCACGAGCCATGGAGGCGGTGGCCGTCGACAGGATCGTGGCGTCGAGATTCTCCATGAAGAACGCCGCGGCCACGACGAGCGCAACGGGCCGGGACCACGCGGCGACCTGGGCAGCCGAGCCCGGCGCAGGCGTGCCCTGCGCAGGCGCGCCGTCGGGCGCCGTCATGCGCCGAAGGCCTGCACGACGGGCTGGAACTTCATGCCGGTCTCGGCCGCCTCGCGCTCCGGGACGGAGTCGGCCACGACACCCGCGCCCGCGTAGGCGGTCACCGTGCCGTCGGGGGCCACGTGGGCGCAGCGCAGGGCGATGGCCCACTCGCCGTCGCCGTCGGCGCCCACCCAGCCGACCGGCCCGGCGTAGCGACCACGGTCGAACGGCTCGAGTCGACGGATCAGGTCGAGTGCCGCCTCGGTGGGGGTGCCGGCGACCGCGGCCGTCGGGTGCAGGGACGCGATCAGGTCGAGGGAGCTCGACCCGTCGGTGAGTCGTCCGCGGACATCGCTGGCGAGGTGCCACAGGTTCGGCAGTTTGAGCGTGAACGGCTGCTCGCCCGTGACGATGTCGGTCGCGTGCGGCCCGAGCGACAGCAGGAGGCTGCGGAGGGCGAACGCGTGCTCGTCGAGATCTTTCGACGACGTCGCCAACGCGAGCGCCGCATCCTCGTCGCTGATCGCGTCGACCCCGCGGGAGGCGCTGCCGGCGAGTACGCGCGCGCTGACGACGCCGCGCTCGGTCTTCACGAGGGTCTCGGGGCTCGCGCCGATCAGGCCGTCGACGGCGAACGTGAAGCAGTCGGGGTAGCCGCCCTGGAGGGTCCGGGCCACGAGGCGCAGGTCGGCCTCGACCGGCAACCGCCCCACCAGGGTGCGGGCCAGCACGATCTTGCTGACGTCGCCGACCGTGATCGACTCGACGGCCGAGGCGACGATGCCCGCGTAGCCGGTCTCGTCGAGCTCGCCGGGGACGAGCGGGACCCTGAAGGAGGCGCCGGCCGCGTGCCCATCGGGCAGCTCGGCCCCGTCGACGCGCGTGATCCACGCCACGCCGTCGCGTCGGCCCACGACGATGCGCGGCACGATCAGGACGCTCTCGGCGGCCGACTCGTCGTCGAAGGCGAACGAGCCGAACGCGACGAGACCGGTGCCCGGCAACCGGACGTCGTCGGCGACCGTGGCGCGTGACGCGAGGTCGCGCCAGGCGGCCGCGGCATCGACCATGCGGGTGGGGCCGGTGAACGTGAGACGGACCGCTTCGCCGATGCCCGCGATGCCCTCGTTACCCCGGACGAAGATCAGGGGAGACCGGGCGTCGACCGAGGTGAGCAACGGGCTGACGTGGTCGATGCGGGTCGTTCGGACATCGAGATCGGGGGCGGGGAACTCGGGGTCGTTCACCGATCCAGCCTACTCGGGCGGTCGCCAGGGCATGCCGGTAGGATCGGCTCTCGTGACCAAGGCCGATATGAACAAGCAACCGAGCGAGGTCGCGTCCATGTTCGACGGCGTCGCCCGGCACTACGACCGCACGAACGACGTGCTCTCCGCGGGCAACGCCGTCCTGTGGCGCATCGCCACCGTCAAGGCCATCGGCGCGGCGTCCGGTGAGAAGGTGCTCGACATCGCCGCGGGCACGGGCACCAGCTCGGTCGCCATCGCGAAGCACGGCGCCGAGGTCATCGCACTCGACTTCTCGTCCGGGATGGTCGAGGTCGGTCGTGAACGTCACCCCGAGATCGAGTTCGTCGAAGGCGACGCCGAGAAGCTGCCGTTCGACGACGACACGTTCGACGCCGTCACCATCTCGTTCGGCCTCCGCAACGTGAACCGGCCGAAGCAGGCGCTCGCCGAGATGTACCGCGTGCTCAAGCCCGGCGGTCGCGTCGTCATCTGCGAGTTCTCGACCCCGCCCCTCCCGCCGATCCGTGCCGCGTACCGCACCTACCTCAAATACGGCATGCCCCTCGTCGCGCGCCTGACGAGCAGCAACTCGCCGGCGTACTCGTACCTCGCCGAGAGCATCGAACAGTGGCCCGAGCAGCAGGTGCTCAGCCAATGGCTGCGCGGTGCCGGGTTCACCCGCGTCGCGTACCGCAATCTCACGACGGGCATCGTCGCCCTCCACCGTGGGCGCAAGCCTTCGACGAAAGGGTGACCCCCTGTGAACGCGAGTAGCTCGACCTCGGGCGACCCGACCTCCGGTGGAGCGGTGCCCGCGGGCGGCGGCTCCACGGGAGTCGTCTCGAGTGGTGCCCCGACGCGCCCGGCCGCCGAACGACGGGCCGCCTCGTTGAAGACCTCCCTCGGTCTCGGCGAGCGCCTGTTCGCGTCGCCGACCGAGCGCCGCTTCGTCGCCGCCGTCGACGCCGGTCTCGACCAGGTCGAAGAGGGGCTGCTCCGCGAGATCTCGTTCGCCGACGACCTCGCCGACGCCACGACGCGCTACCTGTTCGCCGCGGGCGGCAAGCGGGTGCGGCCGACGCTCACCCTGCTCATCTCGCAGCTCGGTGACGGCGCGACCCCCGGCATCATCGCGTCGGCCCAGGCCACCGAGATCACCCACCTCGCGTCGCTCTACCACGACGACGTCATGGACGAGGCGCAGATGCGCCGCGGTGTGCCGAGCGCCCAGAACGTCTGGGGCAATTCGGTCGCCATCCTGGCCGGGGACCTGCTGTTCGCCCGGGCCAGCAGCATCGTGTCCGGTCTCGGCCAAGAGGCGATCCTGCTGCAGGCCGAGACGTTCGAGCGGCTCTGCCTCGGGCAGCTCCACGAGACGATCGGGCCCAGCGAGAGCGACGACCCCATCGCGCACTACCTCGACGTGCTCGCCGACAAGACGGGTTCGCTCATCTCGACCGCGGCGCGCGCCGGCATCATGTTCTCGGGGGCGTCGCGCGACTACCTCGGGCCGGTCGCCGAGTTCGGCGAGAAGATCGGCATCGCGTTCCAGCTCGTCGACGACGTCATCGACCTGTCCGACCAGGCCGACGAGACCGGCAAGAAGGCCGGCACCGACCTCCGCGCCGGCGTCGTCACCCTGCCCGTGCTGTACCTCCGTCGCGAGGCGCAGACCGACGTCGAGGCGGCGGCCCTGCTGGCCGACATCGATCGCATCGTCGAGGCGAGTCGCGAGGACGCCGATGGCCCCGAGGGAACCGCCCTCGACGCGGAGTCCGCGGACGCGGAGTTCGCCGACGTCGTCCGGCGACTCCGCGAGCACGACGTGACGCGCCGCACCCGCGCCGAGGCCCACCGTTGGGCCAACGAGGCGCTCGCGGCCCTCGACGCGCTGCCGTCCGGTTCGGTGAAGAAGGCCCTGACCCGGTTCGCCGACCAGGTGGTCGAGCGCACCGCCTGACCCGACCCGTGCCTCCTCGGCTCCGAACGTGAGCCGAGGGCCGATTCGACCCCGAACCGCGCGACGCCCTGGAGGCGCGGCGGAAGAACCCAGACCAGACTGAAGCCACACCAGCCTCAAGACAGACAAGAGAGACACAAGTGACCACGTTGCGACTGGCCATCGTCGGAGCCGGCCCCGCCGGTATCTACGCCGCGGACATCCTGCTGAAAGCCGAGAAGGCGTTCGACGTCTCGATCGACCTGTTCGAGCAGCTGCCCGCCCCCTACGGTCTGGTGCGCTACGGCGTCGCCCCCGACCACCCGCGTATCAAGGGCATCGTGAACGCGCTGCGCGACGTGCTCGACAGCGGGGACATCCGGGTCTTCGGCAACGTGCGCTACGGCGTCGACATCACGCTCGACGACCTCAAGAAGCACTACAACGCCGTCATCTTCTCGACCGGTGCGATCAAGGACGCCGACCTCGACATCCCCGGCATCGATCTCGACGGCAGCTACGGCGCCGCCGACTTCGTCAGCTGGTTCGACGGACACCCCGACTTCCCGCGCGAGTGGCCGCTCGAGGCGAAGTCGGTCGCCGTCGTCGGTGTCGGCAACGTCGCGCTCGACGTGTCCCGCATCCTCGCGAAGCACGCCGACGACCTGCTCGTCACCGAGATCCCCGACAACGTCTACGCCGGGCTCAAGGCGTCCGAGATCACCGACGTGCACGTCTTCGGCCGCCGCGGCCCGGCGCAGGTGAAGTTCACCCCCCTCGAGCTGCGCGAGCTCGGCGAGGTGCGCGACGTCGACATGATCGTCTACGACGAGGACTTCGACCACGACGAGGCCTCGAAGACGGCTATCGCGACCAACAAGCAGGTCTTCGTCATCGACAAGGTGCTGAACCAGTGGCGCGAGCGCGAGGTCGGCGCCGCGTCGCGTCGTCTGCACCTGCACTTCTACGCCAACCCCTCCGAGGTCGTCGGCGACGAGCACGGGCGCGTGGCCGCGTTCCGCTACGAGCGCACGCGGCCCGACGGGCAGGGCGGCGTCGAGGGCACCGGCGAGTTCCGCGAGGTCCCCGTGCAGGCCGTGTACCGCGCGGTCGGCTACTTCGGGTCGCCGCTCGACGGCATCCCGTTCGACGAGCGTCGCGGCGTCGTGCCGAACCACGAGGGCCAGGTCATGGACGACGACAACCAGATCGTTCCCGGCGTGTACGCCACCGGCTGGATCAAGCGCGGTCCCGTGGGCCTCATCGGTCACACCAAGAGCGACGCGATGGAGACGGTCAAGCACGTCATCACCGATCAGGCGAGCTGGTGGCAGCCGGAGGACCCGAGCGAGGGCGCCATCGACGAGCTGCTGCACGAGCGCGGCGTCGAGTACACCGACCTCGAGGGCTGGCACCGTCTCGACGAGCACGAGCAGGCGCTCGGGGCGGCCCACGAGCACGAGCGCGTGCGCGTCAAGGTCGTGCCGCGCGAAGAGATGGTCAGCGTCTCTCGCGCCTCGGCCGACGCTTCGTCCGCCGCCGAGAGGGCCTGAACCCCGCGCGTTCGTTAGGCTGTCCGGCATGGCAGATAGCTCTTTCGATGTGGTCAGCAAGGTCGACAAGATGGAGGCGGACAACGCCCTCCACCAGGCGCAGAAGGAGATCGAGCAGCGATACGACTTCAAGGGCGTCGGTGCATCGGTCGACTGGAGTGGCGAGAAGCTCTTGCTCAAGGCCAGCACGGAGGAGCGCGTCAAGGCCGTGCTCGACGTGCTCGAGTCGAAGTTCATCAAGCGCAGCATCAGCCTGAAGCACCTCGACGCGGGCGACCCCTTCGCCAGTGGCAAGGAGTACCGCATCGAGGCCGCGCTCAAGCAGGGCATCGACCAGGAGCAGGCGAAGAAGATCAACAAGATCATCCGCGACGAGGGCCCGAAGAGCGTCAAGAGCCAGATCCAGGGTGACGAGCTGCGCGTGCAGTCCAAGAGCCGCGACGATCTCCAGGCGACCATGGCGTTGCTGAAGAAGTCCGACGTCGACGTCGATCTGCAATTCGTCAACTTCCGCTGACCGTCCGATGACGGAACCGTCCTGGGTGGGCCCTGCGCTCGCCGTGATCGGCGTGCTCTTCGACATCGCGATCCGCGTGTTCGCGATCGTGTACGTGCCGATCAACCGCCGGCCGCAGACGGCGACGGCCTGGCTGCTGGCGATCTTCTTGATCCCCTACGTCGGTTTCATCCTCTTCCTGCTGCTCGGCAGCACGAAGCTGCCGCGACGTCGTCGCGAGAAGCAGCAGGAGATCAACAAGTACATCATCGAGACGACCGAGGGCATGGACCGCGTGAAACGCGACCACCCGTGGCCCCTCTGGCTCGACTCGGCGATCGAGCTCAACCGCAAGCTCGGCGCGATGCCGCTCGTCGGCGGCAACCGCGCCGAGCTCTTCCCCGACTACGACGAGTCGATCGCCGCGATGACGAAGGCCGTCGACGAAGCGCACCGCTGGGTGCACGCCGAGTTCTACATCACGTCCCTCGACGCCACGACGGAGCCGTTCTTCATCGCCCTCGAGAACGCGCGTCGCCGCGGTGTCACGGTGCGCCTCCTGATGGACCACATCGCGTCCCGCGGCTACCCGGGGTATCGCCGAACCAAGCGCCGACTCCGCCGTCTCGGAGTCCAGTGGCACCTCATGCTGCCGGTGCAGCCCCTCCGCGGCCGCTGGCAGCGACCCGATCTGCGCAACCACCGCAAGCTGATGGTCATCGACGGCGTCGTGGCGTTCACGGGCTCGCAGAACATGATCGACCGCGGTTACCAGCGCCGGAAGAACAGAAAGCGGCATCTCGCCTGGAAAGACCTCATGGTGCGGTTCGAGGGGCCGATCGTCGCCGGTATCAACGCGCTCTTCGTCACGGACTGGTACAGCGAGACCGACGAGCTGCTGCTGCGCGAGGCCGACCCGGTCAGCACGGTCGACCCGTTCGACACGCTCGACTGCCAGGTGGTCCCGAGCGGCCCCGGCTTCGACGGCGAGAACAACCTGCGCCTGTTCAACACGCTGCTCTACAACGCGCAGGAGCGCATCATCATCACGAGCCCGTACTTCGTCCCGGACGAGTCGATGCTCTACGCGATCACGACGGCGGCCCAGCGGGGCATCGAGGTGCAGCTGTTCGTGAGCGAGATCGGCGATCAGGCCGTCGTCTATCACGCGCAGCGGTCGTACTACGAGGCGCTGCTCAAGTCGGGTGTGCGCATCTTCCTGTACCGCTCGCCCACGGTGCTGCACGCCAAGCACTTCACGATCGACGACGAGGTGTCGGTGATCGGGTCGAGCAACATGGACATGCGGTCGTTCAGCCTCAACCTCGAGATCTCGGTGATGATCCGCGGCCGGCGCTTCAACCAGCGCCTCCGCGAGATCGAGGACGACTACCGCCACAACAGCCGCGAGCTGCTGCTCGACGAGTGGCAGACGCGCCCCCTCCGCTCGAAGGTCCTCGACAACGTCGCCCGCCTGACCGCCGCCGTCCAATAGCCGGTCGCCGGGGGCGCCGCCCGCGCCTCCCCGGCCTCCCGCACCGCACCTCCTTCGCACTGTGCGACCGTTTCGGCCGGGAGGCGGCGATAGCTCGGCGTGTCGGCGCCGTTCGTGGCAGAACGGTCTCATCGTGCCGGTGCGTGGTTCGCGAGAGTCGTCATGACGGTCTCGAGCACGGCATCGAAGTCGAACATGATCTGCGGGTACGAGAACTCGAGCACGATGAAGCCGAGCCGATGCAGGTCGGCGATGCGCCGACGGTCACGGTTGTACTGCTCGGGGGAGCCGTGGTGCTCCACGCTTGCGCATTCCACGATCAGCCAGCCGTCGATGAGCAGATCGACCCGGTACGAGTCCGTCACCCACACCTGCGCCGAGCAAGACAGCCCTGCCCGCGCGAATCCGACGCGGGCGATCGACTCCGTCCCCGCCTCGGCACGGGCGTCCGTCTCGGTGAGCACGGAGTGCAGCCTCTTCGGCAGCCGCGAGCGGACGGCCTTCAGCTGCTGCGGAGTGAGGAGGCGCCGGTTCAGCATCGAGTCGATGACGGCGATGGCCACAGGGGCGTCGTGCGAGCGGACGAGCTGCACGATCGCCGTCTCGGGGCTGACGACGGCGCGTTCCCGGCGAGGGTCGAGGCGGTCGAGATCGCGGAGGATGACGACATCGGGGTGGCGATCGGGAAGGCGTGATCCGGAGTCCTCGGGCTCGCGAAGTCGCTGGCTGTTGTGTCGGACGCTGACGAAGAGCGGGTGGGCGTGTGGCGCCCACCCGCCGTGGTGAACGGCGGCAGACGCGGATGCGAGCACGCCTCCGACTCGCGCGGCCCTCAGGATGTCCGGGCTGAGGCTCGGCAGAGCGTACGTCCCATGTCGGACCCTGATGACGGCGCCCGCCGCCCACGCAGCCTCGAGCGATTTCGGGTGGACGCCGAAGCGCAGTATCTCGTGTCGGGCGGCGACGCCGCCGAACATCCTCATCGCGGTGCTGAGTCGTTCGTCCATCTGGCCACCTTTGCCTCAACTGTCTGAGGCTGGCGACGGTGGCGAGGCCGGATGTGGACAGGAGGCGCGGATCGGCCGCTGTGGGGGACTCGAACCCGAGCACAATGCGACCGTTTCGCAATTTGCGACCGATTGCGCGCCTCCTGAGGGGGTGTTTCGCCGAGACGGTCGCAAATTGCGAAGAGGCGGGGGCAGGCAGGGGCGGTGGTCGAGAGGACCCTCCGGAGGCTGTATATTTGTCTGGCGCCTCCGGTCGGTGAACACATGGGCTGGGCGTGCATGGCAAGTTACCCAAGCGGCCAAAGGGATCTGACTGTAAATCAGCCGGCGTAGCCTTCGGGGGTTCGAATCCCTCACTTGCCACCCGTGTCGTCATGTCACCGATATGACAAAGACACCTCGAAGAACGGACTCGACGCGGGTCCGTTCTTCGCGTTAACGACGGAGGCGCCGTGCCGACCACTGCAGAGCTGCTCGAGATCGCCACGACCGTCGCCCGCGAGGCGGGCGAGCTGGCCCTCCGGAGGCGCGGTGAGGGAGTCCGGATCGCCGCCACCAAGAGCTCCCTCGTCGACGTCGTGACGGAGACCGACCGCGAGGTCGAGGAGTTCATCCGGGCTCGCCTGGCCGAGCTCGCCCCCGGCGACGGCTTCTTCGGCGAAGAGGGCGCCCCCGACGAGTCGACCACCGGTCGCACCTGGGTCGTCGACCCGATCGACGGCACGGTCAACTTCGTCTACGGGATACCGGCCTGGGCCGTGAGCGTCGCGGTCGTGGACGGCGGTGCCGATCCGCTCATCTGGCGTGCCCTGGCCGCCTGTGTCGTCAACCCGAGCAGCGGCGAGGTCTTCACCGCGTCCCTCGGGGGCGGTGCCTATCTGGACGGCGAGCGGCTGGCCGTCTCGCGACCCGACTCCCTGGCCGAGACGCTCGTCGGCACGGGCTTCTCCTACGACGCCGAGCGTCGCGTCGCCCAGGCGGCAGCCGTGCAGGGGATCATCGGCGAGGTCCGTGACATCCGTCGCATCGGCGCCGCGGCTCTCGACCTCTGCTCGGTCGCCGCCGGTCGTCTCGACGCGTACGTCGAGCGAGGTCTCAAGCCGTGGGATCACGCCGCGGGGGTCTTGATCGCCGAAGAGGCCGGCGCCCGTGCTCGGGGCGAGGGTGGTCGACGGCCGAGCGCCTCGTTGACGGTTGTGTCGGCGCCGGCGATCGCCGACGAGCTGGATGCCCTGCTCGACCGCGCGGCGGTGTGACACGCCCGTGTCGATCCGTGTGAGCGCTCACGATCGACCACACGTGTTGATCGATACTCACTGTATATCAGCCGTGAAATACGACCTGGCCCCCGAACGCGGGTAGCCATCTGCGCTCACGCTTGTTAGTCTGATTCGGTTCGTTACTTTCCTGTGATGCAAACACGAGGTAGCGGCCGAGACGACGAGAGCTGAACCTGGCCTCCGACCCCGACACTCCGAGGACTCCTTACACGTGACGAAGAACGAGCAGATTGCCGAGAACGACGGCGCCGCCCCCGCGACCCGTCCCACGACCGGCAACCTGCCCGAGGCTCCCGTCTACATGACCCGCCGCGAGGCCCGCGAGGCGGAGCGTCGCGCCGAGGCCGAGCGCCTGGCCGCCGAGGGTGCTCCGCTGGCGACTGCCGCCGAGACCGAGCCTGCTACCGCGCCTGCGCCTGCCGCCGCGCCCGCCGCCGACACCGTGCCTTCTGTCGCGACCCCCGCCGCCGAGGCTCAGGCCGACGACGCGTCCGCCGACGCCTTCCTCGCCCTTCCGACCGTCGACCTGCCTGCCTCCGAGGGCTCGGTCCGCCCCGTGCGCGTGGGTCGCTCGACGCGATCGAGCACCGCCGTCCGCACGGTGTCGCGTGAGTCGTCCCGCTCGGGTCGCCGCGCCTCCTCGTCCGCTCACGCGACGTCGGCGGCCGCCGCATCCGTCCGTGGCGGCTCGTCCTTCGGCCGCACCACGAAGAAGGTCACGGCCGTCGGGGCCATGCTGTTCGCCGGCGCCATGCTGGTCGCGACGTCGCTTCCCGCCAACGCGTTCTTCGTCGACACCCCGGCGGTCACGGCTGCCAAGAAGTCGGCGGGCGCCCAGAGCTTCATCGCCGACGGCCCCGCCGTCGACGGTGACGTCTCGCGTGACGGCTACAGCGTGACCGAGCAGGTCAAGACGGCCCAGTACGCCTCGAACAGCGCCAGCACGTTCTCGAACGACGTCAACGGCACGGTGCAGTGGCCGTTCCAGTCGGGTGTGCCGATCAGCAGCGGCTTCGGTGCCCGCCAGGTCGCGAACTGCAGCTTCTGCTCGACGTTCCACGAGGGCCTCGACTTCGTGCCCGGTGCCGGGTCGCCCATCCAGTCGATCGCCGACGGAGTCGTCCAGAAGGTCGACGGCCCCTCGGGCGCCCTCGGCAACAACGTCTGGATCGAGCACACCGTCAACGGCCAGAAGGTCGTCAGCGTCTACGCCCACATGCAGACCGGCTCCGTCACGGTCAAGAAGGGCGACAGCGTCACGGTCGGCGAGATCATCGGCAAGGTCGGCAGTACCGGTAACAGCACGGGCGCACACCTGCACTTCGAGATCGTCATCAACAGCGTGCCGGTCGACCCGTACCCCTGGCTCGTCGCCAACACGAACTAGCTGACCCGCGCCTCCGGCGATTCGGCCGACCCGCGCCTCCTGCGCTTCAGCCGAGCCGCGCCTCCGCGCGCTCGCGAAGAACCTCGTTCTGGCCACTGAACCTCGTTACAACGAGGTTCAGTGGCCAGAACGATGTTCTGCCGCGCGAGCGCCGCGTCAGGCGGTGTGCCGCAACCAGGCGGCGGCGTTCGGCGGCAGGGCCGGTCCGTCGACGATCATGGTCGCCAGCACGACGTCGCCGACGGGCAGCTCGACCGCCACGTCGCCCGTGTTCGCGACGACCGTGACGTCTCCGTTGCGGAACGCCACGACCTCGTCGCCGAAGCCGTCGAGCCACTCGACCCGCCCTGAGCCGAGGTCGAACTCGGAGCGCAGGCGCAGTGCCAGCTTGTAGAGCTCGAGCGTCGACCCGGCGACGCCCTGCTGCTCGTCGCGCGCGTACGTCGACCAGTCGGTCGGCTGCGGCAACCAGGAGGCGCCGGTCGGGCTGAATCCGAACGCGGCGGCTCCCGACTCCCAGGGCAGCGGCACGCGGCAGCCGTCGCGCCCGTAGCGTTCGCCGTCGGTGCGGAACCAGGTCGGGTCCTGGCGCGACTCGTCGGGTAGGTCGATCGCCTCGGGCAGGCCGAGCTCCTCACCCTGGTACAGATACGCGCTGCCGGGCAGGGCGAGCATGACGGCCGACGCGGCGCGGGCGCGCGCGAGACCCAGCTCGGGGATGGGCAGCCCGGCGCTCTTCGGCCCGATGCCGTAGCCCTGCGGGTTCTCGGCCGTGAGGGCGAGGCGGCTCGCGTGCCGCACGACGTCGTGGTTCGAGAGCACCCAGGTGCTCGGGGCTCCCACGCTCGCGAAGACCTCGATCGAGGCATCGACGACGCGGCGGATCTCGGCCGCCGACCAACCGGTCTCGAGGTACGAGAAGTTGAAGGCCTGCTGCATCTCGTCGGGGCGGACCCAGTCGGCGAGCTTGGACAGCGGCTCGACCCAGGCCTCGGCCACGAGCACCCGGTCGCCCTCGTATTCGTCGAGGACCTGGTGCCACGTGCGGTAGATCTCGTGAACGCCGTCCTGGGCCCAGTACGGCGGCGTCGGCCCGGAGACCTGCCCGCCGCCCATGCTGCCCGCCTCGGTCGGAGGGGTGTAGTCGGGCAGGCCGTCGGCCTTGATCATGCCGTGGGCGACGTCGACGCGGAACCCGTCCACACCCCGGTCGAGCCAGAAGCGGAGCACGTCGATGAACGACTCGCGAACCCAGGGGTCGGTCCAGTCGAAGTCGGGCTGCGAGGAGTCGAACAGGTGCAGGTACCACTGACCGGGGGAGCCGTCGGCCTCCGTGATGCGCGTCCAGGCGGGCCCGCCGAAGACGGACTCCCAGTTGTTGGGCGGCAGGTCGCCGTCGGCACCGAGACCGTCGCGGAACATGTAGTGCCCCCGCTCGACCGAGCCGGGGCCGGCGGCCAGTGCGGCCTGGAACCAGGGGTGCGCCGACGAGCTGTGATTGGGCACGAGATCGACGATGAGTCGCAGGCCGAGCTCGGTGGCGCGGGCGCGCAGGGCGTCGAAGTCGGCCAGCGTGCCGAAGAGCGGATCGACGTCGGTGTAGTCGGCGACGTCGTAGCCCGCGTCCTTCTGTGGCGACGTGTAGAACGGCGACAGCCAGACGGCGTCGACGCCGAGGTCCACGAGCGAGTCGAGGCGGGCCGTGATGCCGGGCAGATCGCCGATGCCGTCCCCGTCGGAGTCGGCGAACGAGCGGGGGTACACCTGGTAGATGACGGCGCTGCGCCACCACTCGCCCTTGGCGTCCTGTGCCGTCTCGAGGGCGGCATCCGAGGCGGGCGGAGTGATCGTGTCAAGGGTGTCGTCAGAAGACATGCGCCCCACGATATCGGCTACCGTTTGTCGAACGACCCCCTCTGATTGGCTCTGCTCTGAACTCCTCTGCGAATAGCGTCTCCACCGCCTTCTTCGGTGACGAGCAGCCCTTCCCGCTCGCACTCGGCACGAACGTGTTCGGGTGGACGGTGGGGGCGCCGACGGCGCTCGAGGTGCTCGACGTGTTCACCGGTGACGGGGGTCGCGTGGTCGACACGGCCGACGTCTACTCGGCGTGGCTGCCCGGCAACTCCGGTGGCGAGTCGGAGGCGATCATCGGTCGGTGGCTCGCGCGCCCGGGCAACCGCGAGAAGGTCGTGCTGAGCACGAAATGCGGTCAGCACCCCGACGCCCCGGGGCTCACCCGGGCGAGCATCCGACTCGCGGTCGAGGGGTCGCTGCGGCGGTTGCGCACCGACCACATCGACCTCTACTTCACGCACTTCGACGACGACGAGACCCCTCTCGACGAGACGGTCGGCGCCCTGAGCGAGCTCGTCGACGAGGGCAAGATCGGGTTCCCCGCCGCCTCGAACTACACCGGAGCACGCCTCCGCCAGGCCCTCGCGATCGCCGACCGCGACGGTCTGCATCCCTTCGCGGCCGTGCAGCCGGCCTACAACCTCGTCCGCCGGGCCGAGTACGAGCAGGATGTCGCCCTGATCGTCGACCACTTCGGCCTCGCGGTCCTGCCCCACTCGTCACTGGCCAGCGGATTCCTGACCGGCAAGTACGGCCGCGACACGGGCCGCGGCGACTCGCCCCGCGGCAGTCGCGCCCTCAGCTATCTCACCCCGCAGAACCAGGGCACGCTGGAGGTGCTGGCCGAGATCGCGACCCGGCAGGCGGTCGGTCTCGGTGCGGTCGCCATCGCGTGGTTGGCGTCTCGGGCGAACGTGGTCGGCGCGCTCGCGAGCGCGCGCACGGCCATCCAACTGGAGGGGCTGCTCGAGTCGGCCCGCGTCGAGCTCACGGTCGACGACGTCGCCGCGCTCGACGCGGCATCGCAGCCGGCCGACGACTGAGTCGACGACGAGGTCGTCGTCGCGCCCCGTCTAGAGGGTCGTGATCGTGCGCTCGGTGCTGTCCCACCGACGAGCCTGGACCGCGGAGGCGCGGGGCGAGCGGGCATCGCCGCCGTCGGTCGGCGGGGCGATGGGCTCCACGGCGTCGAGGGTCTCGATCGCGGCCGCGAGCTGCTCCGGGGTGAGGCGATGCGCGAGCGTGACGTGCGGGGTCCAGTGGTCGGGCGTGGTGTGGCGTGCGTCGGGGGCCGTCGCGGCGACCGGCGCGGCGCGGTGCGCGGCCCGGTGCAGCTCGAGCAGGGCTGCCGAGACCACGACGGGGCGGACGAGGACGAGCCCGCGCGGGGGAGCACCGAAGACGAGCAGCGACCCGAGCTCGATGGCGAGAGGGAGGGCCGGTGACGCGAACAGCTCGCGGAGCGCCTCGTCGTGGACGGGCTCGATGAGGGGCCGCGCGAGTAGCGTCACGTGCGGCGCGTTCGACTCGCCGGCATGGTTCTGCTGGCTGGGCAACCCGGCGGCCGCGAGGGCCGCCCACTCGGCTCGGATGGCGGCGTCGGTCGCGTCGTCGAGCAGGAGTTCGATGCTGTGCATGAGTCGATCTTGGTCGCCCGGGCGCTGCTCGGGCCGCCTGACGCCGTGTGACATCGGAGCCCTCCCGGCTCTGCTACCCTTGTCTGGTGCCGATCGGCCGCGGGTCTCCCGCGGCCGGGCGCACACGCCCCGATAGCTCAGTGGCAGAGCACTTCCTTGGTAAGGAAGAGGTCGTCGGATCAATCCCGACTCGGGGCTCTGGTCGCCCGCGGTTCGCCGCGAGGCGCCCTGCGGCGGGGTAGCTCAGTTGGTTAGAGCACACGGCTCATAATCGTGGTGTCGCGGGTTCAAGTCCCGCCCTCGCTACCGCAAGGCCCTCCGATTCGAGTCACCTCGATCGGAGGGCCTTTCTTGTCGGAGCGCGCGTTCAGCGGGCGATGTCGGCGAACTTCACCCGCGCCTCCGGCGTCACCGGGGTGAAGACGTTGACGAGCGTGCCGTCGGGGTCGCGGAGCAGGAGCGACCGGTTGCCCCACGGCATGAGTGTCGGCGATTGGACGACCGTCACGTCGACGTCGTCCCCGAGAGCGGCGAAGAGCGCGTCGACGTCCTCGACGATGAACTCCACGATCGCCGATCGGTTCGCCGCAGGGGACGCGGACCCGGGGCCGAACAGCGCGACGGTCTGCGTGCTGCCGATCGCGAGGGTGCCGTTCGGGGTGCGGAGCTCGGCGAACGAGGGAGTCGGGCGGTCGGCGATGATGCCGGTCACACGCTCGTAGAAGGAGACGAGTCGGTCGACGTCGTCGGTGATGAGTCGGACGGAGATGAGGTTCATGACAGCCATGCTCACGGCCCCCGTCGACACCGTCCTGTCGGTGTTTCAGAACAGGGCGAGCGTCGTCAGGTCTCCCTCGGGGACCTGGACGTCGTCGGTCGTGACGAGACGCCGGGGTGCGATCTCCCTCGTGGCCGTGGCCTGCTCGATCCGATCGAGTCGGAATGCGCGCAGGCCGTCGCGGAGGCGGCACCAGCCCAGGAGGTACCAGCCGGCGGTCGACCCGACGTAGCCCACGGGTTCCACGTCACGCGTCGTGAGGCGCCCGGCCTTGTCGGTGTAGCGGAGGCGGAGGACGCGCCGCGAGGACACGGCGTCGGCGAGGACGGCGGGTGGCGGTGACTCAGGAGGCGCGGCTCCGATGAAGTGCACCCGCGCGGCCAGGTCGGCTGCCGCACGCGCACGATCGTGCTGCATCGCAGCGAGCACCTTGCGGAGCGCGACACCGCCGGCACCCGAGAACGGCGAACCCGCCAGGCCGCGGAGGGCGACGGCGATCGCGACCGCCTCGTCGGCCGTGAAGTTCATCGGCGGCAGGGTGTGGTCGCGGTCCAGGCAGTAGCCGCCCGTGCGTCCGGGTTCGGCCCAGATCGGGGTCCCCGCCTGTTGCAGGGCGGAGAGATCGCGTTCGATGGTCCGTCGGCTGACCTCCAGTCGTGCGGCGAGCCAGGTCGCGCTCCGCGGGCGGGGCGAGACCGCACGGAGCTCCTCGACGAGCGCGTACAGGCGGTCGGTTCGATTCACGCTCCGACGATAGGCGCTGCACCGGGGCGCGCCGCGCACCAGAGCGCGCCGTACAGACACCGAAGCGCCCGGGCCAACCCGAATGGCCCGGACGCTCGGTCAGAGCCGTCCCGGTGGGTTCGGCTCTGGTTCAGGGAAGTCCGAACCCGAACGGACAGGCCCTGAATCCCTAACGTTAGGGGAGGGTTGGGTCGGGGGCGAGTCGGCATCTTGGCGGACCCGCGCTGACCCGCGCGGACCGGGCGCACGGCGCGGGGCACGGGCAGGGGGCACGGGGCACGGGGCGCGGCCACGGTTCAGATGCGCGCCGCCCTCGCGCGCTGCTTGATCTCCGCGATCACGTCGTCCTTGGCATCGGCGTAGTCGTTGGTGTCGCTCCAGCTCCGAGTCATGAGGTCTCGTTTGACGCGTTCGTAGCGGGCACGATCGTCGGCGTCGGATCGCAGGTGATCGCGGAGCAGCAGGTACTCCGACACCGCGGCGTCTCCGCGCTGATAGAGATGCACGTGAGTGTCACGGGCGGCCGTGCGGACGAGCCGGTGACCCGGCTCGCGCACGCGCAGCAGGTATCCGGCGGCGAGCAGGGGCTCGAGGTAGTCCTCCTCGGCCGTGATGTCGGGCACGGCGACGACGATGTCCACGATCGGCTTGGCGGCCAGCCCCGGCACGGAGGTCGATCCGATGTGCTCGACGTCGACGTCGACGGCCGACAGCGCATCGACGATGCGCGCCCGGTGCTCGAGGTAGTCCGCGGCCCACCGCGCGTCGTGCTCGTGCAGCTCGACGCGGAGGGGCTCCGGCCCGCCGACGAGGTCGAGGGTCGAGACGTCGGGTCGACGCGGGTGGATCGTCTTCGGCATGGCCGCTCTCTTCGCTCTCACCGCCCCTCGGGGCGACATGGTCAGCCCGCGAACGTATCCCAGCGGCGAGGCGAGCGCAACGCGTCGCCGGCGGCCCCTCGCAGAGGGGGGCTGACCACGGGGCCGTCCGATGCCAGGCTCGGTGCATGTCCGACGCTGTGAGGGTGTCCTCTCGATGGCACCTCGTGTGGGCGATCCCGGGCGGTCTGCTCGCCGGTCTCACGGGGTTCGTCGTCGGCTTCTACCCCTGGTGCGGGACGGAGCAGTGCGCTGTCTTCGACCCGGGTCGATATGCGCTGCAGACCTTCGCCGCGTTCCTGATCACCCTCGTCGGCGGTTCAGCGGGCGGCGCGGTGACCGTCCTCGCTCCCTGGTCTTCACGTCGGCGGCATCGTCTCCGTCTCGCCGTCGGTGTCGCCGCCCTGCCGGTGGCTTTCGCGCTCTGGTATGCGGTGCACTTCACCGCCCGGTAGTCGCGGCGTCAGGTTGAAGGTAGCGACCCGCCTGCAGCACGCGGCGCAGGTGCCCGGCGGCCTCGTGTCCGACGCGGGCGAGCGCCTCGCGGGTCTGCCCGCCGACGTGCGGCGTGAGCACGACGTCCGGGCGCCGCCGGAGCGGGTGGTCCCCGGGCAACGGCTCGCGCGCCGTGACGTCGAGGCCCGCGCCGGCGAGGTGACCGTGCTCGAGGGAGGCGACCAGCGCCTCCTCGTCCAGCACGCCGCCGCGCGACGTGTTGACGACGACGGCCCCGGCCGGCAGCAGCGCGAACTCGCGGGCGCCGATCAGACCGCGTGTGCCGTCGGTCAACGGCACGTGCACGCTGAGCACGTCGGAGGCACGGAGCAGGTCGTCGAGGGACGCGGGCTCCGCGCCTCCCGCCCGGATCGCGTCATCGGGCAGGTGCGGGTCGTGCGCGACGACCCGCATGCCCAGGCCGTCGCGGGCGATGTCGCCGACGAGGCGCGCGATGCGGCCGAAGCCGAGCAGGCCGAGGGTGGCTCCGGCGAGCTCGCGGCCGACGAGCGACGCCCGCTCCGGCGAGGACGGGGTGCGAGACCCCGTCGCCGCCAGCACGGGCCCGAGGCCGCGCCGCGTCGTCATGATCAGGGCGACGGCCAGCTCGGCCACCGAGCGGCTGTTCGCCGTCGGGGTGGTCGTGACGTCGATGCCCAGCTCGCTCGCGGTCGCGGTGTCGACGGTGTCGAGCCCGACCCCGTGCCGCGCGACGATGCGCAATCGCGGAGCCTGCCGCATCATGTCCCCGTCGACCCGCGCGGTGCGGAGCAGCACGCCCTCGACCTCGGGAGCGACCTCCGACCAGGCGACGGCCGCGTCACCCCAGCCGAGGCGCACGTCGGCCCACGCGAGCAGCGCCTCGACGACGTCGTCGGCGACGGGGGCCGGCACCCAGACGACCGGGCGGCGCTCGCCGGAGTCCGAGGCGACGGCGGCGGCGGGCGACGACTCGTCAATCACGGGGCGCCAGCCTCCGGTTGGCCTCGCGGCGTTGGCCCTCGCCGCGCAGCAGTTCGCGCGTCGCCGCGACGACCTCGGTGACGCGCGCCCTCGGCACGACCGCGACCCCGTCGTCGTCACCGATCACCCAATCGCCGGGAGAGACCGCCACGCCACCGACGGCGATGGTCTCGCCGACACGATAGGGCCCCGTCTTCCAGGGGCCGGCGGGGGTGACGGCGCGGGCGAACACCGGCACACCGAGCGTCTCCAACTCGACCACGTCGCGAGCAGCGCCGTCGAGCACGATGCCCGCGACGTCGAGCGCCTTGGCCTTCTCCGCGACGAGCTCACCGATCAGGGCGCGGGTCTCGTCGCCGCCGCCGTTGACGATGAGCACCTCGCCTCGGCGGATGCGCTCGAACGCCGCATGCAGGCCGGCGTTGTCGCCGGGTCGGGTCCACACCGTGAAGGCGGGCCCGCTCACGACGGCACCGCGCCACAGCGGCCGGACTCCGTCGACGACGCCGAAGCGGTCCATGGCGTCGCTCAGCGTGGCGACGGGTAGCTCGCCGGCGGCGGGCCAGGCGTGTTCTCCGCGCGCTGCAGCGGAGGGGGGAGAGGTCGGCAACGGCATCGGTGCTCCTGTCGGTCGGTGGTGGTGGTGGTCAGCCGAGCGCCGGTGGCAGCCCGGATCGGTCGACGTCGATCGCGGCCTCGTGCAGCGCCGCGACGAACCGCGCCACCGCCTCCTCCGTGAACCGGCTGGTGGGCCCGCCGACGGCGAGCACGACGGGCTGCGCCCGGTGCGGACGACGAGGAGGCGCGGTGTCGGCCACGAGGACGGCCACCCCGCTGTTGCCGGGCTCGCGTGCGCCGTGCGAGACGGCGTGCCCGTCCCGTCGGGCGCCTGCGACCCGCGACCGGACGTCGTCCCGATCGATTGCGGGGTCGTCGCCGGAGCGCCCGGCCTCGACCTCGTCGAGCGTGGACTCGATGGCATCGTCGGTCTCGGCGGCGAGCAGTACCGAACCCGCGGCGCCGATCCAGAGCGGCAGCTCGTCGCCGACCTGCACGACGTGTCGCAGCGAATGCGGGCTCGGCGACTGCGCGATGACGACCCGACGGATGCCGCTGCGCACGTAGAGGCTGACCGTCTCGCCTGTCTCGGCCGAGAGGGCGGCCATGCGCTCGCTCGTGGCGGCGGGCACGGTCCAGGCCGCTCCGGCGAACGCCCCCCAACGGATCAGGCGCGTGCCGACGGCGATCCGACCGTCGGAGCCGTGCTGCAGCATCCGCTCGGCGACCAGGGTGTCGACCAGTCGCAGCACGGTCGTGCGCGGCAGGCCCGTGGCGCGGACCAGCTCGGCGAGCGAGAGCGACGTCCTGTCGGGGGCGAACGCCTGCAGCAGATCGAGCGCTCGACTGACCGCACGGACCCCACCGGGGTCGGCTCTCGCCGTCGCCGTGGCGCGGGAATCGGCTGCCTCGGTCATGTCGTCGACCCCTTGCGCTCGGCCTTGCGGGATAGTTCGACGTCAAGCTACCATCAGGCGGACACGGCAGTCCACCACGTGGACAGCCTGCGACCGTCACGAAGGAGTGAGCGTGTGAGCAGTGTCACAAGTACGACGAAGAAACGGGTGCTGGGGGTCGCGGGCATCGCCGCGACCGCGGTCCTCGTCGGATTCGCCGCCGTCGACGCCGGTGGCGGCACCTCCGGGGCCGACCCCCGGGCGAAACTGACCGTCATGGCCCCGGCCGCCCCGGGCGGCGGGTGGGATCTCGCCTCCCGCGAGTCGCAGCAGGCGCTGCGCGCGGCGTCGATCGTCAACAACGTGCAGGTCGTCAACGTGCCCGGCGCGGGCGGCACGATCGGGTTGACCCAGTTCGTCGGCCTCGGCGCCGACCCCACGAACCTCATGATGACCGGCACCGTGATGGAGGGGGCGATCACGGTCAACGGCTCGGACGTGAATCTCGGTGACACGACCCCGATCGCGAAGCTCGCCGAGGACTACGAGGTCTTCATCGTGCCGAAGGACTCGCCGTACGAGACCATCGACGACTTCGTCGCCGCCTGGAAGGACGCGCCCCACAGTCACCCCGTCGGCGGTGGTGGCCTCGGAGGCACCGACCACCTCCTGGCCGGCCTGTTCGCCCGCGAGGTGGGCATCGACCCGGGCGAGATCAACTACGTCTCGTACGCTGGCGGCGGTGAGGTGCTGACCGCCCTGCTCTCGGGAACGGTCGAGATCGGCGTGAGCGGGTACAACGAGTTCAGCGATCAGATCGAGGCCGGCAACCTGAGGGCGCTCGCCCTGTCGGCCGAGGAACCCGTCGACGCGATCGATGTCCCGACCTTCCGCGAGCAGGGCATCGACGTCTTCCTGCCGAACTGGCGCGGTCTCGTGGCGCCGGCGGGCATCACGACCGCCCAGCGCGACGAGCTCGTGGCGATCATCGAGGAGATGGTCGCGTCCGACGAATGGGCCGACACGCTGAAGCGCAACTCGTGGGCCTCGGCCGTCCTGACCGGCGACGAGTTCGCCGCCTTCATCGAGGAGGACCAGAAACGGGTCGACACGATCATCGAGGAGCTCGGGCTGTGAGCGGCGTCGTCCGGACGCTGAGCGTCACCCGTCGCGCCGTGGTCGTCGCCGACGGCTTCTGGCGCCGCCGGTCGGGTCTCGTCGTCCCCGCCCTGATGGCTGTCATCGGCATCGGGCTCGTGATCGGCACCCTCACCATGCAGGTACCCGCCGCAGCCACGACGCCCGGCCCCAAGGTGTTCCCGACGATCGTCGCCGTCGGCATGCTCGTGCTCGCCGTCCTGCTGGCGATCGACGTCTGGCGGAAGCCCGAGCCCGTCTCGGTCGAGGTGGTCCAGGCCGCCGAGCCCGGCGACCTCGACGACGACCCCGACGGCACCGCGACCGAGTTGCGCCCGACGAGCAACAAGCGTGCTCTCGCCGGAGCCCTCGGCACCGTCGTCGTCTTCATCGCCGCCCTGACCCCGCTCGGCTGGCTCCTCGCCGGCGCGCTCCTGTTCTGGGGCATCGCCCGATCGCTCGGCAGCCAGCGACCGATCTTCGACATCGTCCTGTCGCTCGCGATCTCGTCGATCGTGCAGCTGGCGTTCTCGGCCGGTCTCGGCCTCAACCTGCCTCCGGGCATCCTGGGAGGGATCCTCTGATGGAATCGCTCGCGAACCTGGGTGACGGGTTCCTCACCGTCCTCACCCCGATCAACATGCTCTGGGTGCTGATCGGCGCCCTGCTCGGCACCGCCGTCGGCGTACTGCCCGGTCTCGGCTCGGCCATGGCCGTCGCCCTGCTCCTGCCCGTCACGTTCTCGCTCGACCCGATCGGCGCGTTCATCATGTTCGCCGGTGTCCTCTTCGGCGGGCTGTTCGGCGACTCGATCTCGGGCATCCTCATGAACACGCCGGGCAACAGCACGGCCATCGCCGGCACGATCGAGGGCCACAAGATGGCCACGAGCGGTCGGGCCGCGCAGGCGCTCGCCACCTCGGCGATCGGCGCGTTCACCGGTGGCATCATCGCGTCCGTCCTGGTCGTCTTCTTCGCCCCGCGTCTGGCCGAGCTCGCGACCCTGTTCGGGCCTGCCGAGTACCTCGCGCTCGCCGTGTTCGCGTTCGTCGCCATCTCGGCCGTCGTGACCGAGTCCGTCCTGCGCGGTCTGGCGGCGCTCGCGATCGGCCTCGCGATCTCGGTGGTCGGCATCGACGGCATCTCGGGTGCCTCGCGCTTCACCCTCGGCATCCCCGAGCTGTTCGACGGGATCGACATCGTCGTCATCACGGTCGGCCTGCTGGCCCTCGGCGAGGTCTTCAGTGTCGCGGGCCGTCGCGGCTCGCGCGACGAGACACAGCTCATCCCGTCGCGCGGTCGCCTCTGGCTGTCGCGTCGTGAGTTCCGGCTCGCCCTGCCGGCCTGGCTCCGCGGCACCGCGATCGGCATCCCGTTCGGCATCATCCCCGTGGGCGGCGCCGAGGTGCCGACCTTCCTGGCCTACGGCACCGAGCGCCGACTCGACTCCCGTCGCGCCGAGCCGATGTTCGGCCGCGGAGCGATCCAGGGCGTGGCCGGGCCCGAGGCCGCGGGCAACGCGACGGCCGGCACGGCCATGGGCGCGCTGCTCGCGCTCGGTCTCCCGACGTCGGCGACGGCGGCGATCCTGCTCGCGGCGTTCCGCCAGTACGGGCTGCAGCCCGGGCCGCTGCTCTTCGAGCGTGCTCCCGACCTCGTCTGGGCACTGCTGGCGAGCTTCTTCGTCGGCATGGTGGTGCTGCTCATCCTGAACCTGCCGTTCGCGCCGCTCTGGGCGAAGCTGCTCAAGGTGCCGCGCCACTACCTCTACGCCGGCATCACGGTGTTCGCGATGCTCGGCGTCTACGCGACCAGCAGCAAGGTGCTCGACCTCGTGCTCGTCACCGTCGTCGGCCTGATCGGGTTCCTGATGCGCCGCTACGGCCTGCCCGTCGCACCGATGCTGATCGCGATCATCCTCGGCCCGCTGGCCGAGACCGAGTTCCGCCGTGCGATGGCGGTCAGCGAGAGCGATCCGGCGATCCTCGTGTCGAGCCCGATCTCGGTCACGCTCTACGCCGTGCTGCTCGTCGCCGTGATCGGCGCCGCGGTGCAGAAGACCCGAACCCGCCGACTGCTGCGGGCCCGAGAGAGAGACGCTGCGTGACCGACGCCCCCCGAGCCGACCCCGCGTCGAGCGAGACCGACCCCGCTTCCGGCGACCCCGCTTCCGGCGACCCCGCCGGGCGCGGGGCGGGGCCGCTCAGCGGCATCCGCGTGCTCGACATGACCAACGTGCTGGCCGGGCCCTACGCGGCCTACCAGCTGGCCCTGCTGGGAGCCGACGTGATCAAGGTCGAGACCCCGCACGGCGGCGATCTCGCCCGGCAGCTGGGGGCGTCGGCGGAACTCAACCAGCGCCTCCTCGGGGCGTCGTTCCTGGCACAGAACGCGCAGAAGCGCTCGCTGACCGTCGACCTCAAGACGGCCGGAGGCGCGGACGTCCTGCGCCGTGCCGTGGCCGAGTCCGACGTGCTGCTCGAGAACTTCCGGCCCGGGGTGCTGGAGCGGCTCGGTTTCGGCTGGGACGTGTTGCACGGGATCAACCCGCGACTCGTGTACGCGGCGATCTCGGGCTTCGGGCAGACCGGGCCGCTGCGGAGCAAGCCGGCGTACGACCAGATCATCCAGGGCAGCTCGGGCATGATGAGCGTCACCGGCACCCCCGACACGGCACCGTTGCGCGCCGGGTATCCCATCGCCGACACGCTCGGCGGCCTCGCGGCCGCGTTCGCGATCTCGTCGGCGCTGCTCGGACGCGAGCGCACCGGGCTCGGCTCGGCGATCGACGTGTCGATGCTCGAGACGGCGGCCACGGCCATGGGCTGGGTCGTGTCGAACCACCTCGTCGCCGGTCACGAGCCGCGCGCACTCGGCAACGACAACGGCACGGCCGCGCCGTCGGGCACGTTCGCGACCGGCGACGGCGCCCTCAACATCGCGGCCAACAAGCAGGAGCAGTTCGAGACGCTCTGCCGACTCGTCGGCCGGCCCGACCTGATCGACGACGAGCGCTTCGCCCAGCGGGAGTCGCGCAAGGCACACCGGGCCGCACTGACGGGGGAGCTCGAGTCGGCCCTCGCCGCACGCCCGGCCGCCGCGTGGGAGTCCCTGCTGAGCGACGCCGGTGTCCCCGCCGCCGCCGTGCTCACCGTGCCCGAGATGCTCGACAGCCCGCAGGTGCGCGATCGGCAGCTGGTGCACGAGCTGCCGTTCCCCGGCGGGGGCGCTGCGCCGCTGCGCGTGATGGGGCACGGCATCCGCGTCGACGGCGTGCCCGGCGCGCCGACGATACCGCCGCCGCTGCTCGGGCAGCACACCGACGAGATCCTGGCCGAGCTGGGCTACGACGACGAGCAGATCCGCGATCTGAGAGAAGGAGGTGCGGTGTGAGCCCCGACGCCGCTCCCGACCCCGCCACCGACGCCGCTGCAGCCGCAGCTGCCGCTCCTGCTGCGGCTGCCGTGTCGGACGCCGACCGCCTGGCCTCGACCACGGCCTGGTGGGCCAGCGGCATCACCAAGATCGAGCCGGGCGTGATCGAGCTGCGCGGCTACCCGGTGCAGCAGCTGATCGGGCAGGTCGACTTCATCAGCACGGTCTGGCTGATAACCCGCGGCGAGCTGCCCGAGCCGCGGCAGGCCGCCCTGCTCGAGGCGGCACTCGTCGCGAGCGTCGACCACGGCCCGCAGGCGCCGTCGATCGCGAGCGCGCGGATGGCGATCACGTGCGGGGTCGGCATCAACTCGGCCGTCGCCAACGGGGTCAACGTGCTCGGCGACACCCACGGAGGCGCGGGGCAGCAGTGCGTCGCGTTGCTGAACCGTCTCGTCGACGGGCACCTCGCCGGGCGGGACCTCGACGAGCTCGCGGCCGAGGCCGTCGCGGATCATCGCGCCCGCAAGGCGTTCGTGCCGGGCTTCGGGCATCGGTTCCACCCGCGCGACCCGCGCCGCGACCCCCTGCTCGCCCTCGTCGAACAGGCGCGCGACGACGGCGTCGTCGTGGGTCGACACCTGGAGGCGGCGCTCGCGCTCGAAGCGCAGCTCGCGTCGCGGGGCATCCCGATGAACATCGACGGCGTCTCGGCCGTCGTCTACGGCGAGCTCGGCATCGAGCCGGAGCTGGCGCGCGGCCTGTTCGTGCTCTCGCGCTCGGTCGGCATCCTCGCGCACGCCTGGGAGGAGTCGCAGTCCGGCCGCCGCATCAAGGGGCCGCTACCGAAGGGATTCCAGGCCGACTACACGGGGCCGGCGACGCGCGACGTCTGACACCGCGCCTCCGGCGGGTCGCAGCCTCTGCACCTCGGCTGCGACGCCCGTCGCTCAGGAGGCGCGGGTCGACGACCCGAGACCGAACAACGTCTCCGCGTTGCCCGACGCGAACGCCGCCCGAGCCTCGTCGCCGGGAAACGCCGCGAGAAAGCCGTCGATCTCGTCGCTGCTCGGGAGTTGGAACGGATAGTCGGTCGAGAACAGGAGCCGATCGGGCCCGGTGACCGCGAGCGAGTGCTGCAGCAGCACGGGGTCGAGCATGCCCGATGCCGTGATCCAGACGTTCTCGCGCAGGTACTCGGTGACCGACCGGTCGAGGTGCGCCGCCCGCGCCAGGCCGTCGGCACGTTGGTGCCAGAACAGCAGCAGCTCGCCCCAGTGTCCGAGCACGAGGCGCAAATCGGGGTGCCGGTCGAGCACCCCGGCGGCCATCAGTCGCAGCGCAGCCGTCCCCGCCTCGAGGTGCCAGCCCCAGGCGAACGTCGCCAGGGCGAGGTCGCCGAACTCGCCGAGGCCCCGGTAGGCGGCATCGCGGACGGCCCGGGGCGGGATCTGCGGGTGGATGAAGATCGGCTGCCCGAGTCGAGCGGCGACGGCCCAGAGGTCGTCGAAGCGGGGGTCGTCGAGCGTGACGTCGCCCGTGCGGCCGTAGACCATGGCGCCGGTCAGGCCGAGCCCGACGGCACGGTCGAGTTCCGTCGCGGCGGCCGTCGGGTCGCCGAGCGGCAGCGTGGCCATCGCGCGGAACCGCTCCGGCTGTGCGCCGATCAGGGCGGCGGCCGTGTCGTTCGCCTCGCGGCTGAGGGTCACGGCGTCCGCTGCCGACAGTCCCTGCGTCCCCGGAGGCGCGAGCGAGATCACCTGCAGATCGACACCCTGCGCGTCCATCGTCGCGAGTCGCCGCGGACCGAGGTCGGCGAGCCGCTCACCGGCGTCGCCGTGATCGTTGAGGACGAGGCTGTCGTCGAGCAGCTCCGGCGGTTGGGCGCGAAGGGCCCGGTCGAGGCCGTCGAGGGTCCAGTGCTCTTCGATGCCGATCAGTCTCATCGTGTCGCGCCTTCCGCCGGGGGTGGTCACGCCTGCTGCGGGACTCACCTCACCTCAGCACCTCGGCGCCCTGCGTGACCGTACCGCGCGCCGAAAACCCCGTTGCGGACGATGCACCCGGGCGTGGCCTCGCAGGCGTCGCGGCGTACCATGACGCATGCCCGTCGCCGTGAGATCCATCGAGACGGCCGTGCCGTCCACCGTGCTCGAACAAGGCAGGGTCCGCGATCTGTTCGGCTCGCAGCCGGGCCTCACCCGCCTGGGGCAGCGGATCAACGGCGCCGCGTTCGACGCGTCGGCGATCGAGACCCGGCACACGGTCATCGCCGAGCTCGCCGCGGTCGACCCGGCAAACGGCCAGGCAACCGACCTGGCAGTCGACCCCGCAGCCGAACCGGCGTCCGGCACCGAACCTCCGACCTTCTACGACGCGTCGTCGGGCCGCATCCTCACCCCCGGAACCGGCGCCCGCAACGACGTCTACATCGAACGCAGCGTGCCCCTGCTGCTCGATGCCGCCCGCCGCGCGCTCGCCGCGGCTTCCGATCTGACCGCGGCCGACGTCACGCACGTCGTGACGGTCTCCTGCACCGGCTTCTCGGCTCCGGGGCCCGACTACCGCATCGTGCGCGACCTCGGTCTCTCGCCCGCGACGAAGCGCTATCACGTCGGGTTCATGGGGTGCTATGGGGCGTTCCCCGCGCTCGGCATGGCCCGCGACTTCTGCCGGGCCGACCCTTCGTCGGTGGTTCTCATCGTCTGCATCGAGCTCTGCACGCTGCACCTGCGGAGCTCGAGCGATCCGGACGCGATCGTCGCGTCGTCCGTCTTCGCCGACGGGGCGGCCGCCGCGATCGTGACGTCTCGACCCGCGCCTCCTGGGGTCGTCACCCTCGACATCGACGCACTCGAGACGACGCTGACACCGGTCGGTGTCGGCGAGGCGGACATGGCCTGGACCATCGGCGACCAGGGTTTCGACATGGTGTTGAGCAGCTACGTGCCGCACATCGTCGAGCACCACATCGACGACGCGCTCGCGCCCGTGTTCGCGACGGAGCCCGCCCTCGCCGTCACGTCGCGGGCCGAGGCGATCGAGCACTGGGCGATCCACCCGGGCGGGCGGAGCATCCTCGACCGGGTGCAGCAGCGCGTCGACCTCAGCGACGAACAGCTCGCACCGTCGCGCGACGTCCTGCGTCGCTACGGCAACATGTCGAGCGGCACGGTGCTGTTCGTGCTGCGCGAGATCCTGCACGGCCCCGATGTCGGCGCCGGCGAGCGGGTCTGCGCGGTCGCGTTCGGACCGGGGCTCACCGTCGAGACCGGCTTGTTCACGCTGCGGGGAGCGCCGGTGGCGGGCGCTCCGGCGCTCGTCGGTGCGTCTGCGACACCTCGAGCCGAGGTGCCGACGGACCCCGAGGAGGCGCGGTGACGGTCGACCTCGCCCGTCGCGCGACCGGCTTGGTCGAGTTGATGGACGATCCCGACTGCGACCTCGCGGCGCTGCGCCGCACGTACGCCGTCTTCCCGGTAGTCAACGCGCTCGTGGCGGGGTGGCGGCGGGTCTACACGACGAGGCTCCGGCCGCTGCTCGACCCCGACCGCGAGACGCGGCTGCTCGATCTCGGCAGCGGGGGAGGAGACGTCGCCCGCTCCCTCGCCCGCTGGGCCGCGCGCGACGGGCTCCGGCTGTCGGTGACCGGCGCCGACCCCGACGAACGCGCCCACGACTTCGCCACCTCGCGCCCCGCGGCGGGGGTCACGTACCGCCGCGCGTCGAGCGACGAACTCGTCGCCGCCGGGGACGAGTTCGACGTGGTCGTCTCGAACCACGTGCTGCACCATCTCGACGACGGGGCCCGCGCGGCCGTGTTGCGCGACAGCGAGCTGCTGGCCGGGCGCCTGGTCGTGCACAACGACATCCGGCGGTCGCGGGTGGCGTACGCGGCCTATCGGGTGGGGACTCTACCCCTCGCCCGCTCGTCGTTCGTGCACGTGGACGGTCTGCGGTCGATCCGCCGCAGCTACACCGTGGACGAGCTCGGGGTCGTCGCGCCGGAGGGGTGGCGGGTCGAGACGCTCGCTCCGTTCCGCGTGCTGCTGACCTGGACGGCGGCCGGGTCGTGACGGGCGCTGCGGCGGGCCCCGGACTCACGACGCACGATGTCATCGTGGTCGGTGGCGGACCGGTTGGTGTCTTCGCCGGCGCCCTGCTCGCCGCGCGGGGGCTCGACGTCCGCGTCTGGGAGCGTCGTCGCGACGAGCCGTCGCTGTCCCGCGCGCTCGGCATCCATCCACCGTCGCTCGACGCATTCGAGAAGCTCGGCGTGGTCGACGCCGTGCTGGCCGAGGCCGTCGCGGTGCGGCGTGGGCAGGCGCGCAGCGGGGGCCGGTCTCTCGGAGCGGTGCGCTTCGATCGTCTGCCCGGGCCGTACCGGTTCGTCGCGGCCCTGCCCCAGAACCGCACCGAGGCCCTGTTGCGCGAGCGGTTGCGCGCCCTCGCCCCGGAGGCGCTGGTCACCGGGGTCGCGGTCGACGCGGTCACGACGGAGTCGGAACGCGTCGTCCTCTCGGCATCGACCACCGCCGCCGACGGCACGACAGAGCGGATGGAGGCGGCGGCCCGCTTCGTCATCGCCGCCGACGGCTCGCGGAGCACCCTGCGTCGACTGCTCGGCGTGCGGACGGCGACCCGCGAGTACCCCGATGCCTACGTGATGGGCGACTTCCGCGACGACACGGGCGCGGGGTCCGATGCCGTCATCAGCCTCGAGGCCGACGGGGTCGTGGAGTCGTTCCCGCTGCCGGGAGGGGTGCGGCGGCTCGTCGCGCACGTCGGCATGCGGGGCGGGGCCGGTATCGAGGTGGCGGATGCCGCGGGGCTGGCCCGGCTCGTCACCGAGCGGACCGGCGATGCGGTCGACCCGGCGACGAACAGCATGTTCAGCGCCTTCGGGGTGCGTCGTCGCTTCGCCGAGCACCTCGCGGTCGGCCGTGTGGTCTTGATCGGCGATGCCGCGCACGAGATCAGTCCGATCGGCGGGCAGGGCATGAACCTCGGCTGGCTGGACGCCGTCGAACTCGCACCCCTGATCGCTTCCGCCCTGCGTTCGGCGGGTGGTCGTCGCTTCGACCCCGATGCGTTCGCGCCGTTCGCCGCTCGGCGGGCCGCCGTTGCGCGCCGGGCCGCCCGGCAGGCCGAGCTCAACATGGCGCTCGGTCGCCCCGCGGGAGCCGCGGCGCTCGTCGCCCGTCGGGTCGGCCTCGTGACGGCGCTCGCCCTGCCGTCGAACCGTCTGCTCGCCCGGGCGTACACGATGCGGCTCGGCTGACGCCGGTGGGTCGCGCCGGGCGTGCGCGCCGGACACGCGAGGGCTCGGCCGCGATTCACCCGAGCGGACGATCGGCATCGTCGATAGGCGGTCGTTCATCGGGACACCCTTCGCGACCATGTGTGGGCGGCCGAGATCAACTGGCGTCTGGCCTGCGGATTCGCGTATGCCTGTCCCGCAAAAATGCCCGGTGATGGGGGTCTAAACGCTACAGTCCCCAGATGCTCATCGGATACGCGCGTGTGTCGACTTCGGGGCATGATTTCGCAGCACTCTACTCGCGGTCAGACGCGGAGGGCGGGGCGGGCGGGTCGGCGCACAGTGATCACGACGACGAGCGTCGCGATGGCGATGAGGAACAGGACGCTCGTGACGGTCGACCCGAGGCCGAGCCCGCCGTCCGCGTCCGACTGCGACAGAAAGTCCCCGACGGAGGCGCCGAGCGGCCGGGTGAGGACGTACGCGGCCCAGAAGGCGAGCACCGATCCGACGCCGGCGAACCGGTGGGCCAGGGCGACGACCGCGATCGCGGCGCCGAACAGCAGCGCCGAGGGCAGGTAGCCGAGCGCGAGCTGCTCGCCGAGCAGGTCGCCGACCGCCGTGCCGAGTGCGAAGGTCGTCAGCACGGCGGCCCAGTAGAACGCCTCGCGACGAGGGGTCGTGATCTCGTGGATCGACAAGGTGCCCTCGACACGGTGCCAGGCGACGAAGACGGCGGCCAGGGTGACCGCGAAGGCGGCCGTCGAGACCCACAGGCTGACTCCGAGCGAGTCGGTCAGGGTGTCGGTGAGGAGGGTGCCGACGACGCTGATCAGCACGACGGCCAGCCAGTAGACGACGGGCACGGAGGCCCGCGTCCGGAACTGCACGACGAGGGCCACGACGAGCATGGCAGCCATCAGGACGCTCGTCACGGTCAGCCCCAGGCCGAGGCCGTCGGCAAGGAAGTCGGCGAAGGTCTCGCCGACGGTGGTGCAGAGCACCTTGATCACCCAGAACGCGAGGGTGACCTCGGGGACTTTGCTCAGCAGGGCCCGGCGGTCGAGGGTGGTGGCCCCGGTCGGAACAGCGCGTGTCGTCATGTGACGACGGTCACGGATCGCCTCCTAGAAAGCCCCCAGAGGCCGAGACGAGGAGGCGCGGTTCGACCCGCCCGGGCGTCTGGGCGGTTTCTGGGACGGCCGGGCGGAGCCTGCGTGCATGACCGTCCTGCACCGTCCACCCTTGTCGGCGCGCCTTCGCAGCCGCACCGCGCCTCCTCTCTTCCCCGCCGTCCGCGCGGTCGTCCACGACCGGGCATGGGCGGCGTGGGGCGCGATCGGCATCGCCGGAGTCGTCGTCGCCGGCCTGTTGATCACCTCGGGCGTGGGCGGCGTGAGCGAGGTCGACCTCGACCTCGTCCAGCTCGCGAGCCGTGCGCACACCCCGGTGCTCGACTGGGCCGCGCTGCTCGTCGACCGGCTGCTCGGACCGCGGCTCGGCGCGGCCCTCGTACTGCTGCTGACCGTCGCTGTCTGGGTCGTGAGCCGCCGCGCGGCTGCGGCCCTCACCGTTCTCGGCGTCGCGACCGGGCCGTGGGCCGCGGCCGAGCTGGTCAAGCTCGTCGTTCAGCGCGACCGGCCCGACCCGGGGCTGCTCGTCGACCCGCTGATCGTCGAGCCGCACTCGTTCTCGTTCCCCAGTGGCCACACCGCCCTCGCGACCGGACTGGCGCTCGCGCTCGTGCTGCTCGCCCGCGGACGCCGCGGTGCACCGATCGTCGTCGCCGTCTGCGCTGCCGCGGTGGCCGTCGTGGGTCTCTCGCGTGTCTGGGTCGGCGTCCACTACCCGAGCGACACGGTCGCCTCGGTCGTGCTCGGCTGCTCGGTGATGGTGCTGGCCCTGCCCCCGTGGCTGCGCCTCCTCGACCGGATCGAGCGGCGCTCGGGGTCTGGCCACCCCATCGAGTCGACGGTACCGAACCCCATGCCGACCATCGACCAAGGACGGGCCCGTTCATGAGCATCCTCGACCCCCAGACGCTCCTCGCCGGAATGGGCCCGTGGGCTCTCGGCGGCCTGACGCTGATGATCTTCGTCGAGTCGGGCCTGCTGTTTCCGTTCCTGCCCGGAGACTCGCTGCTCGTCACCGCGGGTCTCCTTCACCAGAGCCTCGGCCTGAGCGTGACGCTGATCGCGTTCTGTGCGTTCCTCGCGGCGGCGGCCGGCGACCAGGTCGGGTTCTTCCTCGGTCACCGGTTCGGGCGCCGCTGGTTCCGTCCCGACGCCCGCGTTCTCAAGACGGCGCACCTCGATCAGGCCGAGGCCTTCTTCGAGCGTCACGGCGGCAAGGCGCTCGTCCTCGGCCGGTTCGTGCCCGTGGTCCGCACCTTCGTGCCCCTCGCCGCAGGCACCAGCGGCTACGTCTATCGAAGGTTCGTCGTCTGGAACCTCACCGGCGCGTTCCTGTGGGCCGTCGGCATGACCGTGCTCGGATCGCTCCTCGGTGGCCTACCGTTCGTAGCGGACCACATCGACCTGCTCGCCGTCGGGCTCGTCGTCGTGTCGGTGCTGCCGATCGTGGTCACCGCCCTGCAGCGCTCGCACGCCGCTCGGGCCGAGCAAAGGGCCGCAGCGACGGTGACGAAAGGCGAGGAGGTGGTGGGTGACCGGTCTTGACACGCGCCCGCGCCTCCTGCTGGTCGAGGACGACCCGGAGCTCGGGCCCATCGTGGCCGATGTGCTCGGCGAGGCCTGGCAGGTCGACCTCGTGACCGACGGTCGGAGGGGGCTCGAGGCCGCCCGGGGAGGCGGGCACGCGGTGCTCGTCATCGATCGCCGCCTCCCGGGGCTCGAGGGCACCGAGCTCCTCGCGACGCTCCGTCGCGAGCACCTCACGACCCCCGTGTTGATGCTGACCGCACTCGGCACGATCGCCGACCGGGTCGCGGGCCTCGACGGCGGGGCCGACGACTACCTTGTCAAGCCGTTCGAGTTCGACGAGTTGTTCGCCCGGCTGCGTGCCCTGACAAGGTCGTTCGCCGCCGAAGAGCGCTGGCTCGACGTCGGCGAGGCACGCCTATATCCCGAGAGCCGCATTGTTGTCACGCCGTGGTCGAGCCGAATCGTGCTGAGCGAACGGGAGAGTGCGCTTCTCGCCGAGCTGGCGCGTCGCCCCGACCACACCTTCGACCGGTCGGACCTGCTCGCCCGAGTCTTTCCGCACGGCGAGCAGCTCGGCACCGTCGACACCTACGTCAGTTACCTGCGGCGCAAGATCGACCGTGACGTCGTGCTGACCGTGCGTGGGCGCGGGTACCGGGTGGGCGCCTTGTGAGGCCCCAGCGACGGCGAGGCCGAGGGCGCACCAGTGCCCGGGCCACTCCGGCCCCCGAACCCGAGGCCGCGGCCCTGCAGGCCGCCGCCCGGTCCATAGGACGACAGATCGTGATCGTCTCGGGTCTCGTCGTGATCGCAGCCCTCGCGCTGACGATCGCGTGGGTGCTGCACCAGACCATTCCCCAGGAGCGTCTTGAGCAGGTCGCTGCCGCGGGCGCGGGCGAGGTCTTGGTCTCGGCCATGGACGTCGTGGCCGGCCTCGTCGTCCTCGGTGTCGCGGGCGTCGTCTTCGCCGGCCTCGTCACGGTCGTGATCGCCCGGCGCGCCGTCCGACCGCTCGGCGAGGCCCTGCGCCTGCAGCGGCAGTTCGTCGCCGATGCGAGCCACGAACTGCGCACGCCCCTCGCAGTGCTCGACGCCCGCCTCCAGGCGGTGCAACGGAAGATCGCAGGAGGCGCGGCGACCGCCGACGAGAACGTCACCGCCGACCTGGCGAGGCTCCGTGACGACTCGCGGGCCCTGATCGACATCGTCGACGACCTGCTCGAGGCGGCAGGAGGTGACCTCGTCGAGGGAGCGACCTCGGCGGGGTCCGCCTCGCTCGACAGCGTGGTCGCGGAGGTCCTGCGTTCGCTGTCGGTGCTGGCGGAGGGGCGCGCGGTAACGCTCGAGCACCGGTGCGCCGCCCCGGTCCGCGTTGCCGTGCCGTCCACGAGTCTGCGACGGGCCGTGCTGGCCCTCGTCGACAACGCCCTCGGGCACGCTCCGGGCGCATCCTCGATCACCGTATCGACCCAGGTCAGGGGCGACTCGGTCGTGTTGACCGTCGCCGACCACGGGCCCGGCATCACGGGGATCGACCCGGCACGCGTCTTCGACCGGTTCGCCCGGTCGGAGCCGTCCCCCGCGGCTGCGAATCCTGCGCCGGGTAGGGGGCAGAGCAGCCGTCCGAGCTTCGGCATCGGCCTGGCGCTCGTCCGCGAGGTCGCGCTCCGTCACGGGGGAAGCGTCCGCGTGGCCTCGACCTCTCCCGACGGGACGACGCTCGAATTGACCCTGCCGATGCAAAATCCGTAGTAACAAGACACCGATTCGTCTTGAACCTGTACCGATCGACCATCGACCATCGACCATCGACCATCAACCATCGACCAGCGGGCATTGTCCTTTTCGATCTGCGACGCTGTTTCCATGACTGAGGACGGCGCCGAGAGCGGGCAAGTACCACGGCGGTTCCGGCGGCTCAAGTTCAACCCTCTGAGAGACGCCCTGCCCGTCGTTGCTGTCATCGTCGGGGCGGTCATGGCTATACGTGCCGCGTTGGGCCTCAGCAGTGGGGCGTTCCCACGCTTGTCTATGTCGGCGCAGGCCTGGTCGTAGTCGGCGTCGTCGTGTTCTTCGTCAACCGCTGGCAGGCCAAGCGTGGTCTCTAGAGCTCGCTGAACTACCGCCCGAAAGGGGATCATTCTCAACCGAATAGGGTGCCCGATAGACGATGGGTCTGCGGGCTCCTGGGGCGTTCGCGTTTGATCTGCAACGATCAGTGCATGTCTCCCGATGAACGCTTCACACACGACCCAGACAGCGACTGTGCCTATTTCTATGTGGCACCGTCGATTGCTGACGGCGAAGCCGTCGAGCGAGTTGTCGTTGAGCGTGAGGGCAGAGGAGACATCGTGCTCGACTTCGACTCAGCTGGTCGACTTCTCGGGGTCGAGATCGTCGGGGCCCTCGCGCTGCTCACGGCCGAGACTCTCGAGACGGCTCCTTGAACATAGCCTCTGAATGTAGGACCGCGTGCTGGAGCGCCCGATAGGGGATCGCTCAGCGAGAACGGCTCGTTTTGTTGGGCCTTCGGAGGCTTCTTGTAGCCAGGATGAGGGGCCAAGGCATGAGCACGAGCAAAGGGAGCCACGATCCGACGCGCTCCGTGTTGATGACCAGATTGACCAATGCGAGGACAAGATTGAGGCTTGCAACAACAAGAGCCACCCAGGCGAACCATCGCGGCCACGGCTTGATGTTCTTCATGCTCGAAGGGTAGGGCCCTGCCGTTGAACTGTTCGCTAGCCGATCGGCTATGGGACGGCCGGCTCTCAGTCAGCGGGACGGACGCCTCGGTGAGGTAGCAGGACCACGTGCGACGCAGATAGTGAATTAGGAGTGGTGTGCATTGTCTTTGGCGGCAAGCACCAATCCGTACAGGGCCACGTCTGCCCGTTCCGGGCTGAGCGGGAGAGCGGAACGGAGGGTCCCTTCATGCAGGAAGCCCAGGCGCTCTGCCACCGCCCGACTTCGAGCATTCATGACTGCAGTTCGGATCTCGACTCGCGCTAAGCCCTTCGAGCGTGCCTCCTCGATCAGTGCTTCGCATGCCCGGGTCACCACTCCATGTCCTTCGTGCGCCGCAGCGATCCAGAAGCCCAACTCCCCGATCCCGGCATACCGGTCGAGGCGCAGCGATGCACTCCCGACAGCCTCGCGGCCGTGCATGATCGCCGTGGGCAGACTCGCCCCTTGCTCGTACGACGCTGTCGTGAACGCGGCGTAGGACTGCGCAGACTCAAGGGTCTGATCTGCGGCAGCCCAGGGCTCCCAAGCGCGCAGCCGTGTCAACTCCCTGACGGTCAGTTCGTGCATCGCCTTCACCGTCGAGTCATCACGGAGAGCGAGGCTGTAGTCATCGCCAAGTTCATAGGGCAAGCGCACGGAGAGACGCTACTTCAACTTTGCTTGTCAGACAGGTAAGCACTCGCGGCGGTGCACGAGGCGATCGCCAACCACCAGCAGCGTCCGTTAGGGGATGCTCCTTCGGGCGGCTGCGGTTCTAGATCAGCCAGCTCGCGATGTAGAGGCCAGCGCCGATGAGCATCACGATTGAGGCAAGACCGACGATGCTGAGTCTTTTCTGCCGGGGTAGCTCTTTTCCCTGGCTGTATTTGATGCCGATGTACGCAAGCAGGCCTAGTGCAACGAAGAGGAATGGCGCGTAGGCAAGGCGAAGCGCCTCCGAAGTCGTCATAGCGCATTTTTTCTCACGCCTGTCAGCAGGCCTGGACGCGCCCGGTAGGGGATCCCGATACGGGCCGGCCGCGGGCCGGTTCAAGTGCTTTGAAACGCGGTGGCCTCGGCCGGACGCTCTTGAGTGTGAAGAACGATCAGGACGACGGCCCCCTCTGGGCTCGGGCTCAACGCGACGAGGGGGCGGCTTTTGCTGAACTGTTCGATCGACACAGGGCTCGCGTCTACCGGCGGGCACTCTCCCTGGTGGACGAGCATCACGACGCCGACGACGTCACTGCAGCGGTGTTCTACGAGCTCTGGCGGAAGCGACGCAGTGTCACTCTTGTCGCGGACTCTCTCCTGCCCTGGTAGTTGTCACGACCGTGAACCTTGGGCGGAACAACCGCCGTGCAGCCGCGAGATACCGCGCCTTGCTGGCCCGCTTGCCGCGACACGACGAGCAGGTACCTCAGAAGGATCTCGAGGACATCGAGTTGACGGACAGGCTCCGGGCCTCACCGCGAGGCCTGTCCTCGGGAGATGCTGCGCTGCTCGTGTTGACGAGTCTGGAAGGCGTGCCCGTCTGGCAGGCCGCACAGTCCCTAGGCCTCAGGCCGTCGACGGCTCGGGTGCGGCTTCACCGGATTCGGCAACGCCTTCGCGTCGATCTGCATGACCTCAACCCCTCGACAAGCCCGGCACCGGAAGGCGTTCTCTCGTGAATATCGACATGCAACCCGACACCTCCGCCGCAATCCGGGCCGAGCTCGCCGCCATCGGAACCAAGCACAGCGTCTTGCAGCGCCGGCAACGGCGGACGCGCCTGGCCCGGGCCGCACTCGGGGCGGGCACGATAGCCGTTGCGACCACCGCGGCAGCGCTCTTCGTCGCGGGTGCGCCTGGATCAACCGTGACCGCCGCCCTTGGCGACACGACGACCGCCACGCACACCGGCCCTGCTGTGGTCGACATCGGCCAAGCACCTTCGACCGCCGGCGCAGTCATCGCCGACATCACATGCCTCTCCGACAGCGGCGTAGTGCAGGTTCCCACCGGAGACGGGAGCACAGCCAGCGCCATTCACTGCTCTCAAAGCCCGACCGGCACGATGCGCGTCATCGACGGCCAGCTACCAGCCATCGGTTCCTCCAGCTTCAGGGTCGATGCCTCTCCGGAGACGAAGTGGCGAGTTGTGCTTCAATACGCCTCCACGGCCACGTCCAAGTGGGAGGTCAACGCACAAGGTCAGACCTACGGCATCGAGAACCGGAACGGCCACCCGGACCTCGTCCCATATGCCACGGACAGTGGCGAGCACGGTTGGGCGCTCTGGGATGACGCTCACGGCCAGGAAATGACTGGACCGATCAACATTTACCGAACTGACGGCGTCACGGTCATCGGAGTCGCGACACCCCCAGCGGCGCTGCTGCCTGAAGTGGCCCTGGATCAAGGCCTCATCGATGATCTCGACTCGGTGGAAATCGCATCACCGGTGCCGCCCACTAAATAGGCGTGCGACTGCAGCAGACACGGTGTCCCGATAGACGATCGCTCAGTGACTCAGCATCTCCGTTTTCCCGGGTCGCTTGGCGTTGTCGCGTCGGACTCGACTCTTGCGAGCTGGTTCGCCGCCAAGGGTGCGGGGTCGTTGAGCTGTCCGGGAGGCGAGCCCTCCGAGCGGGCCGTCACGAGGATGATGGAGTGCGACGGAGGGTACGACTCTTGCGTGAGGACGTACGCGACGACCACGCGTGACGAGTCGGGCTGCACCGTCGAGGCGTTCCCATCCCAAGAATCGGGCTTGGACTCCTTGAGAGTCAGCGACGTCGGGTGGCTTTTCGATGGCGGATCGTGACGAGTCCCGTACCCGCAGCGGCGAGGAGCGCGGCGATCCCGGCCATTGTCTTCAGGCTGGCATCTTCGACGCCTGTGAAGGCGAGCTCGCCCGCACTCGAGTCAGCTGACGCGTCCCCTCTAGGGGCGGCGGATGGAGATGCCCCGACGGGGGTCGAGGCGGGAGCCGCGACGGTGAACGTCCGCAGCGGAGACGGCGCCGATGTGTTGGTGATACCCCCGGCGGCATCCCGGGTGAAGGCCACCGCGAAAGCGCTCGTCGCTCCGGGGTCGAGGGGCCGGGTGGCGGTCCAGGTCCCGTCGGCGCCGACCCGAATCGAATTTGTCGCCGCGAACGCGTCGTCGACGGGCTGCGAGGACTGGGGTGGGGTGGCTGATGGGTAGGTGATCAGTGCGATGAAGTCGCCGGGCGTGCCGGTTCCGGTGAAGGTCACCGGGTTCGATACCTGCTCACCGGATTCTGGCGACGTGATGGTCGGCGTCGCCAGCAACTGGACTGCTGCCGGCGCGACTGTGATGGTGATGGAATTCGTGGTCGCGGTCCCGTAGGAGTTCGACGCAACCACCCGGAACGTGGAGGTCTCCGCGGTAGTTGGTGTGCCCGAGAGTACGCCGGACGTGGCGTCCAAAGTCAGACCCGCCGGCAGGGCATCTCCCGGGACGAGCGCAAAGCTCGGCGCGGGAACACCCGAGGCGGCGAACGTGTACGAGTACGCCGATCCCACCGTGGCCGTCGCGGCAGGGGATGACGCCGTGAACGCGGGTGCCACCGGTGCCGGCGCGACTGTGATGGTGATGGGATTCGTGGTCGCGGTCCCGGAGGAGTTCGACGCAACCACCCGGAACGTGGAGGTCTCCGCGGTAGTTGGTGTGCCCGAGAGTACGCCGGACGTGGCGTCCAAAGTCAGACCCGCCGGCAGGGCATCTCCCGGGACGAGCGCAAAGCTCGGCGCGGGAACACCCGAGGCGGCGAACGTGTACGAGTACGCCGATCCCACCGTGGCCGTCGCGGCAGGGGATGACGCCGTGAACGCGGGTGCCACCGGTGCCGGCGCGACTGTGATGGTGATGGGATTCGTGGTCGCGGTCCCGTAGGAGTTCGAGGCGACGACGCGGAAGCTCGTCACGCCGGGTGTGGTCGGCGTGCCGGAGAGTACGCCGGACGTGGCGTCGAGCGTCAGGCCGGCGGGAAGAGTGTCCCCTGCCGCCAGGGCGAACCGGGCTGTCGTTGTGGCTGACGTCCCCGGGCCGGCGGTAAAGGTGTAGGAGTACGCGGAGCCCACGGTCACCGCGCCCTGAGGTGTCGCCGCTGTGAACTCAGGCGAGCGCGCGGTGAAGGCGGTGCGGGTCAGACGTGTCACGGTGTCGTCGCGGTTCGCGGTATACACCGTGCCGTCGCCCGTGACGGCCACGAACAGCGGGGAGGGAGGAACGGCGGCCCCGGTGACGACCCGGCGACTTATGGCCGGGTCCGTGACCTTCAGGACCTCGCCCGTAAGGCCCGGCATGTAGAGGGAACCGTCAGCGTCGGCGGTGAGCGAGTAGTCAGCGCCGCCGGTGCGGAACGTCGAGAAAGTTGGAGTGGCCGAGGTCGGGTTTGAGACCTGGATGAGGCCGGCTACTGTCCGGTAACCCACGAACACGGTGTTATCCGGAGTCACCGCGATGACGCCGTACGAAGCGACGCGGTTCCTGAGGCCCGTGTCGATGACCGTGACGCGCTGATCCGGCGTTCCGAAGCCCATGACCCGCACGATTTTGGCCGTGGTGTTAAGGGAGGCCCCGAGGTCGGGTGTTGCGTAGACCGTTCCGTCCGGTCCGACCGCGATCGAGCCGAGGCGTTGTGTGCCCGCCGTGATCGTGGACACGCTCTGCTGCAGCGTCCCGGCAGCCGCGATCCGTGTGATCGTGTTCGATGCGTTCGCGGTGTACACCGTTCCGTCGGGGGCGACCGCGATGGCGACTGCGGCGACAGCTTGTCCGAGCGGGATGCTAGTCACGGCCTGGTCCGCGGCACCGGGGCTTGCGATCCGTGACACGGTGCTGTCGGAGTTTGCCGTGAAGACCGTCCCGTCGGGCGCGACCGCCACCGAACCGGCACTACCCACTGGGATGGAGGTGACGGTCTGCGCGCTCGTTCCGGCGCCCGCGATCCGAGTGACAGCATTGCCGGCGTTCGCCGTGTACACGGACCCATCCGGCGCGGCCGCAATCGCGTAAAGATCGGCGCCGATCGGGATGGACGTCGATGGGGCATCCGCAGCGCCCGCCCCAGACGGGAATGCGACCGCACCGACTACCGCCAACGTCGCGGTAGCCAACAGGACAACGGTCCGGGATGACTCAACCAAGCGCCCACTTCGAGAGGGCTTGGATGAGATCTTTTGGACGTGCGGCATTGATGACTCCAGGGACATGCATTCGCAGAGCCCCCGACGGCTCGCGCGATGACCAACATTACGTCGATGCGACGGCCATCGGGTCACCACCACATCACCAGCGGCAGCACGTGCACCGCCCGTGACAGCTTAGGCGCCGCGGAACATCCCTCTCTATCTTCCGACAGACGCTAAATCAAGGCGAGGGCGCCACCGAGAGTGACAACGTCGATGCCCATACGGAGGGCAGCTGCTGTCTCAATATCCGATCGGCTATCGGGGCGGTGCTGTCGGCTGCGAGTCGGGCAGTCGTCGGGGTCTTGGACAGGCTTTAGTGCCTACTTCCATCGTCCTTTCCAGTCGTAGAGGGGGGCGCTAGTTGCGTATTCGCGGAGCCTTGCGATCTTTCCGTCTCGGATGGTCGCGACTGTCGATCCGTCGAAGGCGTGGTCCGCTCCGTCCCAGTGGCATTCGAATCGCCACTCGACCGCGATGCGGTCGCCGGCGATGAATTCGTCGATGATGCTCCACCCGAGTACGCGTCCACCGGCGGCCAGCCAGGAGTCAGCCCAGTCGAGGACCGTCGAAGCGCCTCGGTACACGGGGCCGTAGCTCTCGATGACGACGACGTCTGGGGTAACTGTCGCGGCGATCGCGGCAGGGTCGTTCTTCTTCCAGGCGTCGATGTAGTCGTGGAGGGCGCTCATGACCTCGACGCTATCGAGCGAGGGGCGACGGCGGGCGGCGAACCGTTCCGTTTGACGATCGACCAACGAGACAGCCGGCCCGTGGAGCAGAATGTGCTTCGATACCCCGATGAAGCTCCACATTGAGGTGCATGGCCAGGGAGATCGCACGGCGGTGCTGCTGCACGGGATGATGGGTTCTCGCGAGAGCTGGTGGCGAGTGGTGCCGCTACTGGTCGCGAGCGGCTATCGCGTCTTAGCGGTCGATCTTCCGGGCCACGGACTGTCACCGCGCGACGACACCATGACGGTAGATCGGGCCGCTCGCTCGATTGCAGAGTCCATGGCCGACGAATGCGGCTCGATGCCCGACCTCGTGATGGGCCATTCGTACGGTGGGTTACTCCTCGCAGCGGCCGTGGACGCCGGGCTGCTCGCCCCGGCACTCTCGGTTTACATCGATGCTCCCTTCACGTCGCGCGGCGGCTGGGACCGTGCCGAACTCACCGCCGAGTACGAGCAGGACAAGCGAGCGCGCACGTACGACGGGCTCCGAGCATCGCGGCCGTTCTACAGCCACCAGGACTGCGTGGTCGAGGCTCGTGCAGCGCAGCACTTCGATCCGTCCACGGCGGCCTCGCCGGCAACGGGCCCTGGGGTGTCCTTCGAACCGGAGCCCGCATCAATCATCGTTCGAGCACAACCGAGCGCGTACGTCGACGACGAGACCGCGTCACTGCACGAAGGCCGGGGCGTGCTCGTCCGGGACGTTCCCGGCGCAGCCCACTCCATCTGGTATAGCCACTTCGATCAGTTCGTTGCTGCGCTGCCCGAGGTGTTCCAGTAGCGCATCGTTCTCCGGTCCTTGGGCCTGCGGCATGCTTACGGGATGAAAGCTGAAGCACCCGCCAACCGTCAGGCTGTCGCCAAGGTGCTGGCGATCCTTACCGCCCTCGACCCGTATGGCCTTGAGCCGGGAACTCTGGACGGAGCTCCTGCCAACGAATACGACATCGAGGCCGTAGGCATAGCACGCATCCTCCTAAGAGAGGGTGCCGTAACGGTCTACGACGTAGAAGGTGTCTGGATGCGCTGCTTCTCGGAGTCCCTCGTCCTCCGCATCGGCGTCACCCGCATGGCTCAGCTCGTGGACCGCCTAAACGAGATGGGCAGCAGCGTCCGATAGACGATTGGCTATCGGACGCTCTCGTTTAGCGTCTTGCTGTACCACCGATCGGAGTAGGGCTCGTCGTTGAAAGCGTCGACGCGCACGAAGCCGATCCGCTCGTACATGGCGCATGCCTCCGTTAGGGCAGCGCGGGTGTCGAGCCGGAGCGTGGTGATGTCCCGCTCCCGGCAGGCCACCTCGACGGCGTGGAGCAACTGCGATCCAATCCCTCGTCCTCGATGTGCCAGCAGTGTGAATACCTTGGTGAGTTCTGCCACGTCGCCGTTGAAACGAACGCCCGAACACCCGAGTGGCAGCTCGTCTTCGACTGCGACGAGCAGCATGCCGGTACGCCCCTGCAGATCGTCGTAGGGCTCATCTCGGAGCGCCTGGTCCACCTCATCGTTCGTTGCCGGCCGTGCGTACCATCGTGACGCGACGTCCCGCATGTAGTCGCGAACGATCTGAGCGGCTATGTCGGCGTCAGGGGTGACGGTCTCGATCGTGATCACGACATGTGAGCGTAGGGGATCGGTCAGCGGGCAGTGCGTGGGTTGCCCGCTGATCGCAGCCGACTAGTGACCCCTGCGGTGGAGGGCTTGGTAGATGAACACCCATGCAAGCAGAACCGCCAGCCCGATCCCGTCCGCCCATTTTTGACTCACCCCGCTCGTAGATAGCGTCCAGCAGCAAAGAAGGGCGAGAATTCCGGTCGCAACCGCAATAGCTGTTCGGTAGGCAGTTGTCCAGGGCTGCGATTTAGGGCGGTCAGGCTCTTCACTCTCATTCACGGGCCGAGGCTAGGCGGTTCTCGGACGGTTACAACCCGCGACGTCACCGAGATCCGTGTCTTTCACCGCGACGCGTTCCTGTGCACCGCGATCAGTACCGCGCATCAGACCGAGACCGTCAGTCTCAAGCAGATCCAGGCCGCCCGGAACGCGCAACGAAGAGCCCTGCGCGGGCAGATCCGCGAACGCATCGCGATCGTCCGACCCACACCCGATGATCACACCCCACCAGCACCCGCACCGGATCAACCGCGACTGAAGACCTACGAGGAGGACCGGTCATGACAAGCCAGTTCATCATCACGAAGGAACACCGCCGGTTCGCGGAGTTCGCCGACGCCGTCCGGAAGCAGAACACCATCGGCGTCTGCTTCGGCCCCGCTGGCGTCGGTAAAACCCTCTCCGCACGCCGCTACGCCCACTGGGACAGCATCGGCCCGTTCATCGCCAGGTGGGCCGCACGCAGCGAAGACGACACGAAGATCTACGCCGCCGCCCACCGAGCTCGCACCGTCTTCTACACGCCCGAGGTCTCCGCCACCATGCGCGCCCTGCAGGACGACCTCCGGCAGGACATGCTCCGCACCGAACGCTGCATCGAGGAACACCTCCTGCTCCAGGGTCGCCACTTCGACCACTCACACGGCCCCATCTCGCCGTTGCTCGAGCTGATCATCATCGACGAGTCCGAACGCCTCACCAGCAACGCGATCGAGTGGCTCCGCGACCAGTACGACCGCACCGGCATCGCGATGATCCTCATCGGCATGCCCGGCATCGAGAAGCAGTTCAGCCACTACCCGCAGCTCTACCGTCGCCTCGGGTTCGCCCACCAGTACCGTCCGCTCGGCCACGACGAGCTGCTCTTCGTCCTCGAACGTCAATGGCGCAAGCTCGGCAAGACACTCGACCCCGACGACTTCACCGACGCGCAAGCCATCGCCGCCGTCGAACGCATCACCCGCGGCAACTTCCGGCTCCTCGAGCGCCTCCTCCCTCAGATCCAACGCGTCCTGAAGATCAACGAGCTCGACGTCATCACCAACGACGTCGTCGAAGCCGCCCGCAGCACCCTCGTCATCGGTACCACCTGACCTGACACCGATCAAAGCGAAAACGACGACACACAGCGAGGCTGCTCACACTGCTGGGTTCTGGTCGCCCACCCGGATGGTCTGCACCTGTACCGGTGAACGACCGGCTATAGAGGCGCTTGTGTACGGCGATCGAGGAGGAGGTAGGCGAGCGTCGCGAGGGTGAGGGCGGCCGCGATCGCGAACATCGTGCGACCGCCGAGGCCGAGGATGGTGCCTGCGATAGCGGTACCGACTGAGGAGCACGCAACCTTGATCCCGGCCATGCTGACGAAGATCTGCCCTTCCGCGCCGGGTGGTGAGAACGCTGCCCGAGCTGCGAGGCTCGCAGTGAAGAGAACCCCGGTCGCGACGCCGAGGAGCGCGAACGCAGCAGCACCGACGGGGACGGAGAAGATCGCCAGCCCGAGCGCGAACCCGACTGCGACGGTGATGACGCCCCAGCGGATGAGTCGGTCTGCCTGCCCCCGGAGCGGTAGGACGATCAGCAGCAAGGACACTGCGAGATTTCCCGCACCGTAGGCGGAGGTGAGCACAGCTGACGAGGCGGTGGATGCGTCGAGAAAGTCGACCGTGCCGACAGCGAGAAGCGGGACAGCACCGAGGGGGACTGCTGTTAGGGCGGTGGCGATTGTGGTCCGTCGCAGTCCCGGTAGTTGCAGGAGCATCCCGAGAGCAGCGCGCAGGCCTACCGGTGCTGGCGCTTCGCCGTCGGCGGCCTGCTGTGCCGCACGGGGAAGAGCCAGCACGACGAACCCTCCGGCGACTGCGGCGCCGGCAGCGGTGAGGACCGCAGTGGTGGGACTGCTAGCGGTAGCCACGATGGCGATGACGGCGGGGCCTGCCGTGGCGGAGACACCGTAAGTAAAAGCGTCCATTCCCTGTGCACGTCGTCGTGCGAGCTCATCGGTACCGACGATCGTCGCAAGCTGACTGCTCAGACCACCGGTGAGGAGAGGCCCGGCCAAGCCCGCGATTGAGAGGCCGGCGGCGGCTCCCGCGAGCGTGATCGGGAGCAGGCAGATCGCACCTGCGAGGGCAAACCCGTAGACGAGTCCCGCGCCCGCGAGGACGAGCTTCTTGGACCTGGCCCGGTCGAGGAGCTGCGCGGCGACCGGCCCCGCGAGGTGCGGCAGGGTGATGCAGGCGGCGAGAAGCCCGGTGGCGTCGCCGGCACCAGCCGGACGGGCAGCGAGGACCACACCGATGATCGCGGCCGCATCGGCACCGCGGAGCAAGCAGGCCGCGATGAAGTAGACGACCAACCCCGTGCTCGCACACGCACCCCCTCGTGAGCATCGACGCTACTGTGCCTAGCCACGGGGTGCTCAAGCGATCCCGTCGCCGATCAGCTACTGGGACTCGCAGCTCGTCGTCCTGACGACGTTTCACGTACGGTGCATGCATGCGTCCTGGGGTAGTGACCGTGCTCTGTCTCGTTCAGTTCGTGGACGTACTGGGCGTCACGAGTGTCGTCACGGCGATTCCGGCGATCCTGGACGGTCTCGGCGCTGATCCGGCGGCCGCTGGCCCGCTGGCAACGACCTACGCGATGTTCTTTGGAGCGATGCTGATCCTCGGCGCGCGGCTCGGGGACCGCTACGGACACCGGCGAATCCTTCTCGTCGGGATCGTCGTCTTCGGTCTGGTGTCCATCATCGGCGGTACCGCGCAGGCGCTCCCGCAGGTACTCATCGCGCGGGCTGTTCAGGGGGCGGCGGCAGCTGTGTCTGCTCCGTCGGCGCTCCGGCTGATCCTTCACGCAACGGCTGCTGGACCGGGCCGGTCGCGAGCTCTTGCGGCCTGGAGCGCCGTGGGCGCCGCAGCGGGCGCAACCGGGTTCCTTATCGGTGGACTGCTCACGACGGTGCTCGGCTGGCCGTCGGTGTTCTGGGTCAACGCACCGGTCGCTGCGCTCCTATTCGTAGGAGTGGCCCTAGTCGTGCGCGAGGAACCGGAGCCGGGTCGGGCCGAACGGCTCGATGTCCTCGGCGCCGTCCTCCTCGTCGCGGCCGTGATGCCGGTCATCGCAGGCACGGCCCTGCTCGAGGCGCGGGCCACGCAGCCACAGGGTGTCGGGATGATCGTCCTCGGTCTGGTGATCGCTGGGCTATTGGGCTGGCGACTCCGCCGCTCACGTTCACCGCTCGTGCCGCGGGATGCGTTCCGCGACACCAACCTCCGACGTGGGTCGGTGCAGTCATTCGTCAACACCGCTACCACCAGCTCATCGTCGGTACTGGCAACACTCGTGCTCCAGGACCGCCTCGGCATACCAGCGCTGCTGTCCGGGCTGGTCCTCATGGCATTCAGCCTCGCCGTCATCGGCGGGTCCGTCGCAACCGGCCGAATCGCTCCCCGACTCGGACCGGACCGGTTGGCCGCAGTGGGGGCTGCGACGATCGCATGCGGCAACGCAGTCCTCGCGGTTCTCGGTCACTCGTGGCCGTGGATCGCGGCCGGCGTCGCAGTGATCGGCCTTGGCCTTGCAGCAGCTTCGGTCGCAGCAACCGGCCTGGGTACCAGCGTCCCGGCAGCCTTGGCCGGCAGCGCGGCAGGCATCGTGAACACCGGAGCGCAGCTCGGAACAGCGATCGGGACCGCCGTCGTCATCCTCATCGCAACCGCGTCGACCCCATCCATCGGATGGGCGGTCGCCGCAGGAATCGCACTTATCTGCGCATGGTGGTCCCGCCTCCGCCACCAGTCCGACGCCACAACCTGACGAACCGCACCGACCTGTCCGGTCACCGATCCGCTATCGAGACGTGATCACGACACGTAGCGAAGCGAGAACAACGACACAGAACGAAGCTGCTCACACGCTGACGACCGCCCGAAAGGGAATCGCCTAGCGAATACGCCCTTAGATCTGTTCCGCACTGTGGTCGAAGGCAAACGGCAGGAGATCGGTTGCCCTGACACTGATGAGCCCATCGGGTCCGGGCAAGATGACGCGAACATGAGGGTGGTAGTCCGCGAGGATCTGGCGGTCGCGACCGCATGGGCTCCTGACTCCTCGGCCATGGTTTCCCACGGCCACCACGTGGCTCAGATCGGTGGCACCCCCGGCTCGAGCTGCGCCGAGTGCTACTAGTTCGGCGCAGGGGCCGCCTGTGAAGTGGTAGATGTTTACCCCGGTGAAGATCCGACCGTCGGCGGCGCGCACGGCTGCGCCCATGGTGTGGACGCCGTCCTCATTCGGGCCTGCGTCAGTGACGGCGTCAATGGTTCGACGAGCTGCCTCGATGAGGGCCTGGTCTTCATCGGTGAGAGGGGCGGCCGAAGGCGGAAGTGTGATGGACATCTCTCGACTCTAAGAGTCGCAGGGTGTCCCAGTAGCCGATGGACTCTCAAGAAAGTTTTAGGATCATCGAATGCAGCTTGTGTCGCCGTCTAAGCGCTTTTTTGCGTCGTTCCAGCAGTCGTTGGTCGAGTGGCAAGGAGCGCATCAGGACGGGGCGGGCATTCGCGACGCTGGTGTCTTGACGACGAAGGTTGGCTTCAGCCGGTGGGTTGAGCAGCTTCAGGCAGAGGAAGCGACGCCGAGGGGGCAAGGGTTCGTCACTTGCACCTACTACTGGATGGTCGAGGAAGACGAGTACCTGGGGAGTATCGCGCTTCGCCATGAACTCAATGACGTCGTCGGCGAGTTTGTGGGCCACGTTGGCTACAGCGTTCGGCCGAGCGCTCGGGGGAGAGGGATCGCTGGTCGTGCGCTTCGAAGCATGCTCGTAGTCGCTCGAGATCGCGGTTTTGAGAGAGTGCTGCTGACGTGTGATGCCCTGAACGTTGCGTCGCGTCGCGTCATCGAGCGGTGCGGCGGCGAATGGGAGAATTCGGTGACCGATGGCGGAGGAAACAGAATCGAACGCTTCTGGATGACACCTCCGAGCGGCGGTCCGAGCGCCCGATAGTCGATCGTCACCTGTACATGCTCGCTAGCCGCTGGGCTACAGGTAATTCTCGTAGTGCAGCCATCGATCGGCGCGGTGCGTCAAGCCGGCAGCTCGAAGGTCGTCTTCTCGATCTCGGAGTGTTTCAAAACCAATGCTGTTGACGGCGTTGATGAGCTGATCTTGTTCGCGGTCCTGGCCCGGGGTGTATTCGCCACGAATGGATCGCACCCACTCGAGGGCCTCAAGCAGCTCAATTATTGGCATCTCCTTGAAGCGCGCCTCTGCATCCGAATACTCGAAGGTCGCTTCGGTGGCTCTCCTGGACATATGACCGGATCGAATCCTTCTGCTCACACGCGCGAGCATATTCGTCAGTTAGACAGGGAGAGGTGGCGGCGGGGCACTAGTTTTTCGCATCTGGGAGTAAGGGGCCCGCGGAAAGCGTCCCGATAGTCGATCGGCAACCGGGCAGGGGTGGACAGCCGTCGTGCTGACGAGGCTCCGTGCCTGGTGCGCGGGTCGCGTCAGTGTTGTGCGTCGTCCAGTCCGTCGAGATGCCGCTCGACGAGTGCCAGGACCTGTTCGGCCGGTCGCGCTGTGGCGTCCCAGGTGTGCTGAATCGCCAGTCCATCGACGAGGGCATGGAGACGATCGGCTTCGTAGGTCCGGTCGCGATCAGGACGAAAGGCCCCCGCTCGCTCCATGACGTCGATGGCGTGCTCACAGATCCGGCCGACCCCGTCGTTCAGGCGGCGTGCGCTGCGGGCAAGGTTCTCATCGGTCCGTGCGAGTACGCCGAGTTGCACCTGCGCCAGGATCTCGGCGGTACGTTCGTGATCCAGGGGCAGGACCTGCGACAGGATGTCGAGGGCGAGAGCCCGGCCGGTCGAGCGCAACGCCGCGAGGCGCGCGGTGACACGTTCTTCGATCGAGGTCAGGCAGTGCTCGCGCAGGGCGTCCTGGGTCGGGAAGATCCGGCGAAGGGATGCTGCGGCGATGCCGGCCTCGTCGGCGACGTTGCGTACCGACAGGGCGGCCAGGCCATCGCGCTCCAGGAGCCGCAGACACGCAGCCGTGATCAGGGCGCCTCGTTCCTCCAGATCGACGTGGCGCGGCATCCGGTCAGCCTACGGCTCGGCCCGCGGTCGATGCGGCGGGCTTGCGTGGCCAGACCGTGTAGCTGAGGGCCCAGAGGACCTCGACACCGATGATCACCCCGAGCAGGGCGAAGGTCCGCTGCAGGTCGGAGGTGCGCTCCGGGTCGTCGACGAGGGCGATCAGTGAGCCGAGGATGCCTCCGGCGATCAGGGCGGCCGCCCCCGTTCGCAAGACGTCTCCCCAGCACCGCACGGTGTGACGCCGTCCGGTGAGGCGTTCCGGGGCGGGGCCATCGGCGAACCGATGGGTGAACCGAATGTCCGCCCACGCGATCATCCGGTGTCCGTAGGCGACGGACATGCCGATGTAGATCGCTGCGAGGCCATGGTGCCCGGACGCGGTTCCGCCGCCGAGCAGATCGACTGCCACCAGGACGAGCAGGATCACGTCGATGAGCGGCGCAGCGACCAGCAGCGCAGTGCTGAGTCCTGGGCGGCGGAGAACGTACCGCGCGGTCAGCCCGCCGAGGATCGCGGCCCAGAACGAGACTTCGCAGACGACGATGGCGATGAGGGTCACAGGAACTCCAGCTGTTTGAGTACAGGCGTACTCGAACAGCATGGCATTCGATAACCGCGGTGTCGACGGTCGAGCGGCCGACACCCCGGACTCGTGGACGGTCAGTCGGCGTGTTCAGGTGGCCACACCACGGCGAAGTGCTCGAAGACGATCTCATCGAGCTCTGACCAGGTGGCGCCGCGGGCAGTGCTCGTCCGTTCCCAGTACAGCCGATGCTGGATCTGCCAGCTTCCGAGGGTGCGATCGTCTTCCCCTTCTGCGTAGGCGAAGTCGGCGTCTGCCCCGTCGAACGTGTCGATCCGCAGCTGCGTGCTCCGGATCACGATGCGAGGGACGCCGGCCCCGTCGCAGGCGATCCAGTGCGATCCGATGCGGGGGAGGGGGTCGCCTCGATGGGTGAACTCCGAGACGAGCTCGGCAGTGGCTCGCTTGGTCCCGGAGAGGACGATCTGCAGCAGCTCGTCGGCGAGCTTCGCGGAGTCGCCGAAGTGCTCCACCGTGTAGTCGGAGTCGACGGCGTCCTGGGGTCGTCGTGATTTCGAGTAGTCCGACCACATGGCGGTCGCGGCTGCGAGGTCGGGGGCTGTGGCAGGGGTGGCGGCGGGAGTCTTGGTCATGGTCTCGATCGTGTCAGAGGGCGAACTCGGGTCTGAGTGTCGACCAGGTGACGCGACGGCTCCTCCGAGGATGAGGAGGCGTCGGAATACCCACCGTCAGGCCCGTTTCTTGGCTTGGTGACGAGCGACCCGGTTGCGGTTGCCGCACCCGGCTGCGGTGCACCAGACCCTGTTGTGACGGGGGGACGTGTCGAGGTACACCCAGCCACAGGCGTCGTCACCGCACTGACGCGCGGACGTGAGGTCTGACGTCAGCAGGTCGTGCGCGACGAATGCGATGGCTGCACGGGGACCCGTGAGATCGGACGGAACGCGCCAGGACCACGTCGGCGCGTCCGTGTCTCGGTGCAGTGTCGATCGGCCGAGGGCCGCGACGTGCTCGCGCGCGATCACTTCGACCGCCGCCGTCGAGGACTCGAAGACGGCCTGGTAGATCGCTTCGCGCAGCGCGACGACGACCTCGAGTTCGTTCGCGGCTGAAGCGGGGTCGTCTTCCGCCAGTTGGTCGAGGCCCCCGGCGTCACGCTCCAGGAGGTCGAATTGCCTGCACCACATCACGACGTCCTCGAACGAGGTCATCGTGTCGATGGCGCGACGCTCGTCCAGACGCCAATGCACGGTGTCGACGAGGTCAAACGCCGGGTGTCCACCCACCTCGGGGTAGGGCAGTCGTGCACTCGAGGCGGTCATGTCACGCAGTCTAATGCGTGATAGTTACTTGCACCATTAGCTGCGTCATGCCATTGTCTAACGCGTGAATCCTACTAAGCCCATTAGGCAGCAGTCGCGGCGGCTGGGGCCGGACTTCGCTCGGTTCTGGACCGCCCAGGCAGCGTCGTCGATCGGTGGTCAGATCAGCGAATTGGCAGTGCCGCTGCTCGCCGTCCTGGTGCTGCACGCTTCTGCCGGTGAGGTCGGGCTGCTCGGTGCGGCCCGCTGGGTCCCCTTCCTGCTTCTTGCGCTGCCCCTCGGGGTGTTGGTCGACAGGCGCCGGCGCCGCCTTCTGCTCGTCTCGTCCGACGTCGTCCGGGCGGTCCTGACCCTCGTCGTGGTGGCCCTGGCGTTCTCCGGTCTGCTCACGCTGCCCGCCCTCGTCGTCCTGGTGGGGCTGCTCGGGGCCTTCACCGTCCTGTTCGAGGTCAGCTACCAGTCGTTCTTGCCCACGGTGGCCGGCCGCGAGCACCTCGAGCGGGCGAACGGTCGATTGCAGGCGACGTCCTCCGCGGCGGAGATCGGTGGCCCGGGCCTCGCCGGACTGCTCATCCAGGCGCTGTCCGCCCCGTGGGCACTTCTCACCCACGCCGCGACCTATGTCGTGTCGGCGGTGGCGCTCCTCCGCATCTCGACTCCGGAGCGGCAGCCCGTCCCCACGGGCAGAGGCGTGCTGCGAGACCTAGGCGACGGGTTGCGGTTCGTGCGCCGTGACCGCTACCTGGTCTCCCTGGTCGGCTTCGCCGGGATCTACAACCTGTTCGCCCAGTGGATCATGGTGCTCTTCACCGTCCACGCCGTCCGTGAACTCGGTCTCACGGCAGGCCATCTCGGACTCGTGTTCAGTCTCGGCGCCATCGGAGCGCTCCTCGGGGCGGCCGCCGCACCGGCGAGCGTCCGTCGGTTCGGCGCCGGGCGCGTCATGGTCGGCTGCGCGGCGGCCGAGTGCGTCGCCCTCGCTGCGCTTCCATTCGTGGAGGAATCGTGGACGGTGCCTGTCGTCGTCACCGTCCTCGTCGTGGTCTTCGCGGTCAACGGGGCCGGGACGTCCCTCTCGAGCGTCGTCGCGCTGACACTCCGTCAGCTCCGGACGCCGGACCACCTGCTCGGACGGGTCAATGCCACCATGCGGTGGCTCTCCTACGGCGTCATCGCAATCGGTGCCGCGGTCGGAGGCATCGTCGGAGACGCCCTCGGCACCCGCACCGGCATCGCTCTGGGCTGCGCAGGCAGCCTCCTCACGGTCGTCTGGGTGTCTGCATCGCCACTCCGGTGGGTAGGCGACCCGCGCCTCCTCGCGACCCACGACAGCCGCGGCCCCGCAGCGTGATCCGGTGGGCGTCGATGGACGTGGTCGGTAAATGGCGCAGGTATCGGGTCATCCCCCAGGGGAGGAGGGCCAGCCCCAGTCCCGCGCCCGCCCGTGATCTTCAGGCTGGTGGTGAGCAACAAGTTACCCACCGTCGAAGAGGTCTCATGTCCCGCGCCGCCGTCGCCGTTCGGCCCCCGCCGTCCCCTCGATCACCGCCCCACTACCGGAAAGAGTCGCGATAGCCGGATGGGCTCCCGCCCGCACGTCATCGTTCTATGCGGGCTGTACCGATTCGCGTGGTCCCGTCAACGGCGTAGAGGGGAATGTCGAGTGCTCGCGACGGTGGTGTCTGAGCTCCTGCGGAGGGCGAGGGGATCGCTTCCGGTGTGTCGGCACGATGTGTGTAGCCGGCGATGGGATTCCCGTGGGGGTCGGTGCCGGTCGTGGCGATGAGGTCTGGCCTGCCGTGCTCGTTGGTGAGCCCGTAGCTCTGGCCGTGGGAGTTCGTCGCCCATGGAACGGTGTCCTCGTCGGTGGCGGCGATTCTGATCGTCCACTGTGTTCCTGGTGTCGCGATCACGTCGAGGTGCGTCCGGTCGGCCGACATGTTGCCGCCTTCGGTTGCCCCGTCCGTGGCTGCCGCATCAACGAGTGATTGGTCGCAGGTGATGGTCGTCAGCCCCACGACGGTCACTGTGCCGCGGCTGAGGCAACCGATCTCCACTTCCAGCGTTGACGTCCCTTGCGGCAAGGAGTCAAGGGCAATCGTTGCTCGCCCTGCATGGGTTTCGATGATCGGTGTGCCGTGCGTCGCGGTGATGACACTCCCGGGTGCGCCAAGGACCGCCGCTGTGGCCGCGGACGCCCCGCCGAGAGCCAGCGCGGCAAGGGGAAGTGCGATCGCGAGCTTGCGATGCCGCCGCCACCACGGGCGAGATGCCCCGCGAGCTGCGTCCACCTCGTTACGGAGAGCGGCTTCCACCGCCGTGGCGAAAACCGGATCGAGCGTGGGGGTCACGGGGTAATTCCTTCGATGTTGGTCGCGGCAGGAGAAGTGAGTGTGGGGTTCAGGCTCGGATGGCGTCTGAGGCGCATGCGCGCGCGATGCAGCCGTGTTCGTGCGCCGGTCTCAGTCAGCCCGAGCTCTGTTGCTACCTCGGCCACGGTCAGTCCCTCGAACGTCACAAGGGTGAGCAGCGTGAGGTCCTGAGGAGGCAGACGGCGCAGTGTTGCGAGTAGGGCTGGATCGAGTGAGGCGACGAGGCTGGTGTCCTCATGCTGCTGGTCGGCACCCGGAGAGGGTTCGGTTCGAGGGAGTGAGCGAAGGAGCTGGTCGTACCGCGCGGTTTTCCGGCTGATGTTACGGGCGGTGTTCGTGGCCGTTATGAGAAGCCAAGCGAGAACCGAGCCGTTGACGGTTCGGACGGATTCTCGGCGACGCCAGAGCTCGAGGAACGCCGTCGCGGTGACATCCTCCGCATCCTGAACTGCGCTGGTAAGCCGGTAGGCGTGGCGGTAGACACGATCGCGATGCTCGATAAACAGTGCCCCGAAGGCGTCGCTGTCACCGTCGAGACTCCGCTGCCACAGTGACTTGTCGGTGCTCTCTGCTCCCATACCCTGAAGTGTCACGAAAGCCCCGTTGTGTTGCACCGCCGCGCCCTAACGTGCCACGTGCTTGTCGATTCTTCGCTAGACCGGCTCGGTGGGGTGGAGAGGATCGTAATCACGCATTCAGCGCGGTAGAGCCGACGGCGCCATAGTTCTTGTCCCGATAGAGGATCACCTATAGGGACGGCGTGAGAGCCGTCCTGTATTTTTCCTGCATCGAGGTAGCTGCGGCACCCTGCAGTGGTGCGAGGGCTGAGTCGAGTGCGGCTTCCAGTGGCCATGCTGACCGTTCCGGTTGACTCAGGACGAGTCCGCCCTGGACGGCCGCGAGGATGGACACCGCGATCCGTTCGGGGTCTGAGGACTCCGCGACGAGCCCCGCCGTCCGCATCTTGACGACGCCGTCGGCGAGCATGCCCCGCCACGCTCTCATGTCGTCCGCGACGGTCCGGGCGAGTTCCGCGTCAATGGCTGCCGCCTGGGTCGCGAGCGATCCGATCGGGCAGGCCCAACGGCCCGGAGCTATGTAGTAGTCGACCACACCTGTCGCGCGCCGTCGCACCGGGCGCCACAGCAACGCCCGGGAACGCCGCTGCGGCGGACGCCCTCGCCGAGATGACCCGGGGCCCCGTCGCCGGGACGCCCGTGCGCCCAGTCGATATCGCGTTCGCCGTGAGGTTCCTCGTGTCCAACGAGGCGTCATACGCGCACGGAGCGGTCCTCGACATCGACGGCGGCATCGCCAACGTCCGACTCGGTTGACCGTCGCGGAGCCCCCGCACTTCGCTGCTGCAGTTGCAGCCTTCGCTGCTGCCTTCGAAGGCCGGATCGATCCAGGCATCACGTCTTTTCCGGACCTGTTCTAACACGATGCGGTCATCGACGTGCCCTTCGACGGAGCGGGGGATGCGGCGCCTATCGTGGGACGGTCAGCGATCGAAGCCATGGCCGCCAGTCTCGACGGCTTCCTCTGGTTCGATGACGTGACCTTTGACGTCGTGCGCGCCACAGACGACCCCGCGGTGATGATCTGTGAATACGAGGCGATCCTCCGACAGGCGGACCGCGCTGACCGTCTTCGCCGCCGCTACATCTCCGTCATCACTCTCCGCGACGGACGTATCAGCCACCTCCGCGAATACGGGGGCCTTCATGCCGACTCGCTGACTAAAACCGTGCCCGCCTGGCGAGTCGATCTCTCCGTCGACCGCCGGGCTCTAGCGCAGCCTCGACTCGAGGTCGTCACAGGGTTCGGAGCCCGATGCGCCATTCTCAAGCAATTGAC